>DATJEN010000210.1:0-31486 GCA_035496575.1 Pirellulales bacterium
GACCAATCAATGCAAATCGTCGACAGTTCTAAGCCGACCTTCTCAAGCGCCTCATAAATCGCGACTACGACTCCTCATGTTTGAGTTTTTTAGCCAACGTAGCTTCATTACCGTCTGGGACGAGGTTTCCGCTCGGATCGATAAGCAGTGCATCTGGCACGATGCCGATACCGTAGTCGTCAAAGGTCTTTCCGTTCCCGTCGATCAAGATTGGAAAGGGAAGCTGCTTGCCTTGCCAAAACTTTTCCACGATCGGGGCTGCCAAGCGGTCGAATTCCTCGATGGTTTTGAACTCTTCGCCCCAAGTATTGCAAATTGCGAGTATCTCAAAGCGGTCGCGGTCGGCATGGTGTTGTTCATAGAACTTTGCCAGCCGTGGGAGACTATCTCGAACGCAAGGCTGGCAGTTTAGTCCCCAAAAGTCCAACAGCACCCACTTGCCCCGGAGGTCCGCAAGTTTCAGCGTCTTCGGCACACCTCGCGCATCGGTAAAAGAAAGTTCAGGCGGAGTCTTGCTGAAGAATTTTGCGGCATATCGGAGCGTTTCGGAACCATCGGGCACGACGTCGAGAATTCCCAGATCGAGCGAGGCAGGGGCTGGCGGAACTTCGATGCGAATGCCGCCCAGGTATTTCGGCATATCTTGAGGCGCATCGCGTCTGCGTCGCTCCAGCGGCTTGGGCGTATGTGCGCGCGGACGATCGCTGTAAACACGTAAATCGTAGGTGCCTGCTGGAAGCAGCAGCGAAAACTCCCCCTTTGTCGACCCACAATTAGTAAAGTACAAAAGTCCGCTAACATCGCCAGGTGGATGGGGATCAGCGAAAGTAAGGTCGGGCGTTCTCTTCAATTTCGAGCAAAAGATTTTGCCGGTCAACCGTGTCAAGGGAACTAATTTGATCGTAACCTCCCGATCGCGGGCGCTTTTTTCAACCGAAACGTAACCTCCACGACGCTTGCCCTTATCCGTTGCAAAGACCGAGGCGCAAGAACGATCGCCGGCAACATTCTGTGTAAACCGGCCAGCCGTCAACCGTTTTGCCAAGGCCGTCGGATAGGCCGCCAACTCACCTTCGTTCTTGGGTATCAGCTTGGCTGCGTCCGCATAGAAGGAACCGTCGTCCTCCCAGCGTCGACCATTGGACGACCAATAAGTTGCGGCCTCAAAATCCTCCACGGGGTTGCCTTGTTCATCAATCACGCGACCGTGGATCTGCCAAGATGATTGGTCCTCGGCAGCGTTAGCAACAATGGGAAGCAGCAGCATGACAATGAAGGGTGCGTATCTCATGCTTCACGACTCCGTTTGCCGTTCGGGCTTTTTTGCTCTACGTTTTACGATCAGGGTTGTTTGTCACTGGCGCCTGGAAGCCGTCGGTTGGCGTTCGGCGCCCTGCATCAGTCCCACCGGTAACAGGCCAAGCACGCACATGGCCAGCAGCCCGCCGCGGCCGGCGAGCGACTTATTGGCCCGGCCAGCCTACGGGTTCGCGGCCGGCGGCGCTGAACAATGCGCGGAGCGTGTCCGGGTTGGTGTCGAGCGCCAGGAAGTGGGCGGCGCCGTCGGCCGACAGAGTCAGAAAGCCCTCGCCAAAATGGCTGCCCAAGCCCGCGGCCGGATGGGCCGCATCGTAGGCCAAGTCGGATGGCTGCGTCCAAAAGACGGCGTGCTCGTCATCCGTTTCCACGGCCAGGATCGTATTCGATGTGCCGTCGATATTCTCTCGAATCTTGATGCCGCGCCCCTCAGGCCACGCGGTTGCGGCGCCGATCGGCAGTTCGAGACAGGTCTTCCCCGGCGCTAGCCCACCGGCGATGCGGTACACGTCGGGCATGCGTGCGATCAGTTTGCGATTATGGTCGCTGTCCCAGGGTTCATTGAGATGAAACTCGTTGTAGAGCGCAGTTTGAGTTTGATCGAGAAACGGCAAGATGTGAACACGCCAGCTCAACAGCGGCTTGCCACTGGCGGCGCGGCTGGCCGCGTCAGGAAAACGCTTGTTGCTTTCGTGGTAGTTATGCATCGCGATGCCGACTTGCTTGAGATGTTGCATCGCCTGATGACGATTGACGATTAGTAGGGCGCTGTCGGCGGCCCGGCGAAAGATGTTGTCTCCCGGCGGCAATTTGGCCAGGTCGACGGAAAGAATGACGTTGTCGTTGTCGACGCGCTTCTCGATCGCGGCCAGTAGTGGGCCAGTTTGCACCGGGCGCCCATTGATGGCGCGGACCTTGGCGGCCGGCCCCTTCAGAAACGCATCGAACGAGTCCACCAGCGAGATCGCGTTTTGAGGCGACGTCGCCCGAATGACCAGTCGGAATGTCCGGTCAGGATCGTAAGCCATCGTGGTCCACTCCGCCTGGCCCGCCCATGCGCGCAGCAGGCTTCCGCCATATTCGGCGGGCAACTCGGGAAACAAGGCCGAAAGCACCCGATGTTGATCGGCAGACGGCGCGACGACGAGCGACAGCGGCGAATCGCCGGCGGCGGCCAGCGCCGTTTCCAGGTTGGGACGTGTGGGGTGGTTGCCCGCCAGAGCACTCGTCACCAGGCCGGTCGGGCCAACCAGGCAATATCGCCCGCGAGTGGCGACGCGCCACGACTTGTCAGGTGGCAGCAGGCCGGGAAGTTTGCCGATCGTTTCGGCGGTTTCGGCCTTGTCGCAGGGAACCACGCACAAGGCCTCAACGGAGAATTGCTGATAGCTGGTTGGCAGTTGATTGGGAACCTGAAAAATCAGAACGACGTGCCGCACGCCCGCGGCAGTAAGTAGTTTTTGGAACATGTTCGGCCAGAGGGAGGACTGGGTGGGCCTCAATTGCCCGCCGAACGCGAGAGACGCAAAGGTCGCCGCGGGCTCCTTGGCGGAAATATCGATCCGCGCGACGGCCAGCGCCGTTTCGTCCATCAGCGTGGCCAGACCATTGCCGTCGTCTGCGGCCGCGGCCAATGGACCGGCAAGCGTTGTCGGCAGCAGCGTGCAAAGAAAGATCAGCGAGCGGCGCATGGATGATTCCTCTTTAGCCAATGTGATCGTGCCAGCGGTCGAAGACTCAGCGACCTACTGTGATTTCAAGCTGAGTATCCGGATTGACGATTCCCTTTTCTGCCGAGGTGATGACGGCCGTGTCGCCGTTCAGTCGGTAGTCGAACGAGCGGCCGCTGACCGGATCGAGCGCCACGGGCACTTCGGTAATTCGATCGAGCGCCGCGGGCAGCCGGCCTTCGTGCGCGGCGGCATACAGCCGCAGGGCTTCGACCACACGGAGCATGGCAATCCGCTGATCACCGCGAATCACGGCGCGGCTGGCTGCGCTCATCGCCGGCAGCATCAGTTTGGCCAGCACGGCTTCGGGGCGTCGCGCGAGATCTTCGAAGCGATCGTCTATCTGCGCCAGCGCCCGTCGCATTTCCATCGGCGCGTGACGTGCCCAGATGACCATTTCGTCGAGCAATTCACGATAGACTTGCACCCAGCGAAGCACGACGACCTGCGTGGGCTGCATTGCCTCGATCAGCTCCGGAGCGATATCTGACTCGAGGAGTTGCCGCTTGCAGGCCGGGTAGGCGCGCAGCACCAACGGCAACAGGGCCACGCCGGCCGGCACCCGGACATCCCGTGTCTCGCCGGAGCTGAACTCGACATTAAACCCGCCATTGGTCCACTGCGAGTCCATCAGCGAGCCCACTTCATGGGCCAGGTGTTCGAGCTGTCGTGGTGTCAGGACGGCTGCGCCCAGCAAATTGGCATACGGAATGGACCCTTGAATCCAAAGATCTTCCGATTCGATGCCGCCGGCGAGATATCCCATCGAGCCGGGCAAGCAAGTCAGGGCCCAGTAGGCGTTCGGCGAGCCGCTGTGGGCAATCCAGTGCCCGACCTCGGTCGAGGCCATTCTCCGCACCGCCACGCCGACGAGCATACTGACGAGCGTGCCCGATTCACCCACCTGGCGGCCCATGGTGTACATGCTCTCGAGCTTGCGGCTGACCGCGGCAAAGTCGCCCTCGAGAATCGCCAGTCGCACATCAAGCGCCATGAGGCGCGCCAGCTCGCGGATTTCCTGAATCTCGGGGAGCAGCGTGGCAACTCCCCCTTCCTTCAGCGGCAAGTCCCATTCGGTCGTCTTACGGCGTGCAGCCAAACGAACCTCATCAAGCACACCGCTATATCTTGAGATCATTTTCCGTGCAGCGTCGCGCGGCAACTCTGCCAGGGGCAAGTCAAGCCAGTCGATTACCTGTTGGCTCGTTTTGCGCTCGCGATCGTCTTGTTGAAACATGACGATGGCGCGATAGTACATAGCCGCGGCGTTCCCCTCGGCAAGCTGCCGGGCCTCGGGCGCAAAGCGATAACGCAACCGCGGGTGCGGCGGTCCGGCCGGCGTCACCGTGAGCTTAACGACATCCAAGTTGTCGTCGGCCACAAGCGACGTCCCAGCCATGAGCACAGCCAGTACGGCCAGTAAGAATCGACGGGGCATGATGCATGGCACTCCGAAGAAGTTGGTTTGGACAAGCGCGCAGGAGCAACCCTAAGACGTCGGCGGCGCGGTTAAATCGGCCGCGTCACGCCTGAGCGGTCGATCACCCCAGCGCAGCATCGGTGTACGAACGGGCGGACTCGGATCCGGCGAATTGTCGAGCACTTGCGCATCATTGGGACGCGAAGCCAATACGGCCGTTGCAAACCGAGGTCGCACGGTCAATGTGCGTGCCGGATCAAATTCGCCGCTGGCCACGGCCAGGAGCCAGTCCGCTTCGTTGTCGATCGACCGGCGCGTCGGCGGCGGTGCGCCATCGTTCGGTTCGGGTCGCAGCGTCTCGGGGTGATAGGCTTGAGGTGCATCTTTAGAACTGTGCGTAGCAAGCTGTCTCGTCGCAGATTCTTGCGAGACGAGCGCCGGGCGCAGTCCCAGCACTAGGGCCAACATCAGCGAAGCGGCGGTGGCCCACTTCCACGGCACCGATCCGCCAGCGGCCGACTGCTCGCCCAGGCGGATCATCAGGCGATCGCGATCGATGCGGCTGGCACGCGGCGCGAGTGACGCAAGTAATCGCTGGCAGTCGTTCAGCTCTTCGGGAAGATGTTCGTCTTGGGACATGTGACACCCAACCTTTCACGCAATGCGGCCAGGCCGGCCGCGTACCTGCGATGGGCCGCGCTCGAGGAGCAGCCCACCAGTTCGCCGATCTCACTAAAATTCAATCCGCCCCACAGTCGGGCCACGAGCACCTCGCGATGATCAAGCGCCAACTCGCCGAGCGCCTCGGTGGCGACCCGGGCATCCAGGGCATCCCCCACCGCGGGCTCGAACCAATCGAGCGGCCGGGCAGCAGCCGACTCGTGGCGCTTGCGCCGGTTTTCGGCCCGGCCCGCGCTGATCGCGCCGCGTCGGACTGCACAATACAGCCAGCCAATGGGACGCTCGGGCAACGGACTTTGCTGGGTCAGCTGCACGATTGCATTTTGGACGACATCTTCAGGCATGGCGCACCAGGCTCGAGCATAGAGTTCGAGCGCCGCCGCCTGGGTTTCCAGGACGTGCTGCACCAGCCTAAGGACGGTTTCTTCCATCGGGGGATGAGGACCGCGCCAGCGAACCCGTTTCTGTAGAGATGTCGCTCGCCGGACGTATCTGTCCCGCACAAAGTCAGCGGCGAGGACGAATTCGGCCGGATCGCCGGGACCGCGGTCTGGCGGCTGACAGCTGGATTATGGCTGTCAGCGGCGACCACGGCGAGTATTTTGAAATCCAGAGAAGGTCACCATGCAATCGCCCAGCGAGGAATGCGTGCTGGAGCTGTCCGACAGTGCGTGCGCGTACCAAGACTTTGGGCGTGGAGTTGATTGCTAGGGCGTGCGCCTTTTTGGCGAGCACAAACAGCATCTTCGGGCGGGAGTCCTGCTCATGCGCGGCTTGAGCCGCGCGAGATATTCGGCGATGGGCGCCACGCGAGCTAGCGCGAAAAAACGAATCAGGGACGAGCCAATCGCACCAGCATCAATGCAAGTCTACCCTCTCTTCCTTGACCTACTGTGCTGAAAGGCCCGGCTCATTCCCAGGGTCATCCCGATTCGGTGGATCTCGTTGCGCAACCTCCGTTGCGTAGCTAGCGATCAGCTCGGAGACCAAGATCGGACGCTCAGCCTCGGGCAAGAGCCGGCCATTCGGATTGCGCTTGCGACCGACTACTAAAGTGTGTTCAGCCGTTGCCCGATCAAAGTCAGCTCGGTCGAACCCGATCGTGACTCTCGAAGTTGACCAGTCACAAAGTGGAGGGCGAATCTGGATAATGCCCTCGCTAATCTTCGATGCTTTTCTTACCCGCGGGTGCGGGCCAAACCACATGTCAATTCGCACGATTACTGCGCGCAACGCGCAGCGCAGCAACCCGAAATCACGGCTCGCCAGCGATAACCTGGCCTGGGCCAGTTCGGCCAGAATCTTCGCGACAACAGGCTCAAAGTTGCGAATGAAGGATTTAGCTTGTGGGCCGCCGGCCGGGTGAGCATAGGTCTCGCGCAACGAAATGTGCGACGGTCGGAAATTCAGTCGCTTGAACACTCGTTCTTCCCAATCGGGCACGAAGACTCGCTCTTTCAGGAGCTGCGTTAAAAAAATCAAGAACAACCGCTCGTCAATCGAACGGATCTTACAGATGGCAGTACCAAGGTCTGATGCTGTTCTACATACGAGCCGCCTGCCGAAGGCCCTATTCTTTCGGTCATTTTGGACGTACATTCGCGAGCCGCAATGACCGCAGAAGAGAAGCCCTGTCAACGGATCATAGCTAAGTGCGCGACTGGCTCCGGTGGGTGGCCGTAGCCGCGCTCGTACGCGAGCAAATAGCTTCCGATCCACTATCGGCGGATGTTCGTCCTCTACAAGAATCCATTCATGCTCGGAATTCTTGACATTAACTGGTCGCACCGGCCCTCGCCGATCAAAAGCTCTATCGGCAACGACGCGACCATTTAGGATCCCGAAAAACTTGCCTCCGTGGCGCCGGTTCCAAACTTGGTCGCCGACATAATTTGGATTCGTCAGAATGGATTTGATCGCGTTCTGCCGCCAGAATCGCCCGCCAGGCGATGGAATGTGACGTTCATTGAGTCTGAGTGCCAGTGACCGCATCGAAGCGCCATTGGCGAATGCGATGAAAAGCCAGCGTATGACTCTCAGGATTTTGCGGTCGTTTGTCAAAACCAAGCGTGAGCTCCACAGCCGAGGCTTAGCAAAGCACTCGCCACGAATAACCCGACGTTGCACGACACCTCGCTCATCGTACATGGCTTTGTCGTAGCCATAAGGAGCCGGACCAGCATGGAACCCAGGTCGTCGCGCGCTTCGCTCAACCCCGCGAGTGATATCCCGCGCTCGGTCGATTAGGAACATGTGCTTTTGCTCTTGCTGAATCATGTAGATGAGTCGACCGGTGGCGTCATCCCAGTTCATCTTGCCTTCGGCAACTGTGATGAGGGAAACCCCAACTTTTCGGAGCGGACCAACCCATTGCGCTGCCTCGAGTGAATCGAACCTGCCAAAGCGGTCCAGAGACCAGCAGATGATCACCTTGAATCTCCCAAGCAGGGCGTCAGCCATCATTTGCTGGAAGCCGAGGCGGTGTCTCGTGTCATTCCCGGAGATTGCTTCGTCTGAATACCACAGGATCTGAGCGCAACCCATTGCTTCCGCCAGGTGTGTGATCTGCTCTCGCTGTTGCCCTGGGCTTTCCTGCTGAGCCTCTGTTGACATTCGGACGTAGCCAGCCACTCTCGCGATGCCTGAGTTCGGATTGACTGTGCTCATGATCGCCTCCCATGAAGCTCGCCCCTAAACACAGGTTCTCTCGAAACGCAAGCGGGTCAATTCATAGGCCGCACCAAATTGCAGTTTTCTAAAAACGGGGCACATTTTCCGTGATAGCATGACCTGGCATTGTGCCCTTTTTATTCCGGTCCAAAGCGCAAGGAGCCGCCGAGCATTATGGCGCAGACTTGGCAACGAAAACGCGCTCGACGCCGGAATGAGAATTCTCGCGGTAGATTCCACTCCTAGCGAACCATCGCGCCTTGCATCCGCTCTGAAGGAGCCGAAATAGTTCATCGTCGGGGTAGGAGGTTTTGGTCGATCATGCGAGCGTTGGCGCGGGCCAGATGTTGCGCGATGGGGTGTTGCCTTGGAGAACACTTGTTTGAGCTGCGCGGGCGCGAGGTCGGCGGAGCCCATCCGCGACCAGTTAATCGAATTGCCAAAGTCGCCGCGGAGCTGGGTTTGGCGCTCAAAGAAGAGCTAGGGCGATTCGCTCCCACCCCTAGGCAAGCCACTAGCACAATCGAGGGGGCGAGCTGCTCTAGCTTCTCCGCAAATTCTTGACGCCTTTATGTTGGCCGACTAGGGTAAGGGTCGATCTCGCCCTTCAAGCATTTGAGTGCCGCTGGCCGATTCGCGCTTAATTCCTTCATTCGTGCCGCCACTCTCCATGATTGCGCCCTCCTGGTGCAATCTTTTCCTTCGATTACTTGCTCAATCATGCAATGCACTTTTCGTCTTCTTCTAACGGTATTGGCAACTATGCGCTCTCGTAAGTGTGTATTCGCGCTGTGCGCTGTTGGACTTTTGTACTCGTCGCGAAGCCTCGAGGCCGGCACGATCGTGAGCTTCGATTTCACGAATTTTGGAACGGTGCAGGTCGAACTGTTCGACAGCGAGGCCCCGGTCACGGTCGCGAACTTTCTGACGTATGTCACGGGCGGGCGCTACAACGACACGATGATTCATCGTGTTGATACGGGCCTGGGCGTCGTGCAGGGAGGCGGTTTCACCAAAACTGCGGCCGGGATTCCAACCAATGCGGCAATCCCGCTCGAATACTCGCACCCTAACGAGCGGGGCACGTTGGCCATGGCCCGAATGGCCGATAATGGGGACGTCACCCAGACGGCCACTGCAACGGGCCAATGGTATTTCAATACTGTCGATAATACGACCCGACTGGGACCAGCGCCGGCTGATCCCGCGCACGGCATCCCTCAAACCTTCGGTTACGCAGTCTTCGGCCAGGTGTTGGGCAATGGGATGGACGTGATCGACGCGATCGCGGCGGTGCCGACGTTTCAATATAATGACCCGTTCGGGCAGGTTCCCTTGCAGAACTTCTCGACGGCTGACAAAAACAATAATGTTGATCCGCTACCGCATGTCGTCGTGCTACACAGCGTGACGGTGGTTGCGGCGGTCCCTGAGCCGTCGTCGATCGTCCTGGCCGCGCTGGGCGTGATCGGCGTAGCTGCGTGGAGTTGGTGCAAGCGCAGAGCTTAAGGGCTGCCTCAATGCAGGTCTTTCTTCCGCTTGAGCTTCCCTTTCGGGCGGCGGCTGGCTGTTTGCCAAAACAGTAGATACTGTTTTTCGCCCCGACGTGTTAGTAAATGCCCCGCCGGCCGTGGCTCGCATCCTGCGCGACGGGCGAGGCATTAGCCGAGCGAGGAACGTCCTCCCCCTCGCCATAGCGTATCAGTGCCTAGTTGGTTTAGGTCACAAATCTGCCTTCGGCCTATACAAGCTTGGCCATCCCAAGCGTAGCATTTTCCGTCCGGCCGCGACGGCACAACACCATTCGCGCAAAAAAAACGCGCCCGCGCTGTCATCCGACACGCGGAGCTTCCCCTGGGCGAGATCAGCCGGCGAGCGCGTGCAAGTGCTCGGGCACGAAGTTCAACAAGACGGCGCCCAAACACCGAGTATCGGGCCGTCAGCCGCCAGGTAACGGTTCAGGTTGTCCTGCGGGCGACAAATCGGGACGGCATGTTGCGCGCCGTCTTGTCCCAATGCTGAAAACGCCAACGAGATTCTCGACATTGAGTCGAAGATTCATGCACATAGAACGTCGAGGAAGGATGAAACGATGCCTCGACCAAAGGAGACAAGCCGGTCGCTGCGCCAATCACTTCCGACAACCGAACACCTTTGAAGAACTGTGCTAGGCTTTCATAGATGGGTTACGATTCCCATGCTATGCAACAAGTATCAAGCAGCTCGGTATCGGGCCACAGCGCGACTGCAAACCCAATGGCTCGGCAGTAAGTTTCCCGACTACCCCAAGACCATCGCGCAGGCTCTCAAGGCGGCCGAAGACTTTTGCCAAAGCGATTTTTGCGCAATCACGATCTTCAGGGCTGTGCATGAGCTCGAGGTGTTAACTGACAAGATCCGTTTGACCCACAATACGCTCCGGCAAATGCAAGAAAGGAAAGAGCTGGAGGGGCCCGGCGGTGAATGGCCAAGTTAGCCACGACCAAATGTTTCGCCGTTCACTCGAAGCATCGCGCTAGAGCGTCCCGTCGCTTGAGTTTCCCGTAAGCTGCTCACCCTTCATTCGGCAATCCGCCGCCGGCCAGCTTGTGAACCTTGAGCGCTAGATCGTGCGCTTGAGTGTGCGCCTTCTCAACGAGCCGAGCTCATCGTCGGGCGGAAAGTTTTGCTCGACCATGCGAGCCTTGACGCGCGCTAGATAGTGTGCGATGCGTCGTACCCGCGCGACGATTTGATGAGCTGCTCGGGTGGGATAGCCCATGATGGGGGCTCAGTGTAAACGTTCGCACCATTGCCTGATCTGTTCGCACTACGCGTAAAAGATTTTTTCGAAATAGCGCAAAATAACTGCGAAACTTTTCTGAAGCGCCGGGGGTAATTTAGCCTAACCAACGATTCCGTCGGCTACTTAAGAAAGGGACGCGGAGCACCTCAGCGGATAGGGGGCAACGGGTCCGCCCGAAAACGCTTTTTAGTATGTGAGAGGAGAACGCTAATGAAGCTCCGAAAAACTTGCCTTCTTTCTTGCCTTGCCGTCGGCTGCGCGCTCTCGGTTGCCGCACCGGCCCGCGCTTCGGTCATCAGCTTCACGGTCGACCCGGTCGGCAACGCCACCGGCCTCACCCCGATCGCCCCCACGACTGCCAATCGCGGTAATTACGCCGCTGGAAGTTGGCTAACGCTCAGCGGCAGCATTAGCGCCAGTTCGGGTAGTCTCACGGCCAGCGGAAATTTCGCCACTGAATCTGGACAGGGCTCCAGCGGCAGCTTCTTCACGGGTAATCCTGGCAGCTTGGTCTCGTTTTATGGCGGCAACTTGCTCGCCAACGTGGATCTCTATACCAACTCGATCTCGTTCCCGACTGGCAGTACGATCGCCGCGGGGCTTTATAACGCCAAATACCCCGAGGTAGCGAACCCACCCGTTCCTCTCACGCCAGCGGTTGGCGGCGGAATCGCTGGAACCCCGGGCAGCGCTCCCGCTAATTACGGCGTTGCCATCACGCTCAGGGCGTTTGTGGTCGTTACGGCTGCCAGTGGCACTGGGGCCCTGCGCGACGTAGTGATGGACGTCGGCCAAAATGGCGCCGTGACCAGCGAAGCGCTTACGGGTCTGGTAGGAAACCAAACCTTCGTAACGAACAATAACGTGGCGCTGGCTATGACCGGCGGTAACCTCGACTATAACCTGATCGGGAACACAAGTCTTGGCGTTCCTAACGTCATCGGCACCACGCCGATCGGGAGCACGACGTACACCGCCACGACCGACGGCGTAGGCAAGCTCCAGACCATTCTCTTGAATGACAAAAAGATCGGCGAAGAGGGCGCGCTTGCAAACCTTCGTCTGACGGTGCCCATTCAGGTAACCATCGTTAACACCATCACCGGCAGTACGCCCGCCACGACCACCCTGACGTTCGCCGGACAATTCGCGACCTATGCGAACGACGTTTCCGTGCCCGAGCCGGGTAGCGTGGTGCTAATGACCCTCGGCTGCCTGGCCTTGCTTCCGATTGGCTACCGTCGCTATCGCCGGCGTAGCGCTGGCGTGGTGCGCGGGTGACCTGTCGTGAATTTGCTGGTGTTCGTGGGAAAGTTGTATGTAACGAAGGAAACGCTAATGAGTCTAACCATCCCCCGGGCTTTAGCGGTGTTCTGCGCACTGGGCGCACTGGCGCTCGGTCCCGTGGCCAGCGCAGCAACCTTGAGTTACACCGTCAATCCGACACTCAGCTCGTTGCAGTTCGCTGTCTACATCTTCGGAGCGCCGCCGGACGGTACATTGCTCACGGCGCCCCAAACGCCCGGAAGCGACATTACCAGCCTGGGCGGCACGCTTCTCGCCGATGTGGGTGTCGGAACCATCAATTTTCCTGGTGGCAGCGCAATCAGTTTTGCCAATCAGCCCGTCGACCAGTTGCCGGAACCTGGCGGTGGTCCCGCTCTCAACACGTACGGTTCTCCGGCACCGGCGCAGTATGGCTTGTCGGTAATCCTGATTGACTCGGGGCCGTTGGCGCTGCGCAACTTGCTCGCCGATGTGACCTCGTCGGTGCCCATCGCCTTGCTTGCCGGTTCGTTCAATGCTGCTGGGACTTCCCTGGGCACGCTTACCGGAGATGCGGATTACAATTTGGACGGCTTGGCGCCCGCCTTCGGCACTTCGTCGCTGGCTGGGCAGTCTGGCCCCAATAGTACCGGAGTTGGAACGGTGACAGTTGCCGGTCCGTTGACGACGATCACGATACCGATTTTTGTCGACGTGCCACTTGTCGTGAATAACATCCCCTTGGATGCGATCTTCACGGGGCAGATTGTGGCTACGAGTCTCGTGCCCGAGCCGAGCAGTCTGATCTTGGCCTGTTTCGGCCTGCTGGGTCTGGCAGCGATAGCGCGCAGTCGACGAAAAAGTTAATCACTCGCCTAACGAACGCACCTGGTATCAAAAGCAGGGCTGCTCTCCAACTTGAGAGACAATGACCTGCCGTTATTCTTGCTGGCGCCGAGCCGTCAGCCCAGGTCGTCCTTACGCTTGAGCGTCCCGCTCGGTGGCAACCTAGCGCGATCGAACGGCAGCTCTAGCCCCGCCTTCTCGAACGCCTTGCGCGCTTCGCCAACCGGGTAGGGAAGTCCTTCGCTTTTATCGAAGCCTTTGCGTGACCATGCGCTCTTAGAGCCGGTGGAAATATCCACCCCCGCGACGCTCGGCTCCCGATGATTCCGGGTGCGGATATTGACCATGGGGCTGCTCGTAATCCCCAAATGCGGTGGAGACGAGCGTGTCTGCGGACTGCTGGACTCGATTTTTTGGGGTTTTTGGCCGCCAGGCTTCACAAGTTGCCCATGGAATTCGCAATTTGGGTCTAATGGAATTAGTGATCCGCCGCTGCTGTTCCGATCGACCGATTTACCAGCACAAGGAGAACGGCCATGCATTGCTTCGTTTTCCCCAGAACAAGATGGATCAGCTCGTTCCTTGCCATCGCGCTCGGCCCATTGGGCGAAGGTATTTCTGTTGTCGCCGCGGGTGATGGCTTTTACGGCCAAGACAACGTGCCTGATTCTCAATTCGACACCGCGGTCTTTTCGGCATACGGGTCGGATGTCGCTCCCCCCAGTTTCGCAGGCGGAGGCCGCACGCTTCGACGTTCATACGGTGATGATTCATCACGTCAGGAGAGCCAGCCCAATTTGAGCCAACCTCGGCAAGTTTTGACGCGATCAACGAACCGAAGCTCGACAGGTGCAACTGTAGCAGCCCCTCGACCCAAGTCGTCGAGCGCAGTCCCAGCACTCAGCGCACCGCCGATGTCGCAACCGACCGCGGCGCAGCCCAACAGCCGTCCTACGGTAGAGCGAATCTGTTGTTGCAGCCGGTAATTTGCGCGCGGGTATCTTCCATCTTCCGACGTGGCGCGATCTGAGTGGATGCGGGTTTCCCACCGGAGAAGCCGGCGACTGCCAGGAAGCAGATGTCGACACAAGGTCGGCGGATCTCATCGGACCATTGTTAGCGATCACGCCGCGGCCAAACCTTCACGCCTGATGGCGAGAACGGGCGACGAAATATCTCGGCGATTATCGCTCGCTGCGAACGGCCAAGCCCACTCTTCGAGGCTTCCAAAGATTATCAGATATTTTTCTGGATAATCGCTTGACTTCCTACTGACAGCGGATATCCTTGCCTCCTTGCAAGTGGCCTTTTCACTTGCAGCGTTGTTGACTCCGTTGTTGAACTGCTAATGCTCCGATAACCCCTCGTGGAGGAACGCTAATGACCAGCTTCCGCGCATCCGTCTAATCGACTTTGCGCGTCACCCAGCTGATCATCGGATCGATCTGATCCGTTTGTCATTAGTTTCCGGCTACCTCCACGACTTCTACTAAGGGTTATCGCTCATGATTGTTAACACTGGCCGAGCCGTCGCGTTGTTGCTGTTGGTTTCGACACTTTCCCTCGTTGCGCCTGGCTCACTCTGGGCCGCGGTTGTGTTCCAGGACAATTTCAATCGCGTCGGCACGCTCAATGGAAGCACGCCGTCAACCACTCCCGGGGGCACGTGGACGGCTCATCCCGGATTCGCCACCGATGGAACCAAGGTGAACGCGTCGTTTTCGTTGTCTGCGTTCCTCGAGTCGGCTTACGTGCCCATGCCAGTGGCCATCACCAGCGGAAACATCTACACGCTGTCCGCCACGATGTCTCGCGGGCTTTCGTCAGACGACACGGCCATCATGATTTTCGGTTTCTTCGATGCGGTGCCTTCCTGGAACGGGGGCGTCAGCGTGGACAATGGCCACGCCATCGCCATTGCTCCGCGCAACAACCTCGCGGCGGTTCAGCCCATGCTCAATGGTTCTGTCAGCGCAACGGACATTCCGGTGGCGGATGGGACCAACGGAAACACGTTTGGCGTCCGCCTGTACGAAACTTCCCCCAACGCATGGTCGGCGGTCGCCGTCGAATTGGCTCCCACCAACCAGGTGATCTCGTTCGCACCGACGCCGATCTCCATCGCAAACATCTTTACCATCGGGATGATCTCGGGATCGCTCTTGCCGCCCTATATCGACAATCTGACGCTCGACGTCTCGCCTGTGCCCGAACCCTCGACGCTCGTACTCAGCGTCGCAAGTCTGGCCGCACTGGGACTGGTCACCCTGCGGAAGAAGTTTCCCCGGGCGTAATACGCGGCGGCCCAGGTAACTCGCACCCTATGAGCCCTGGCCAGGCCAAGTCGGTCTGGCGGGGCTTTTTCCATTCCGCAGCTGCGTCTGCTGTACCGCAGTGTCCCAACCCTTTGACGGGATTCCAAGAAAAGGACCGATGTGTGCGACTGACGAGAGTTCAGAACGGGTGCAACGTGCCGCGACGACGCCGGGCATAGCCAACCAGCGCGAGCAGACCCAACCCGCCGAGGACGACCGTCGCGGGTTCGGGGACGGCTATGCGGTTATAGCCAATCACGTCCATGAGCCGGAGGTCCACCGTTGAGACAGCATTCACCACACCCGAATTGCTGAACTGATTGAATGCATCGTTAGTGCCAGGCGCCCAATCCCTGGAATCGAGCCCGTTGGCGGCCGCATTATTCCACAGCTTGAGCAGCGTCGTTCCATTGTCGATCGAGAAGTTGTTACCCGCACCGTTGCCAATGCTCTTGATGGCGGCGCCCTTATAGGAGAAGTCGTCAATCAGGCTGTAGGAATTCGGAAAACTGCCAATCGTTCCGCCGGAAATGCCAAGGCGCCCCATCACTTCAGTAAGCTCGTGGGCGGCAATGCCCTTAAAATCATAGGTTCCAGGAGCGGGCGTGCCGGAAAAGGAAAATGGATTTCCAGCGCCGAACCTTGTTGTGCCGTCGTTGGACAGGTCATCGGCAATCAGGCCCAGCGCCTTGGCTTGCGCTCTGCTGACCCACCAGGTTCCGGTGCTACTGGTCGGGTCGGCAACAGTCATGGATCCGCTCAGGCTGATGGCGGTGGCATCGTCGGCGGTTGTTGCATCCGCCACAACTTTCGCGCGCAGATTTGCGTAGGAAGTTGAGTTAAGAAACGTAGAGCTTTGGCCAAATACGCTCGTTCCAGGGACAGCATCCACAGTAATATTGACGTGAATATTGTCGCTGAAATTGCTGGAGAAGACGTTCGCGGCGGCGATCCAGGCGTTCTGTGCGGCGACCGCGTTCGCGCCGAAATTCGTGTTGAAGTTATTGGTAAAGGTTGGCGTGATCACGAGGCCCGCCGCTGATAGGAACTTTGGAGTTCCGGCCACGAGGACTACAAAGACGAATGCCGCTCGAATGAACGTATTAGTCCAAAAGGCACGGCGGATTGTAGACCTCATTAGCGACCCCTTTGCGTGCTCGATCAATCACTGAGATATCAGGCGGCACCCGCCGCTTAGCGCGGCTGATTGTTCCCCCAGGTTGGAGCGCTGTCAAACAATTTTGAAACCCCGAAAAAGAAACCGTTTGACGCGAGCTGCCGCCTGGCTCCTCCCGTTCTGGTCCACAAAGATTCCGCTGTGCCGAAGAATCCGCTCGACGGCCAGCTTTTGAATTGTCCAAAAACTAGGCCAGCTTCGGCCACTTGCCCACCGGGCATTCTTGGTCCGCCCAGGCGAGCTTCGAGACGAACTTCGGCAGCCTGTCATTGGCGGGGCAACCGCACTGGCTGCAGGCGCCGATGTCGGGATTCTTGTCGTCGCGCACGAAGTGCTCGCAATCAGATTGCCCAGCCGCTCCGCCTTCGTTGGGACTTGCAGCCGGAGACGGCGTGCATGAGCACTCCCAACAGTTAACCCGGCACCTACGAGCAGGTGACCAGCGCCAAAATCGCCCTCCTGATCGGATCCGGGAGTGTTGGCCAGGCGGCGATGATGCGCTGAAGATCGGGGCAGACCGGAACGTCAGACATGGGCGCTGCATCTGGCGCTGCACCACTGTCGGGAATCACTGATTTTTGCGTAGAATCCGGTGGTTCGCTACTGATTCCTAAACCGTAGGTCGCAGGTTCGAATCCTGCCAGGCGTACTTGGCTGTGGCTCGCCCCGCGTCGCACTTGAGCTGCGTAGCTGCGGGCAGCAAAGCTCTCATTGCCTATCACGTTGACGACAACAGCGGTGTTCTTATAGGTCGTCGCGGTGTCGTTGCTCGCCAGGCGCGTCGACCGTGATGGAAACCATGGCGACGTCCGAGTCAGCTCCCCACGACTTGCGCGCCCGGCGGAAGAACTTGACCGACCAGCGATAGCCGGCGAACAATACAAAGACGATTGTGCGAAGAAGGCTGTGGTCGATAGCCTGGATAAAACCTGTGATAGGGAGATCCCAGATGTCGTGCCATCGAATGAAGTTTGTCGTTCACTTCTTCGTAGCCGCCGCACTTGTCGTTGGCGATCACGCCGCCGCGCAGGATGCGAGTGTTGGCGCCGTCACCCAGCAAGCGTTCGTCGTTGGCGTTGTACCTGTCGCTGGCAATGGCGCGGTTGGCGGCGTGGCGATTGACGCGAATGGGGTCATAGCGCAGGCCGAGGAGCGTGATGTTGTCGCGCTGCGTGATGCCCGGCGCAACGCGACCTCAGGCCTGGCGGCAGATATCACGAGGAGGAGCGCGCTACGCAAGATCTCGCTGCGCCGACTCGACACACTCTTGGCGCGACACGCAAGCCAGAACAAACCGCTGTCCTCCGAAATCCTTTATCTCGCGGGCTTGCAGCGCGTCGAGTACGTGTTCGCTTATCCCGATTTGCACGACATCGTATTGGCCGGACCGGCGGAGGGCTGGGGGGTTGATGATCGCGGTAATATTGTCGGGACAAACTCAGGAGCGGCCGCGCTGCATTTGGTCGATTTGATCGCCGCATTGCGGACAAAAGATCAAATGCTTGCCGGCAAGATGATAAGCTGCTCGATCGATCCGACGGCGGTCGGACTCAAGCAATTTGCACGGCTCGTTCGCGGCAGTCCGTCGTCCCCTTCACCCGAATTGCTCCGACGAATGGAGCAGACCGTCGGGCCGCAGACGATTACCCTGTCCGGAATGGCGCCGGAGAGTCACTTTGCGCAGGTTCTCGTCGCGGCAGACTGGCAAATGAAGCGGATAGGGATGGGGCTGGTTCCTTCGCCTGTCGACGGATTAACAAGTTACCTGGAGTTGCTGAACGACGGACATCGTTCCACGACGCGGAATTCTTTGCCTCGCTGGTGGATCGCCTATGGCAAGCAGCCCGTGGAGCACGATGCCGACGGGCTCGGCTGGCGAATCTCGCGACCAGGGATTCAAGTATGCACGGCAGCCGGACGAATGGATCATGACGGTCGGATTTTGACGCAGATCGAGAGCGACCCTACGGCAAAAAAGTGGGCCGACTCCATGACGAGGCGCTACGATCAACTGGCGATAGTCGAACCGGTCTTTGGTCAATTGCGCGGCTGCATGGATCTAGCTCTAGCGACGGCAATTCTCGCCAGTAGCGACCTGTTGACACACGTACAACTGGAATTGCCGATGCTGCTCGACGACAGGCGCCTTCAGCTCGCGGCGCATCGTATACCAAAAAACGTTCCGTCGCATGCCAGCGCGTTCAGGAAAGGCCGAACGTGGATGGTGAGCGTATCCGGCGGAGTGGAGCTGGATGTGCAGCACCCGATCGATGCCGCCGAATTGCAAGTAGAGGTGCGGGAGGCGCGGTTGCACGCATCGCCGAAACGCATTGAGTCGTGGTGGTGGGATTGAACCTGGCAATTTGCGTCGGTCATATCGTCAGGAGTACCCGATCGACGGTGACTTTGCCGGCCGTGACTTTGCGCCACACGCGGCGCACGAGCACCCGATAGGCGCCGTCGAACGCCTTGGGCTCAGGCCTGATTTCAGTCCCCCCCTGCAATTGGCCCGTTATTCGCTTCATACCCCTCTCCTAGCGTTTGATGCGCGCCCGAACGCCTACGTGCAAGGGTTTTTTTGGGGGAATAGCCATCGCCGTTACAACACCACAGAACGATTCGCCATCCAGCAGCGACCGAGATGCGGCGCTTGTCCGTCTGGAGCAGATCGCTCGCGAGCTTACGTTTCCGGCACTAACGCCACGGGAAGAGCAAGCGCTTAGACGCGAAGAGGCCACGATAAGAGCCGAGCTCTAGACCACTTGGTGCGCAGCCTAATTAGTGAGCTGTCGGCGCTCGGTATGCGAGAGGAGCTACCAACGGTTCCTGTAGCCATGCACGATGATTTCCCAGATATCATTCCGGAAGGTGCCATCTGGACGGCCGCGGCGACCTGGAAAACCGAGCTCGAACGGCTGCGGAGTCGACATCGCGGTCGCGGATGGGCGCATTGAGTCAAATTATCTCCGTGTAGGGCGCACTTGCGTTTCAGGCCCAAGCGGTAACGATCATCGCGTCGCTTTCCTTGAGAAGCGGGCGGCGGTCGAAGTCGCCATAGATTTCCCATCGCTCGAAGCCGGCGACTCGCAATAACAATTCCATCTCGTGCTTGTAGAGGTAGCGCGAGCTGACTTGCGAGCGATAGACGGCGAGCACGCTGCCGTCCGCGGCTAACAATTCGATGTCATTGATCGAATGCTGTTCCTGAGCGACGCGATCGAATCGGCGCGTGTCGTAAAGGCGCACCGGCAAGCCGGTTTCAGGATGCGGGATCTCCCCCTCCAGCACACGCGTGTTCTCCAGCGCACCGACAATTTCCAAGGAGGGAAAGAACGTGTCGAAGGCCAGGACGCCGCCGGGCAAAAGGTGTTCGCGGCAGCGCTTCAGGCAGCGAATTTGCGCCTCCTGCGTCATGTTGTGAATGAACGCGTTGAATGGAATCATGATTAGTGCAAAGCGGCGTGGCACGCAAAACTCGCTCATGTCGGCGCGATGCAGCTTCGGCAACAAGTCAAGGGCAGCCGCCTTGGCGCGCAATGTCTTGAGCATCGGCTCGAACAGGTCCAGCCCCTCGATGTCGACGCCCGCTTGCACGCATGGCAGCAGAATGCGACCCGTTCCACAGGCGATGTCCAGCACGGGCCCTTTTGCCTCTCGCGCCAGAGCGACGTAGAAATCAAGCCCGTACGGGAGATCTTTAAGCACCAGATCGTACAGCTCGCCGTCGTCGAAAATCGATGGCAAGTTGTGGGCGGGCTGATTGTTCGCGGTGCGGCTCATCGACGCATTGTAGCACCGCGGCATCTTGCCACGGCACGAACAAAGGTTAAGGCGCCTTTGCGGCCACGACCGTCAGCCACAGCTTGTCGCACCGAACGGTGTGATTGGGAATGATGGCCGCCGCGGCGCGGCTGAGTGCCAGTGGACCGCTCGACTGGCCGATGATGCGAATCGGGCCCGAGAAGCTGCCGCCTTTGGACGCGAGAGTCAGCTTGACGGACTTGGCCGCCTCGCCGCTGCCGGGTGAAACCATCACCGGGGCAGAGACGAACTCCGGCAATCCCTCAACGCGAAAAGCGATCTCCTCGGCAAAGCCGTGCTGGCGGTCAATTGCGAGCGCGATATCAAGAGGCTTGTCGGCCGGTAGCTCAAACGCATGGCCGGACGCCGTCACACTGAAGGTCGGCTCGGGTCTGGTGGCGCGCAACCGGTACACATGTCGCGAGCTGCCGGCGGCGGTCAGGTCCTGAACGAGAAGCCGAAACGTGCCGTCGGCCGGTGGCGTAAAGGTAAGCGTCGGATCAAGCGCTTCGCACAGATCGTCCACGCGCGCCAACGAGTGGCCCTCGGCGTCGAGGACTTGCAGCACCACGTCGAGCGGATAGCCTAACCCGCGGCTGGCGAGCTCGAAGACGAACGGCTCCCCTTTTTTGCCGGCGAACGCAAAGGCGTCCACGTCACCAGGCGGCTCGATGCGACCGCTGATCGTCACCGGCAGCGTGATAGCCTGCGCCGTCGCCGCTGGATTGGGTTCGGTCTCGACCATCGTTGCGTGTGGTTCCACGCGCACGTTGGTGGTGTTGGCCAGCCGCGGTTCGGCGATCAGAAACTCGTCCCCATCCGTCCGCACCGCGCAGCTCCGCATGTCGTCGGCCAGGTTCCAGCCGACGAGGTCCACGCGCGATTCCATGCCGCGCGTGACCGCCAACGGCCAGCAGTAGTCAACAAATGGGCCGGTGGTCAACGTCAGCCGGTAAACATAACTGTCGCGTCCGGCGAAGCCGATGGTCTGATTCGGCGCGGAGGGAAAGCCGAACAGGCGCACCAGGTACGTGCCGTCGGCCGGCACGACAAACCGGATCTCCGGATCCAGGCCGCGTTCGTCGTGGTTATAGGCCAGCGTCTGGCCGCTTGAGGAAACAATCTGCATGACAGCGTCGACGGCCGAGCCGAGCGTTTCGTGCGCCGCCAGCGATGCCACCAAAGTCTGCCCCCGACGCAGAGCAACCGGCCATACGTCCACGTCGCCGGACCCTCCCAAGCGACCATTGGCTATTGTCGGGGTCGCCAGCGGCGTCGGCGCAGAGGTCGGGCCGTTGTTCGGTTCCGTTTCCAACGTTTCAGGGAGCGTGTCGATCACAAACGGTATAGGCGGCGACGAGCCCGCAGCGTCGTACAGGCGAATCCAACGCCTGCCCAGCACGGCATCAGCCGCGATGGCGATCGAGAGCTTGCCTTTCTCTTCCTTTGGCGAAACCGTCAGCCCCGCGCCGTCGGTCCAGGTTTGCACCGGCCAATTGGGCAGCTTGCCGCCGACAGAAACTTCGACGGTCGTGCCGCGCTCGCCCCCGGCCGGCAAGAAACTGTGCACTTCGGGGCCCGCGGACCAGGCGGTGGTCGTGAGCAGCAAGACGTGCGCGATAGCGGTCCAGCCGCGCGCGATGAACCATCTTCGCCCAAGGATTCGTCGTACGGCCACGCCCGGTTACCCCATCAACTCGGAAATGGGAGTGGCGTCGCTGACCAGGTGCACGGGCCGGCCCTGGGGCGTCGTGTACAGCTTGCCGGGGTCAATTCCCAGCTTGCGATAGACCGTGGAGACGAAGTTCTCGGGCGACAAGATACGCTCGCAGGCTGCGTAGCCATTGCGGTCGGTGGCCCCCACGACCTGCCCACCCGGCGTGCCCGCGCCGGCAAACAGAATCGACATCGCGTTGGCCCAGTGATCCCGGCCCGGTGAGCTGCGGTCGGCCAATTGCGAAATCTTGGGCGTGCGGCCAAACTCGCCCAAAGCCACGACCAACGTGGTTTCGAGCAGTCCGCGCGCGTCCAGGTCTTCGATCAACGCCGCGATCGCGTTCTCGAAAGGGGGCAGCTTCTTGGGCAAGCCCGAAAAGATTTCGGAATGGTGGTCCCAGCCGCCGTCATAGAGCGTGACGAACGGGACGCCCGCTTCGATCAGTCGCCGCGCCAGCAGCGCCCGCTGGCCGAACGAGTTTTTGCCGTACGCCTCGCGAACTTTTTCCGGTTCGCTATGGATGTCGAACACCTTCTGCGCGGCGGGGCTGGTCATCAGGTTGTGTCCCTGACGATAGTACTCGTCGACGGCATTGACGGGGTCGGCCGCGGCCTTGTCCGTGATCCGCTGGAAGCGATCGACCAGTTGTCGCAGGTCGCGGCGCGTATGAAACCGATCGTCGCTCAGCCCCTCGGGCAGGGCAACGTCGCGCACTCGGAAGTTCTTCCGCGAGGGATCGTCGGCGACGACGAACGGGGCGAATTTGGCACCCAGGAAGTTGGGACCGCCGGATCGCGACATGCTGGGCATCGAGAAATAAGCCGGCAGACCTTCCGGCGCTCCCCGTTCGTAAGCCGTGACCGAGCCCATGCTGGGATGAAAGCTGACGAACGCGCCGCAGCCTACCGGAATCCGCGTCGGCGCGCCGGTCATCATATAGTGGTTGCCCGCGCCATGGTTTCCGTGGTTGTGGCACACCGAGCGCACCACCGCCAGCTTGTCGGCGATGCCGGCCAGCCGGGTCATGTATTGTGAGAAGAACACGCCGGGAATCTTGGTGCGGATGGGCGTGAACTCGCCGCGGATTTCGGCCGGGGCGTCGGGCTTGGGATCAAAGGTTTCGAAATGCGTCGGCCCGCCATCCATCCAGATCAGGATGCAATTGGCCGGCCGCTTGCTTCCCGCCGCGCCACTGCCGGCCGCCAAGGCGCGCAGCCGCAGCAAGTCGACAAAGCTGCCGCCGGCCGCCACGGCCAGTCCCAGCTTCAGGCAATCACGACGCGTCACGCCAGCACAGTTGGTATGCAGGGCCATTCTGCTAGTCCTTGAACATAAATTCGGGCGTGTTAATTAGCGCCCACATCAAATCCTCGGTCGCCTGACGTCGATTGGGATTGGCGACAAACGCCGTGGTCACCGCCTGGCGTTCTTCGTCCGTGGGAAACCGGCTGTAAACGGAAAGATAGAGTTCTTCAACGATCTGTGTAGACTCTTTGCCGCTGGCCGCGAGCGTGGCCGCACGCCCCGTGTCGGCGGTTACTTTCTTGTGTAGGTCCGGCGCGTTCATGAGGTGCAAGGCCTGCACGATCGTCGAGTCGGCCGCGCGCTCGTAGGGCGGATCCTGGTTGGCGTCGGGCCGGCCAAAGGCATCCAGAAACAGCGAGTCCACTCGATGCGTCCATATCTCCACGCTACGGGTGCCCGGGGGCATCCCGGCAAACTGCTCCGGCACGCCCGTGATGTCCGAGACGGCATCGAGCAACACTTCGGCACGCAGTCGGGTGCGGTAATGGCGCGCGTAGTTGCGCGTGTCGGCGACATTGCGCTCGTTGGGCGCCGATGAAAGTCCGTACACACATGAGGTGACAATGCGGCGAATCAGCTTCTTCAGGTCATAGCCCTGCTCGCGAAAATCGTCGGCCAGGGCCGACAACAACGCCGGATTGCTGGCTGGATTCGTGGCGCGCAGATCATCGACCGGCTCGACCAGACCGCGTCCCATGAGGTCCGCCCACACTCGACTGACGGCCACCTGAGCGAAGTACGGATTTTGCGGCGAAGCGATCCAATCGGCCAAGGCCGCGCGCGGATCTTCGCCGGGGGCGATCGGCCGGGCGGTGCCGAACAGCGGGCGAGGCTCGAGCACCTTGCCGCTGATCGGATGCGTGACGTGTCCGCTCTCGGCCACGAAGATCGTTTCTTCGCCACCGGAGATCGGCGGCGAAATGCCTTGCCCCTTGTGTGTGACCCGCGCGAAATAAGCCGCCAGGCTGTAAAAATCATCCTGGCTCCAGATTTCAAACGGATGGTGATGACACTTGGCGCATTCCAGCCGAATGCCCAGGAACAACTGGCTGACCACCGGAATGATTTCATCTGGCGTGCGGCGATCGCGGAACCAGGTGGCCGCCCCGTTGCGCCAGGCGCTGCCTTGCGCCGTGAGCAATTGCCGCACGAACTGGTCGTATGGGATGTTCTCGCGGAACCGTTCGCGTATCCAGGCATCGAACGCCATCGTCGGCTTGATGCCCACGCGATACGGGTTTGGCCGCAGCAAGTCGGCCCATTTGTTGGCCCAATAATCGGCATACTCGCCGCGCGCCAAGAGCGCGTCGACCAACTCCTCGCGCCTGGCGGGCGAGGTGCTCGTCAAAAATGCGCGGACTTCGTCGGCCGATGGCAAGCGGCCGATGATGTCCAAGTACACGCGCCGCAGGTAAGTGCTGTCGCCGGCAGGCTGGCTGGGCGTGATTCCTTGCGAGCGCAGCTTGTCCCACACAAGCCCATCGATGAAATTCGCGCGCGGCAGAGCCTCGTAGAGTTGCGCATCGACAGAGCCGGCTAGCGGGATCGCGGCGTTCCACGTCGCTACGTTGTTCATGTAGCGAATCATGAGCGTGGCTTCGCCGGCCGACTGTCCAGCCGTGATCTTGCCAGCGGACAGAGATAAAACGCCTGGCTCGTTGACCTGAAAATCAGTCAGCCGCGTGACGTCGCGAATGGAACCGTCTGAATAGTGGGCCAGCACCGTCAATTGCAACGTTTCGCCGGGCGTGAGAATTCGCTCGCGAGGCTGCACTTCAATCCGCTTGAGCGTGGGCGCTTCTGCCGGCGTGCGCGGAACCCCGGCGGCAATCCACCGCCGCACCGTTTCATACTCCGCGCTACCCGGCTTCAAACGCAAGCCGCCGCCGTGCGGCACAGATAGCGACGCCTTGCGCAGTATCAGACTATTGTCGGGCGCGGCCGGAGACACCCGGCGGCCGCGACCCTCTAACGCTATCGATGAATAGTCGAGCTGTGGGTCAAAGGCCAAGAGCGACAGCGCAAAGCCGTTTTGCCCCCGCGACTTGCCGTGGCAAGCGCCGGCATTGCACCCTGCCGCACTCAAGATTGGCAACACGTCGAGTTCAAAACTGACCGAGCCCTGCACTAAGGTGGCGGCGACCGACGTCTCATCCGACGCCGGCGTCGACCCGGCGGCGACGATCGCCATCGCGCACCACAACGGCCCAATCCAAAGTAGCGCTCGCCGCCAACTGGCACACAGCATCAGCAACGTCTCAGGCGGGATAAAGCGGGAGGTGTAAGGCGGGCAGACATTAATTTAAGCAAAATGGGGGCGCCACGCAATATTTCTGGACGCCGTTGGGCGTCTAGCACGAGGGTCGCGCGGTCTAAAACAACGGCAGAATGTTGTCGGAAACAAACCGCTTTTCGTGGATCAATTCGACTGTATCGGACGTCTTCATGTGATCGCGCTGGAGGATCGGCCATTGGGGCGCATAGCCGGGGAACCCGCCGTCACGCGGTTCAATGCCCACCACTGTGCTGCCCCGCCACGTGATCTCGTATTGGTGGCCAAACGTGGGAAGGTAATAGTGGTCGGTCGAGGTGGGCTGCGGAAATTCCAATCGGATGACGTCACCCGGCGCCAAATCTTGGATGAGCAGCCGATGATTGTGGCGCCCCGCATGAATGGGCGCATTGTTTTTGAAACATTTCACCTGGTTGATATCAATCCAGCCCGGGATGCGCACGTCGGCCCGGGTGGCCTGTTTGTTGGTCAGCTCCACTTTGCCTTGATAGGGTAGCCAACTGGCCACGTTCATCCACTGGGACGTCCGGTTAAGAAACAGGTTGACGGTGGCCACTCCGGAGGCTTTGTCAAAGCGCGTGATGCCGTGCCAGGCGTGATAGAGCCCAAAAGTGCCCGACGCGATATTGCTGCCGAACATCATGCGGTCGATGGTGGTGGGCCAACTGACGGTAAAGCCGCCCTGGTATTTTTTCAGTAACGCATCAATTGAGGTATCGTCAGGCTTCAGGCCGGCAATCTCGCGCATGACGCCCAGATCGACATACTGTTGCTCGACCAGTCGATTGCGCACGAGCGCGTCGACGTCATCCCAATAGTCGCCCAACCCGGCATCCGAGAGTCGGACGCCCAGCGCGATCTGGAAGACGGTGAAATCGCCCTCCTGCGCGCCGGGCCAGTACCAACCCATCCGGCTCACGCCGCCGGCACGTTGGTAATCGTAGGCCTCGCGAACGAATTGCTTGAGCCAGTCGTTGTGCGTGGCGATGGCGTAATCAAGCAGATAGATCAGGTAGTGTGTGTGGCAGGTGAAATGGCCATCGGAGACTCCATGTTCGTTTGCCGGATAGCCTTCGGCGTCCGTGTTTTTCCACATTCCCGGTTTTAGGCTGAAACGCAGGATCTTCTCGGCCAGGTCCGGCATCCGCGGATGCACGCCCTGATAGACCTGCGTGATCGCCAGCAGCGGGCTCGCCGACACATACCACCGCGCTGCGCCTTCGGCTCCGGCGGCGTCCAAGCGCGGTTCCTCGGGAGGCGTGTAGTCGTGCGGCTTCCCGCGGTTGGAGAAGAACCAATGGCCGAGCGAATCGAAAGTACATTCCACTGGGTAATAAGCCCGATCCTCGACCACGACGGGATGGCTGGGAAGGATGCCATCCCCGGCGGCATAGTTCCGCACCAGCCCGTTGGCGAGCAAGGATGCTGCTTGGCGCCACGCGGGATTGCCGTCGTGATAAAAGCAAGTCATCATCGCCGCGACCGACAGGCCGTTTTTTGCGACCGAGGTGCGATCGGGCAGCTCGTCAACTCCGCCATTGGGATACGGCTGTAGCTTGAGCGTGGGATAGTAAACCGCGGCGCCGAATTGCGGGCCGCGTGGATCGTGCAAGTCATCGATCTTCATGCGGTCCAAATAGACCTTCACCAGCCCAAGCTCGTTGTCGATATTCTGCGTGGTACCACTCATGGCTCGGCCATAGAGCAGCGCCTGGATATAGTCGTGCGTGTGGAACCATTCGTACCAGCCGCAGTCGTTCTGGAAGTTGAAATAGGAATACGGAGCGTAAGAG
The DNA here is from genome assembly GCA_035496575.1 of Pirellulales bacterium. Lineage (GTDB taxonomy): Bacteria > Planctomycetota > Planctomycetia > Pirellulales > PALSA-1355 > PALSA-1355. Next base: position 27,117 of record DATJEN010000210.1, read on the forward strand.
TTCGCTGGGTCCAGGTTGCCAGTCAATGCCTGCACGCCGAACCGGCCTCGTTCCGAGAGGTCGAGCGTATTGGGCCACTCCACGGACTCCCAGGTTCCCTTGGGGCGCACGTGAGCCGAGTAGCTGTCGATCAACGCCTGGCGATCGAAGGTGGGCGGTTCAGCGACGGCGGGCACCGCCAGGAAGAGGCCGAGCTCCGAGAGCAGCACGGTCATGACGCCGTTGTTGATCATGATTTCCTTTCTCACTCCACCGACAGCGGAAGGATGTTTTCCGTTAAGAAGCGTTTGACCGTGTGCATCGGCGCGGTGGTCGCCTTCATGGCCTCACGCTGATAAATGGGGATCATGTCGGAACTCGTGTTGCGATTGTCGATATCCACCACCGTGCCACCACGGAACTGGACCGCGTAGGCCTTGCCATGGATGGTGTATCGGTCCGTCCGTGTGGGAACGGGACAGCTCAGTTCCACCACGTCGCCAATTTGCACGTCGACGAGCAGGTTGCGCCCCACCCGACCGGGAACGTATGCCTGGCCGTTGCGCTGGCAGGTGACCGCCGCCTGGTCAGCGTCCCACCCCGGCAGACGGTCGTTGAGCCACATCGGTAGGCGGATCATGATCGTGCGCGCCTGCTTGTTGCGCAGGATGACTTTGCCTTCATAGGGCAGGTAGCTCTCCACGTCGAGCCAGGGCGAAACGCGATTGAGTAGCAGATTGACCTGCGCCAGCTTTGCGTCCTTGTCGAAACGAGTAATGCCGTGCCAGGCATAATAGAAGGCTGCAGCCATGGCCGCCGTGGCGACGCCATCGATCTCGGGCTTGATCGCGGTCGGCTCACCCGTGCCGCAGCCGCCGACGAAACGTCCGATGACGTCATTCGGGTCGCCGCCCGCCTTGGCCAACATCGCCTTTTCGTCGGTGAACTGCTGCTCGATGAGCTGATTGCGCACGATGTAGTCCACGTCGTCCCAATAGTCTCCCACGCCGGCATCGCTGAGTTTCACCGCCAGCATCAGTGCCGCGGCGATGCCGCCGCTGTCGCACACGCCATGCAGGTCCTTGGATCGACCATACGTTTCCGAACCGTTCATGATCCACGAGGGATACCAGCCCATGCGCATGATGCCCACGCGCCGCGTCAGCTCGTAACCTTGCCTGGCGCGCTGCTTCAAGGCTTCACTTTTTTGCGCCATTCCAATATCCAATAGCGCGCTCAGGAAGTGAACGTTGCCGGTGAAGTGACCGGCGAAGATGCCCTGTTGGTTGCCCGGATAAGCCAGGCTGCTAAATCCATCCCACATCGGGCCCTTCAGGCCGAAGCGTGTGAGCTGCATCGCCAGGTCGAGCGCCTGCGGATCGTTCTTGTAACGACTTTGGCCCACGAGCGCTTCGATGGCGCCGTAAACGGTCATCCACTTAGCCGCTCCTTCGTAGCCCTGCTGTTCGCTCTCGGGTTCCTGGGGCGCGGTGTAGGGGATCACGCTGGGGCCGCGCGTCGTCCAATGCCAAGCGCCGTCCGCATCGATCCCGGATTCCAGCGGATAGTAGGCACGGTCCTGCACTCGAATCGCGGTTCGATCCAGCCCTTTGCAGAGCAGGCCCACGTAATCGAGCCAACCGGGATTCTTGTCACGCTCATACCAGTTGAGCAGCGCCACCGCCAACTGACCGCTGACGTTGGGCACCGAGGTCCCCGCGGGCCAGCCGGCGTCGTTCGGAAACGTCAGCAGGCCGTCCGGTTGGATCCGCTCCAGCATCCCTTTCATCATCTGATATTCCACGTCCAGCCCAGCCTGGCTGCCGCACATGGTGCGCAAGTAGGGAAGCGCATAGAGGTTGGCGGGCTGGATGAACCAGCCCGGTTTTGTCATGGCCGGGGGATTTTGACCGAAGCGGAAGGTCTCGTAGGCGCTGTGGAAATCGTCGGGATTCGAGTTGCGCGTGAGCGCATTGAGCGACAGCTCCGCCCGCGCGGCCAGGTCTAGCGTATCGGGGACCGTCACTTCGACGAACTGGCCACGGGGCGACAGGTCGCTTCGCCTTAAGACGTCCTTCAGCACAGGAGTGGGCAGCGGAGCGCGGGTTTGCGCGCGTGGGGGCGTTGGGGACGAGCTGGCTTCGCGCTCAAGCGCGTCGCGTTCCACGATGACGTCGTCGATGAAGACGTTGTTCACGACCGGACCAAAGGCCACGTATTGAGCTTTGGTCGTGTTGACATTCACCACGCCTACGGGATCCCCCGACTGGCCCGAAGGCCCCCAGTCGGCGATTACGCCGCTACGTCCGCGCGTATCGATGATGGCGTTATGAGTCCGATCGCGCAACGGATGCCAGCTCTTTCCGTCGTCGCTGGACCACTCGCAGAATCCTCCCGACGTATCGCCCAGCCAGACCCGGATGGTGATCCAGGCCGAGCCGCGGCCGAAGGCCGGGCTCGAATAGCGCCAAGCACGCAGAAAGTCCTCGGCAAGTCGCGGCCCACTCAGGTAACCGCCCGCGGGAAGACTTTTGTCAAAATCGTGATTGTTCTCATCCCACTCCATGAAGGGGTTCTGGTACATCCCATTGCAGTAGAAGCCAATCGAGCCGGTCATGTAGTTCAGCATCGAGTATTTTTCGTGAGTCATGACATTGGTCGAATGCCAAGGACCGGAAAACCCCGTGCCGCTGTGCGTGGGCATGGCCACTCGGAACGTGCAGCGCAGATTGCGGCCACGGCTGAACGATATCCGCGTGGCGATCGCGCTGGCATGCCCGTGATGCGTTCCGCCGTGATCGCCGCTATCGGTAATCACCGCGTAGCCGCCGGCATTGGGCCAGTCGTTGTGGCGGACTTCGATGACGTCGGCATCGACCGTCTTGCTGACCAGCCATTTGGTCGCATCGATCGACGATCCAGGCCTTTCGAAATCATCCTTGAAGAGGATCTCCGACCGGCTGGTGGGGGCCGTCAGCGGCGGCTCTGTTTGAGGCGGAGCCGAGGCCGACTGTGCTGTTGCCCGCACTGCCGGAATCAGGAAACAGATGAGTACTGGAACGGCGCGTCGGCGAAAAGTTTCAATCATCAGTTGCTGACTCTTCGAAATACGCACAGATGCAAACGCCACGCCCATCAGTCCGGAAGCATTATAACTCAGCGCGATGGACAATGGCCGACGACTCGACTCGGTGTCATAATTCAAAACTGCCGTCGACCTTTCCGGTGCCGTGCGATCTCGTTCGCGCGACCGATTGCAGCATCAAGTTGCCTTTGCTAGCGATTACCGCTCTGATTCGCTGATGAAATTCAGTTTTATTATGTGCGAGCCCGTGCCAGAACTGGCAACGTTGGCTGCGCGGATGCGCCGCCTGGCCGAGCTCGGTTACCAAGGTGTGGAGTTGGTGGCGACGCATCCGTTGGGCTTCGAGGTTGATGCCTTGGCCGCCGTGGCCGAACAGATCCCCTTGCCCGTCGTATCGCTTCTTTCGGGATGGTCCTATTCGAACGAGGGACTGTGCCTATCGAGCCCCAGCGAAGCCATTCGCGACCGCGCCGTAGCGCGATTGATTGAATATGTCGAGATCGCCAAGCGCCTGGGCGCGCTCGTGGTAATGGGTCTGATGCAAGGGCTGCGCAGCGACGAGCCGGACCCCGCGATCGCCAACGTTCGCATTGTCGAGGCGCTAACTCGCGTAGCGCGGACGGCTGAAGACAGTCAGGTGCCGCTTATTATCGAGCCCGTCAACCATCTTCAAGTGGGTTTCAACCACACGGCGGCCGAGGTGAGCGCTTTATTGGATCGCATTGGGTCGCCTGCGGCAGGTTTGATGCTCGATACGATCCACATGAATATTGAGGAGCTCTCGATGGCGGAAACGATTCGCCAATATGGCGGGCGAATCGGCCACTTCCATCTGTGCGAATCGAACGGTGGACCCTTTGGCAGCGGAAACCTGGATTTCGCGGCCGTTTTTGCCGCGCTCGATGAAGTGCGATATGACAAGTATGTTTCCATCAAGATTTATCGCGGCGCGGGCTGGGAAGACGACGCGCGCGGTGCAATAGAATTTGTGCGACGACTTTTGGCTTGATGTTCGTCAGGAGGGAACACTCGTGGATGCAAACAAAGCGTTGTGGGAGAAAGGTGACTTCACCGAGATTGCCGCTTTCATGCGTGAATCGGGCGAAGCACTCGTCAACTCTCTGGGAATTACGACGCCGCTGCGAGTTTTAGATCTCGGATGCGGCGATGGCACGACGGCGGTTCCGCTCGCTCGGTTGGGAGCGGACGTTCTTGGAATCGACATTGCCCGAAATCTTGTCGAAGCCGGGAACAAACGAGCCGCACAGGTGGGTCTCAAGCGACTGGTATTTCGAGAGGGCGATGC
>DATJEN010000211.1:0-30391 GCA_035496575.1 Pirellulales bacterium
CTCACGACACACTGCGGTGGATTAAGATAACACCGTACCGTGCGCCGTCTCCATCTCCATCTACTCTGCGCCTTCCGCCATGTGGCAACCGCTGCTCCGAACCTGGCTGATGGGAAAAGCGCGCGAGCAGATGGCCGCCGCGGCAAAAGCAAGCGTTGACGAAACGAGGCCTGATCGTTCGCCTGGCGACGCTTCGGCACCTCCGCAGGAGCCGAAGGCAACGTGCCACGTGGCCGTAATCTGCGCACTTTCGATCGAAGCTGGCGGATTAATCGATCGCCTGGCCGGAGTCGTTCGCATCGAGGGCGCCGGGTTCGTGGCCCGCGAAGGTGGCTTTGAAGGTCGCCGCATCGTGGTTGTGGAATCCGGCGCTGGTTCACCATCGGCCGCCCGCGCCACGGTCGCCACGATCCTGGGCCATCGCCCCAGATGGGTCATCTCTGCCGGCTTCGCAGGCGGGCTCGAGGAAGCCGTCCAGCAAGGCGACCTTGTCATGGCCAGCGAAGTCGTCGACCCGGAAGGCCACGTGTTCACCATCGATATCAAACCGGCGTCTGAGGACGCTCGCTCTTCCCACATGCACGTGGGCCGGGTGCTCACGATGGACCGGGTGATCGACACCGCCCAGGAAAAACGCGCCCTGGGAACAGAGCATCGGGCGCTGGCGGTGGATATGGAGTCGTTCGGCGTCGCCACGATCTGCCAGCGCGAGAAAACTCGCTTCCTTGCGGTGCGAGTGATTACGGATGCGGTCGACCACACGTTGCCGCCCGATATCGATCGCCTCGTCAAGCGGACGTCGACGGCCGGTCGCCTGGGCGCCGCGGCGGGCGCTATTTTGCGTCGGCCCGCGAGCATCAAAGACATGTGGCAGCTCAAGGAAGACGCGATCGTTGCTTCCGAACGGCTGGCGAATTTTCTGACAGGCGTGATTCGCCAGTTGCCTTGATGCCGCGAGGCCGGAGATCGTCGCGGGACGTCCCATTCGCGCGAACCACGCTTTCTGCATAATTGGACCATACGCGTTGTTGGCTGCTCTTGGACTCGAGGCCACGCCTGATGAAGGTTCGCACCCGCTTTGCACCGAGCCCAACCGGTTATTTGCATATTGGCGGCGTGCGCACCGCGCTGTTCAACTGGTTGTTCGCGCGGCGGCATGGCGGCCAGTTCCTGCTGCGCATCGACGACACCGACGCGGAGCGCAACGTCGAGGCGGCACTCGCTCCCATTCTGCACGGGTTTCGCTGGCTGGGGATCGATTGGGACGAAGGGCCGGAGAAGGGCGGGCGCCACGCGCCCTACTATCAATCGCAAAGGCTCGCGCGCTACCAGGCCGCGGTGGAGAAGTTGCTGGCCGCGGGATTGGCCTACCGCGACTTCGCCTCTCCTGACGAAATCCAGCTCGAACGCGAAACGGCGCAGGCCGAGAAGCGCCCCTTTCTCTATAGCCGCCGCTGGATGGCTGACACGCCGGCCCAGGAAAAAGCCTTCGCCGCCGAGGGCAGACAAAGCGTCGTGCGACTAAAAATGCCGCGCGAAGGCTCCTTGGTCATCGACGACCTGGTTCGCGGCCGCGTCGAGTTCGAATGGGCGCGCGAGCAGGATCACGTCATCCAGCGCGCCGACGGTACTTGCTTGTACCACCTGGCCAGCGTCGTGGACGATTTCGATTTCGAAATCTCGCACGTGATCCGGGCAGAAGAGCACCTGTCGAACACGCCGCGGCAAATCTTCATCGCCCAGTCGCTCGACTATCCGTTGCCCGCGTACGCTCATTTGCCATACGTGGCGGAGCCCGGCAGCAAGAACAAGCTAAGCAAGCGCAAGCTGGACAAGTATCTCAAGAACCGCGACTTCGCGCTGGTGAACGAGCATGGACTCGCGATCGCTCGCGCGATGGGCCTGGAGACCTCTGCCGAGACGTTCAATCCCGTGATCGTCGACTTCTACGAGCAGGTCGGTTACTTGCCGGATGCAATTATCAATTACCTGCTGCTGCTCGGATGGTCGCTCGACGACAAAACCGAGTTCATGTCTCGCAAGATGATGATCGAGAACTTCAGCCTGGAGCGCGTGACCAAGGCGCCGGCCAGCTTCGATCCCAAAAAGCTTTGGGCTTTCGAAGACCACTACATGCAGCAGATGCCGCTGAAGCAAAAAGTCTCGGCCATGCTCGACTACCTGCAGCGGGCGCGCTTGGTGCAGACGCCTGCACCGTGCGACGTTGGGCCAAAGCTGACGCGGATCGTTGAAGCGGCCGGCGATCGATTGAAAGTGCTTGGCGACATTCTGGCCTACGCCGATTTTTTCTTCCAAACGGAAGTGCACTACGACGAGAAAGCGTTCGAGAAGTCGTTAAGGAAACCGGGCGCCGCCGAACTGCTGTCCAGGTTTCGTCATCGCATCGCCAAAATTGAGCCCTTCGACGTGGCGGCGTTAGAGGCCGGCATGCAGGCCTTCGTGGCCGAGGAGAACATCAAGATTGCCGATATCGTCCACTCGGTGCGAGTGGCGACCACGGGCAAGCCCGTCGGGCCGGGCCTGTACGATTGCCTCGAGATCCTGGGAAAACCTGTCGTGCTCGAGCGCATCGAGCGAGCGCTCGACAGACTTCGGTCCGAGCCACAGACCTCCACAAGCTAAGCAGCCGCTCACTTCGGACGGCGGCTCCGTTTGACTTTGTCCCAGTACGCGCGGCCACGCGGCGAGAGCTCGTAGCCGACTTCGAAGCTCTGCGTCAGGCCCAGCTTCTTGAGCTTGACCACGTCGGCCTTGAACTCCAGCTTCTCGCGGCCCAGTTCGCTTGCGAGTTTTCCGGCGGCCACGCGCGGATGGCGATCGATCGCATCCAGTGTGGCGTAGGTCCACGCCTCTTTTTTATCCAGGCGTGTAAGCCGCCGTTCGATCTCCTGAACGTCGTCCTCCGTCAGATCGTCTTCGCGCGATATGGGAACCCAATCCCCATCGCCGCCATAACGCATCTCAATCCGATACAGCTCGGTGTCTGGACCGAAGGCGCCCTTGGCAGCGGGCTCCAGATAGTCCAACAGCTCGTCCAGCGATTCGAAACCGGCACGAGGGGCATCGGCGGCCGAAATGTCTTTCACCCGCACGCGCGCCACATCCGTCACCTCCACGACGCCGATCGGGTGAGCCCGATAACGGCCGCCGGACTTGACGCGCAACTTCGGCCACTGCCGGAACGTGACAGTGATATCGCCGGAGACAATCCCGGACAGAAAGCGTTTTTGAAACAGCAGCATCGTAGCACCGCGTCCGCTTCGCTGGATCAGTTCGCGGGAGAAAAATCAAAAGCGGTAAAGTATTGGATCGACGGATCGCCGCTGGTGATCTTGGTCACGACCACGTGGGCCCGCTCTTGACATACCGCGGGCGCGCCCGAATCTTTGCTGGACTCGATCCGCGTGACGAGCGGCATTCCGTCTGCCTGCACATCATACTCAAGCAATCCCCGGAAGATGACTTGGGCAACCCCCTGGCCGGTGCTGCGCGAGTATTCGCGAATGGCCCAGCCTTGCGCGGGCGCCAACAAGAACCACGACTGCCACGTTTCCGGGCGATCCTCGCGTCCGGCCACTTCAGTGTACCGAATTCGATACAAGACTTCGCCGTTTCGCTTGACGCGCGTAACTTTTATCGCGGTTACGCTCGACTGCTGCAGGAAGGCCAACAGGGTCGCGTGGTCGCCGAAGGTATAGGGTAACTCGAGCTGGCACGTATCCCGAATGCGCAGCTTGGTATCTCCGTATTTGAGCTCGCGCGCGTCATCAAACACCTGGTCGCCCGGCCGGCGCGTGGTGACGAGCGACCCGTCGCGCGTGGCCATATAGAGCTCGGAGCTGCCGGGCCGATCCGGCACACCTTTGCCGCCCACCGTCGTCAGGTCCATACGCAACTGAACTCCCGCGGCGCGATAGACAAAGCTCTGCTCGATCGACTTTCCTGTAACGGGAAACTCTCGACTGAGCTGCCCATGAATCGTCGTGTGGGTGTAGAACTGCCGCAAGCGTTCGACGGCCGGCGCGTACTGCGAAACCAATTCGGGCGGAAGCTCCCCAGCTTCTAGCTGGCGTGAACCGCCAATGAGCACAAGCACCAACAGCAACGTTGAAGAATGGTAACGCCGCATGACGCGTTCTCGCGAAGGACTCCTGCAATGGAAATGCTTTCCCCAGCTTTGCTTTCGAGCGATCTGCGGGGGGCACTTCAAACTTACGAGCGCCGCGGGGCCTTTTGCCCCCGGCCGGGCGTAAGAGGGGGAGGATGTGCCGGTTGCGCACGATTTGTCAGCGCGGCCGCCGCAACATGGCCCATACCGGGATGGGATGCTCCGGCACGGCGGCCTGTTCCAAGACATCGAACCCATGCCGTTCATAGAGCCGCACATTGTCGGGCCGATGCGTTTCCAGGTAGCAATGCAGTTTCGCATTATCGGCGCGTTGCAGGATGGGTTGCATCAATGCCCCGCCGATACCTTGCCCCTGACGCTCCGGCTCCACGCCGATGGCTGCCAGGTACCAGTTTGGCATGTCCGCATATTGGTGGTGCAACTTGCGCGCAACCGTGTCGTAAGGCACCAGCCGCTGGAAGGCCTGCCAGCCAAAACGAAGCGGCATCCGCAACATGCCGGACCGGAATTGCCGCCAGAAATTTGGCATGTCAACGCCTGGAGGCAGCCAGCAAGCGACGCCGTCACCCTCGCGAGTGACATGCACCTCGCCGAGACGGAAGCAATCGCGCAGAATCGCTTCGTACAGGGCCGTGACTCCGCGTACCCGCCGCGCTCGGTCCGGGGCGGCATAGACCATCAGGTCGTACTCAAGGAACGCCCGCGCCAAAGCCAGGGCAGCTCGGCCGCACCCGGGCTTTTCGAGTCGAATGATTTCGGCGCAGGTTGCCACCAGGTCCCTCGCTGAAGTCGGTCGAGTGCGAACGCACGCCTCGCCGTGGCGGTTCATTATCGTGGTCCGTCCGCGGAGCAATCAAGCCGGGTAAGCCTCGGGCGCACCCGTCCGCCCAGTGTCCTGCAGATCGACGTCCGCTCGCGAGAATTGCCCGCCAACTGGTGGCACTTTGAACGGGGCATGTTAAAATCGGCTGGCGCTCGAAGCCGACGGACCTCATCAAGTCTGGGTCTGTTACCCGAGGCACTTGGGCGCGCGTACCCTATCTTTGTACACGGGAAGTCGTTCATCCATTCAGCTAGTGGGCGCGGCTGTGGCCACGCTTTTGGCAGGTTCAAAGGAGAATCCGAGTGACGGATGCCGCGCAGTTGTTGCAGCAGGCCAAGACCTATCATCAGGCAGGCCAGTTGCAAGATGCCGAACAGTTCTACCGCCAGGCCTTGGCGACCGACGGCTCGAACGCCGAGGTTCTGTATTTGTTGGGCGCCGTTAGTCATCAGCTCGGCAAGCCCAATGAGGCGATCGCGTTCCTGCAGCAAGCCGTGCGCTTGCAGCCGGCCGCGCCCGACCCGCGGCATCATCTGGGGGTGGTTCTTTCTGAAGTCGATCGCTTGGACGAGGCGGTCGCGCATTTGCAAGAGGCGTGGCGGCTGCGGCCCCATTCGGCCGAGATTTCGCGCAATCTGCGGAACACCCTGGCAGCCCATCACAACAAGCGCGGCAATGCGCTCGAGGAACAAAACCGCCTGGCTGAAGCGATGGGCTGCTATCAAGACGCCCTGGCAGTCGAGCCAAATTTCATCCCAGCGCGCGGCAACCTCGGCAATGTTCTCAAACTGCAGGGCCGCTTCGAGGAGGCCGAAGTTTGTTACAAGCGAGTGCTCGAGCTAGCTCCCAACAGCGCTCAGGCTCACAACGACCTGGGACTGATCGCCATCGCCCGCGATGACACGGAGGGCGCCATTCGTCACTTCCGGCGGTCCCTCGAGCTCGATCCTCAATTCCCATCCGCGCACACGAACCTGGGGGTTTGTTACTCGCGGATTGGCGAGCTCGAACAGGCAGCCGCGCACTGCACCCGTGCGCTCGAGCTCAACCCGAACTTCGACGAAGCGCACAACGACCTCGGATCGGTGCTCATTCGCCAAGAAAAGCTAGAGGAAGCGGTATCGCATTTGCGCGAAGCGGTGCGCCTCAACCCGCGCTATTTTGATGCTTATCACAACCTGGGCGTGGCCCTGAGCCTGCAAAACAAGCTCGGTGAGGCCGAAGTCGTCCTGCAGCAAGGCGTCGAGCTGGCTCCCAATTATACCGACATGCGGTCCCAACTTGCGCTCATTCAAAAGCGATTGGGAAAAAACGAGCAGGCTGAGGCCAATTATCGGCGCGCGGTCGAGCTTGCGCCAAATCACCTTTCCGCCCTCAACGGATTGGGCGCCGTACTGGCGGAGAAGAAAAAATACGACGAGGCCATGTCGTATTACCGCCGCGCGCTTGATTTGAAACCCGATTATGCGGACGTGCACAACAACGTCGGCGCCGTCTTGTCGGAACAGGATCGCGTCGACGAAGCGATCGAATCGTATCACCGCGTCCTCAAGCTCAATCCCGAGTGCCAGCCGGCCTACTACAACCTGGCGGATGCCCTGGTTAAGAAGAACGATCTGCCGGCCGCGATCGAGGCCTGTCGTAAGTCGATCGAGCTTGCGCCCGAAGACCCGGAATCTCATGGTCTGCTGGGGCTGTTGCTGCTCAAGAGCGGCGAGTTCGCCGAAGGCTGGGAAGAGTACGAATGGCGTTTCAAGGCCAAGGATTTCGAGGACCAAGCGCCGGACAAACCGCGCTGGGACGGCTCGTCGCTCGAAGGCCGTACGATTCTTCTCCGCGGGGAGCAGGGGCTTGGCGACACCATCCAATTCATTCGCTACGCCAAGCTCGTCAAAAAGCGCGGGGGCACCGTCATCGTCGAATGTCCTCGCCAGGTCCTGCAATTGATCGCAACGGCCGAAGGAGTCGACAAGGTGATCGCAAAAGGCGATCCCCGTCCCGACTTCGACGTGCACGCGCCGCTCCTGAGCCTGCCAGCCATCTTCGAGACCACGCTCAAGAACGTTCCCAACAAGGTGCCCTATTTGAAGCCTGATAAGGAGCTGCTCGCCAAATGGAAGGACGAGCTTTCTAAGGGCAAAGGACTGAAGGTCGGCATCGCCTGGCAAGGAAATCCGACCTATCGCAAAGATCACCTGCGCTCCGTGCCGCTGACCTTCTTTCAAGACATCGTCAACATGTCAGGCGCCCGCTTCTACAGCTTGCAATTCGGCCAGGGGCGCGAGCAATTGGCAAATCTGAAGGACCCGGAGCGGGTGGTCGACTTGGGCGATCGGCTGGGCGAGTTTCACGAGACGGCAGCCATCGTGGCCAACCTCGATCTTGTGATCAGCTCGGACAATGGCAACGTGCACCTGGCCGGAGCGCTGGGCGTGCCGGTTTGGATGGCGACTTCCTTTGCTCCCGATTGGCGTTGGCTGCTCGAGCGGCCCGATAGCCCGTGGTATCCGACGATGCGACTCTTTCGGCAGCCGGCGGTGCGCGACTGGGACACGGTGTTTCGGAACATCAAAGAGGCGCTCAAGCAGAAAGTAGAGGAGAGCTCCTAGAGGAATTCCGACGCCCCGGTTAGTTGTCAACCGGTTACGGCCGTTTTTACCGACAGGGAGTGGGCAGTGGCCGACGCTGGGCAAGTTCTCGAGCAAGCCAAAGCCTATCATCGGGCCGGCCAGCTCTCCGAGGCCGAGCGATGCTATCGGCAGGTCTTGGCGAGCGGGGATGCCCATCCACATACGTTGTATTTGTTGGCGGCGATTTGCCATTCGCTCGGCCGAGCAGGCGAAGCGGTCGACCTGTTACGGCAGTCGATCCAATTGCAGCCCGCTTATGCCGACTCGCGGCATTTGCTGGGCGCAGTGCTTGTGGGTCAGGGACAGTGGGAGCCGGCCGTGGCGGAGCTGCGCGAAGCTCTGCGCTTGAACCCTCAATCGGCCGACATCGAGCGTAACCTGCGCGCGGCCACGGCGGGACTGCATTGCGCGCGCGGACTCGCGCTCGAAGCCGAAGGGCGGCTTGCCGAGGCGGCCGCCTCGTACCGGCAGGCGATCGTGGCCGAACCGACGTATATCGCGGCTCTCGGCAATCTCGGCAATGTCTTCAAGAAGCAAAACAACTGGGCCGAGGCCGAAGCCTGTTACAAGCGCGTGCTCGAGCTTGCGCCCGGCGCTGCTCAAGCCCATAACGACCTGGGCCATCTTGCCCAGTTGCAAGGGCGGCTGGGCGAGGCCGTCGAACACTACCAGCGCGCCATCGCAGCAGCTCCAAATTTTGCCGAAGCGCACACGAACCTGGGCACCGCTCTGTTGCGCGCCGGCCATCTCGAGCAGGCCGCAAGCGCCTGCCGCCGAGCGGTCGAACTAAATCCCAACTCGCCCGAAGCCCACGCCGATCTGGGCGCGGTACTGAAGCAGCAGGGGCGGATTGAGGAGGCGCGCGCCAGTTGCCGCACGGCTCTGCGTTTGAATCCGGATTTTGTCGAGGGACACAACAATCTTGGCGTCGTGCTTGCGGAACTCGACGAGTTCGACGAAGCGGTGCGCTGTTATCGGCGCGCACTCCAGTTGCGCCCGCAGGATCACGCATCGCTGTTTAACCTGGCCCAGGCACTCACGCGGCAGAACGCATTTGACGAAGCCGAATCTGTCTGTCGTCAAGCGGTTGCCGTGCGGCCCTCGGATCCGCAAACGCATTTTTTGCTGGCGGTCATCCTGCTGACGCAGGGAAAACTCACCGAGGGCTTCGCCGAATACCAGTGGCGTTGCCACGCGAACCCTTGGGTGTTGGCGGTGCCGGCCCCGTGCTGGGACGGCAGTTCGCTGGAAGGTGAGACGATCTTGCTGCGCTGCGAGCAAGGGTACGGCGATGCCATCCAATTTCTGCGTTATGCCCCCTTGCTGAAGGCGCGAGGCGCCAGGGTTGCATTCGAGTGTCCAAAGCCGCTTGCTCGTTTGGCGACTCGAGCCGCGGGCGTCGATGAAGTTGTCGTCGAGGATTCCGAGCGGCCTGTTTTCAAGTTCCAATTGCCGCTGCTGAGTCTGCCCGCCATTTTCGAGACCACGCTCGAAACGATCCCGACGGACATTCCGTACCTGTCGGCCGACGCGACCGCCGCGGCCGAGTGGGGCCAAGAACTTCGCAGCCACCCTGGCCTGAAGGTGGGCATTGCGTGGCAAGGAAATCCAACCTACCAACGCGATTACCTGCGTTCGATTTCGCTCAAGCACTTTCTTCCGCTTGCGATACCGGGGGTCCAACTCATCAGCTTGCAACATGGCGAGGGTAGCAAACAGTTGCATGCGCTTCTCAAGGTGCCCATTCTCGACTTCGGGGATCGCCTGGGCGATTTTCATGACACGGCCGCGATCGTGTCGAATTTGGATCTCGTGATCAGCTCCGATTGTGGCGTGGCGCACCTGGCGGGCGCACTAGGCACGGAGGTATGGCTCGCGCTGCCCTGGATCGCCGACTGGCGCTGGTTGCGCGAGCGGACCGATAGCCCATGGTATCCCAGCATGCGACTGTTCCGACAACAAGCGCCAGGCGATTGGGCGGACGTCTTCGAGCGAATGAGATCTGAATTGCTCGCTCGCGCTCAATCCAACATCAAACGGACTTCCTGATCGTTGCGCTGCACACGGCTCTTTTTGCCACACAAATTGGTCTGCGGCTCGGCACTCGCCGCGCCTGAAAACCGCTCACGTCTTGTGCTAGAATCATTCGATCCACGCGTCTTGCAAGCCAATCCGTGCGATTCGTCTCAGAAAGAGGTGAGTGGTGGCCGATCCCGCGCAGTTGCTAGAGCAGGCCAAGAACTTTCATCGCTCCGGCCAATTGGCCGACGCCGAACGCTGCTATCGGCAAGCCTTGGCCGGCGGCGGCGCGCAACCGCACACGCTTTATCTGCTCGCCGCGACCTGCCACGCGCAAGGCCGCCAGGAAGAGGCCATCTCGCTGCTACGGCAGTCCATCAATCTGCAACCCGCCTATGCCGATTCTCGACACTTGCTGGGCGTGATTCTCGTGGGGCAAAAGCAATGGGAACCCGCCGTGGCCGAGCTGCGCGAGGCCTTGCGATTGCAGCCTCAATCGGCCGAAATTGAGCGCAACCTGCGCGCATCGGTAGCCGCACTACACAATGCCCGGGGCTCTGCATTCGAGCAGCAGGGCAGACTGTCCGAAGCAGCCGCCGCGTACCGGCAAGCGCTCTCCGCAAATCCGGCTGACGTCGGGGCCCACGGCAATCTCGGCAATGTTTTCAAGAAACAGGGCAACTGGCGAGATGCCGAGACGTGCTACAAGCGGGTGCTCGAGCTTTCGCCTACCGCCGCTCAAGCCCACAACGACCTGGGTCACCTGGCCCACTTGCAAGGCCGCAACGAAGAGGCCAGCGAACACTACCGGCGCGCGATCTCCATGGCACCTGAGCACGCAGACGCCCACACGAACCTCGGCGTGGCGCTGTTGCAAGTTGGTCAATACGAGCAGGCCGAACGTGCCTGCCGCAAAGCCGTCGAGCTCAATCCCAACTCGGCACATGCTCATTCAGACCTGGGGACGGTGCTCAAGAAGCTTGGCCGCCTCGACGAAGCCATGGCCCATTGGCGGCGAACGGTGGACCTTAACCCCGCCAATAGCGATGCGCATTTCGAATTGGGGGTGGGTTATTCCCGCGAGCGGCGCTGGGAGCAGTCCGAAGCCAGCTTTCGCCAAACAGTCGCGCTTGCGCCCCAGTTTGCCCAGGGCCACAACAACCTGGGTGTCGTTCTAAAAGAGCTGCGCCGCTTTGAGGAGGCGGCGCCCGCGTTTCGCCGCGCCATCGAGCTCAATCCCGACTATGCCGAAGCGCACAACAACCTGGGAGCGCTGCTGGCCGAAATGGGCGACCATGCCGCGGCCGAAGCGCACTACCGGCGAGCCCTCGAAATTGCTCCGAACTACTGGAGCGCTCGCCATAACCTGGGTCTCGCGCTAGCGGAGCTGCACCGGCTGGAGGAAGCCGCCGAGTGTTATCGACAAGTGATCTCCCAGCATCCGGAGTTTGCCCAAGCGCATGGCAACCTGGCGCTCGTGTTGAAAAAGCAATTCAAGTTTCCGGAAGCCGAAGCCTCCGCGCGCCGCTATATCGAGATTGCCGGCGATGATGTCCCCGGCAACATGGGCCTGGCCGCCGTGTTCGTAGAACAGGACCGCTTCGACGAAGCGCTCAAGCATTACCAGCGCGTGCTCGAGCTCGATCCGCTCCACTCGGAGGCGGTCCGCAATCAGGCCGTCATGCTCTTGCGGCAAAACAAGCTCGAAGAGGCGATGTCGCTTTGCGAGCGCGCTCTGGCGATCGATCCAGATAACGCGCAAGCGCATTTGACCAAGGGCTTGATCCTGCTCAAGGGCGGGCGGTTTCTCGAAGGCTGGCCCGAGTACGAGTGGCGATTCCGCTGCCAATACCAGGCCGAGAGTTTTCTTCCACGGCCGCGCTGGAATGGCGAGCCGCTGGACGGCCGTACGATCCTGTTGCGCTGCGAACAAGGGCATGGCGATACGATTCATTTCGTGCGCTACGCAGAACAACTAAAGATGCGCGGCGCAAAGGTGATCGTTCAAAGCCAGCCGCAATTGATGACACTTCTCGCGAGCTACAAGCATGCCGATTACGTCGTGGAACGCAACGGGCTCGCGCCCCCGTTCGACTACCACAGTCCGCTATTGAGCGTGCTTGGCAAAATCGGCGCGACGGTGGAAAACATACCGGCCCCCATTCCATACCTAGCGCCAACGGCCGAGGCGGTGAAAAAGTGGCACGACGAACTGGCCGGCGAAAAGGCATTCAAAATTGGAATCGCTTGGGCCGGCAGCCCAACCCAAACCAACAACCGCGAGCGCTCCATCTCGCTGGCTCACTTCGCCGGACTAACGCAGGTACCCGGCGTTCGCGTTTACAGCTTGCAGATGGGACCCGGACGCGAACAACTCACCGAGCTGGGTGCAAAAACCGCGATCGTGGACTTGGGAGATCGGGTCGGCGACTTCAACAACACCGCTGCCCTGATGCAGAACCTGGACCTGGTCATTACCTGCGATTCGTCGCCGGGGCACCTGGCGGGGGCAACGGGCCGGCCGGTGTGGGTGGCGCTATCGTTTGCGTCGGATTGGCGCTGGCTGCTCGAGGGGGACGAAACCGCCTGGTACCCGACCATGCGGCTTTTCCGCCAGCCGGCGATCGGCGACTGGCCAAGCGTCTTTAAACAGATCGAATCTGAGCTGGTCGCGCTCGTCAAGTCGCGCGGCAGCGCAAGCGCAACTTAAGTAGCGCCAGCCGCGGTGTGCCTTACCCGGTCCGCTAATTGCCAATCTGAAAATCGGCGTGCCCCCAGGCGCGCTTGAAGCGCGTGTAGATCCTGGCCGCTTCGGCTTCCCGCGCTTGGTCGCGAACGGCGCGGGCCAACAGGTACAGCCCCCAGCCATTTTCGGGATAGATCTTCAAGTCCTCGCGCAAAGCCGTCTCTGCATCGGCTGGTCTCTTGGCTTCCAGCAGCGTTGAGCCCAAGACCGCGCGCATCGAGCGGTGCCAAGGCGGAGGCTCGGTGTATTCAAGCCCATCCTCGAGCGCAATCGAATGTCGCAACTTCGTCACAGCTTGATCGTGGTTGCCCCCGAGCGCGTCGAGTTTCGCGCCCAGTTCGTCCGCGGCGATCTGAAGCAGATTCTTGGCCGACTGCCGCATGAGCAGCTTATCCGCCGGCGTGGCGCTCACGATTTTCTCGAGCTCGCGACGATGCTCCTCAGCCGATTGCCCTTGGGCCGCGCACGCGAGC
This sequence comes from Pirellulales bacterium, assembly GCA_035496575.1. Classification (GTDB taxonomy): domain Bacteria; phylum Planctomycetota; class Planctomycetia; order Pirellulales; family PALSA-1355; genus PALSA-1355. The sequence goes on from DATJEN010000211.1 coordinate 12,842, forward strand.
CCCTGCGCATAGTGCCACATCCCATTGGCGAAAGTGAACTCGGCGGCTGGTTGTTTCTCGGCAGCCAGCTCACTCCATTTTTGAAAGCGCACCAGCGTGTAGAGCCTGGTGGGTACGAAATACTCGAGCATGGGCATTTCGCGGACCATCGATTCCTCGAGCGCGCCCACCACCTGATCCGCCGCGGTGATCGCCTCGGCGCTGCGGCCCTCCATTGCCAGCGCTGCCCATAGGAAGTGAATGTTGTGGGGGTAATACATCATCGCATAGACCCCCTCGGGCTTGAATTGCTCGATGTATTTGCGGTCGACTTCGATCGCGCGCTTGTTGGCGTCGGCTGCCGCGCCGTACCAGCCGAGCCGGTAGTAGATGTGGCCCGGCATGTGAATCAAATGTCCGGCGCCCGGCATCAGGGGGCGCTCAAAACCGAGACCCGTGCCCGGCCCCATGCCAGATAGCCGCAGCGCGGACGCAAGGGCGCGCTCGGGTTGTGGCGATGCTTCGACGGCGTGAATGTAGTAGTGATTCGCGCCCGGGTGGTCGGGATTTCGCAGCAAGACGGCCTCGAGCCGGCTGACGATTTCCTCCGTGCCCGCGGCCGGCTTGCCATCGGTGCTCCACAACGTCCAGGGGCGCAAATTCATCATGGATTCCGCGGCCAGCACGGCGGCATCCAAATCGTCCGGGTACTTTGCCGCCAGCTTCCGCATGGCGGCCGCGTAAGCTTCGTCGAGGGGTTTGCGCTCGGCATCCGGCGATGCCGAGTATCGCGTCGCGAGGGCCTCGACGTAAGCCGCTTCTTCGGGCCTGGCTTTGTCGAGCAGCCCGCGCGCGACTTGCAGCGTCTCATAGGCGGCCTTCGAGCGTTCCTTTTCGGCCTCCAGGTTATAGTTCGGCCCCAGCGACAGCGCGATGCCCCATTGGGCCATGATGCATTGCGGGTCGATCTTCGCCGCGGCGCGAAATGCGCGAATGGCCTCGTCATGATTGAAGGCATAGACGAGCCGCAAACCCTGGTTGAAATAGCGCTGCGCGAGCGGGTCGGCCGTATGGATGCGATGTTCGTAGTCGCCCAAGTCGTCCATCTGGGCGGGCAATTCCTCACTGGCAAAGCCAGTGACACCCGATCCCACCTGCTTGGGTTTTGCGTCCGATTTCGGATGCTCCGCGATCACGGGTGGAACTATCCCGCTGAACGCCATCAATAGAACGACTGAGACTTTCCAAGCCATGGCTCACCTCCAACAATTCATTCGAACCGCCGGCGACCCAACTTGCCCATTGCAAGGCGCCGGCCGAGCGTATGCGAATATAAGCATCGCGCGCTTGGTTTTCCAACGTTGCCGGCCCTAGCGGCACGTTTATACTTGGCCGCAACCAGGAACCACGCTAAATCCGAGCCGTAGTCTATCGTGACCGGTGGGCCGGCGCGAGCATCGCCTAACCAATTTGCGACCACGCCGCCGTGACGACTCCCGAAGAAATCATCGACCAGGGACTCGAGCACCATCGCGCCGGCCGGTATGGGCAAGCACAAGCTCTTTATCAACAAGCGTTGCAACTCGATGTGGAGCACCCCGATGCCTGGCATCTGTTGGGAATCATTTTGCGCGACACGGGGCAGCTCGACGATGCGGTCCACTGCCTCAGCGAAGCGATCAGGCTCAGGGCCGACGTCTCTTCCTTCCACGTGAACCTGGCCGAGGCGCTGCGCCGGCAGGGCCGCCTGGACCTGGCGCTGGCAGCCGCCGAGCGCGCGGTGGCCGTGAGCCCTGCGTTCTCCGACGCGCACGCCACGCTGGCGGCAGTGTTCCAGAGTCTGCGAAGATTTGACGATGCTCTGGCGGAATACGATCGCGCCGTCGAGCTGAATCCCACGCGGGTCGACCCGCACTACAACCGCGCTTGGATCTGGCTGAGCCGCGGCGATTATGCGCGTGGGTTTCCGGAGTACGAGTGGCGCTGGCAACGCCCTGATTTCGAACGCTCCCGCTTCTCCGGCCCGCGCTGGGATGGTTCAGCGCTGGCCGGCAGAACACTCGCGGTGGAGTGCGAACAAGGACTGGGCGATACCATCCAGTTCATTCGCTACGTTCTCATACTTCGCGAGTTTGGGGAGCGTGCGATCGTCGTCTCGCAGCCGCAAGTCGTGCAGCTCTTGCGCGACAGTGGCATTTCGGACGTGTTCGCGATGGGAGCGCCGCTTCCTGAGTACCACGTGCATGTAGGACTATTGAGCTTGCCCGGGCTGCTACGCACCACGCTGAGCTGTGTGCCGGCCCAGGTCCCCTATCTGTCCGCGCGGGCCGATCTCGTCGAGCAGTGGCGGAACAAGCTGGCCGAGTTCCAAGGATTTAAGATCGGCATTCACTGGCAAGGGAATCCCAACTCGCCGCACGAGCCGGGACGATCGATGCCGCTGGCCCATTTCGAACATTTGGCCCACGACGGCGTGAGCTTGATCAGCCTGCAAAAAGGATTTGGAGTCGAGCAGATTCCAGCCGCCAACAAGCGATTCCGCGTGATCGAATTCGGCGCCGAGCTCGACGAGCGCAGCGGTCCGTTCACGGACACCGCGGCCCTCATGCAGAACTTGGACCTGGTTGTCACTTCCGATACCGTGACGGCCCATCTGGCCGGGGCACTCGGCGTGCCGGTATGGGTCGCGTTAGGTTTCGATTGCGACTGGCGCTGGATGCATTCGCGCGAGGATAGCCCCTGGTATCCCACCATGCGGCTGTTTCGCCAGGCACAGCCCGGCCAGTGGAGCGACGTTTTCGCGCGGATAGGCGCGGAGCTTGGCAGGTTGCCGAAGGGCTAACTCGCTCGGCAGCCGCTTATCGCTCAATTCGAAGTCTGCCGCAACAGTTGTCCCGAGTCTTTTGCAACCGCCTTGGCAGCTCGCAACGAGCGAAGGAGTTCAAGAACCTCGTCGTGCGCCCTTTGCGTCTGCGAGATGACGATGCTCTTCGATTCCTCCAGAACTTCAATCTGTCCCGGCCCGCCGACCTGATGCCACGTGTCCGGGCGTACCGTGCTGGTAATGGCGTTGCGCAGCGCGGTGTAATTGTCGGCACGAACCAGATCGCCTACCGGGTACGTACGTGTCACTGCTTCCGCATCTTCCACTTCGAGCGTCGTAATCAGCAGCACGTCATGCGCAATAACAAACCCCATTCCGAGTTCCGGAAGAATCAGGCGCAATGCGGATCGGAGTGGGACACCAGCCAACTTCCGAGTTACCTGGGAATCACTTCCCACACCTTGATCTTCGAGTGCTTTTTTGTCGAGCTGAATTTCGATTCCGTGAGCGTCTTTCAAGTAGTCGACGACGTCGGACAACGAAGTCTCCACAAAATCAATAGTCGTAGGCTTGGCTAACGCCTCCAGAATCTTCTTCTCGGACCCAGTGGGCTGCGGGAAAAACTCAACAACTCGACAAGCCTCTTTGTCGGCAGGCGCGTCATCAGCCTTTGCCCAGCTCGACAGAGCGGCTAGCGCGCAACAAAGGACAATCATCTTCCCAGCTAACAACGTCGCTTTTACGTACGCATGCAGTGTCCCGAACATGGCCGTTCTCCTCTGTTCCTAGAGAGAGCCGAAAGGCTGGACCGATGCGGTCAGCTAACGTTAATCGACCGGGCAGCAGGCCATCTTGTCAAGAAAAATGTTTGAGGCAGTTCCGGATGTCTCGCCAGTCCGCTGTACTCAGTAGCTGCTCGGATTGAAGATCATCCCAAAACGGCCGAAAGACCCGATGTAATATTCCATCGATGGTCCGGTTTTGTAATCGGAAAAGGGCGGGTTGCCGTTGTTGGCTGCGGGGGCCCGGTACGGCGATGTATAGGCAGATGTCGCCGCCAGGTTTTGCTGCTGAATGTAGGCCTGCTGCGCCTGCTGGTTCTGTTTCAATTGGGCATCCACCTGGGCCTGTCGAACCTGGTCGAACGCCGCCTGGTTGCGCGCCGCCGCGGCTTTCTTGCGCTCGATCCTCATGACTTCCTGCTGCAACTGGGCCGCCGTCATCGTGGCGATGTTGGGCACGTCCCTCAGCAGTTCATCTCGCTTCTTCTGCGTCACGATCGAAAGATAGTGGGCCATCCAAGCCCGCGCGTCTTGAGCAGGCTGGCTATCGATGATCTGGAACTTGGCCTCCATGTCATCCAGGATGAATTGCAGCTCGGAGGGCGAGGCCTCGGCCACATGCTGGTTGAAATTGCGCTTGAGGTCTAGGACTTGCTGATCGTTGTAAATTTTCTGCGCGGATAGCCATTGTTTGAATTCGAACATCATTCGCTGCCAGCGCGGGCTTTCGAGAATGGCGCGCTTGGCCGCGATCTCGTCGGCGGTGGTGGCCGGCTGCTTGGCAGGCTGTCCACTGGTGGCCGGTGTACTGCCGCCTGACCGCGGCGATGCCGCGGAAGCCGACGGCTGATTGTTGGGCACCTTCGTCTGCCCGGCGGAAGGGCGTGGTGGGGCTGTTTTGGCTTTCGCCTGGGCACGCGCTTCGTGAGCAGCCCACGCTATCGTGATGGTGGCTGACAATAACAGGGCGAACCAATGGCGAGGTTTCATTTTGCTTCTCGCGGTAATGTCGACAGCCGCTTGGTTAAATCCATCCAACTCAATCAGTCCAGCACTTTTCGGATCATCTCGATGCTACGGTCCGCGATCGGTTGCCCGTCGGTGCGGGCGGCGATTGTCTTCCACAAAAAATGGTCTTTGTCGCGTGGCTCATAAACGGTGGTCGAGCGGGTTTGCCGACCGTCGCCGAGCACGCCGGTAGCTTCGACCACCCACCCATCGCCGGACTTGGACCACACGCCCTCGCCATGTCCGCCGTCTGTATCAAATACCCACGAGCGAATGCTGCGGGTGGTGGGATCCCAGCCGATTCGCTGCGCACCGTGAAAAACGACCTGGCCCTCACGAACCAAATTGATGTCGCGCAACAAGAACGTATGAGTTGGGTTCCAGGCGGCCGTGATTTCAACTACGCCATCGGCCGTCGTGCCCTGCCAGTTGCCCTCCAGCCAGTCCAGGTCGCTAAGACGTTCAGGGATGGGCGGCGCCGCGATACGAGCCTCGCGCAGACTCGCCAAGCGCCACTTGCCTTGCTGCTTCACCCAAATGGCACTGAAGCGACCCTCGGGACCAGCCGATCCGGCTAACCGGCTTGTGCCATCTTCCAATGCCACGTCCGCAGTCAGAAAACGAATGCGAGTATTCGAAAGCTCGACGGCAGGGCCTGAGGCGGCGGGTCCATTGCCAACCGCGGCGGGCGCATTCGCCGTGGCTTCGGCCGCGGGAATCACGCGGCCTGACTCATCCACGATGTCGCCATCAGCTGTCCAGAAGCCGGCCAAGGCCTGTCGGTCGCCTCGCGCGAGTGCCGCCAGATAGTCTTTCGCCGTGCGGCGAATCTCGGATTCGTCCGCGGCACGATCGGCCGCCAAGGCAGGGGAGCACGCCGCACAAACCATCCAAGACCCGAAAAGAATCATCGCCCCCAACTGGCGCAACATTCCAAGCTCCTCGAGCAATGAGCGAAACACCTATACGCGCGTCCGGCCAGAGCGCAGCCGAGCGCCGAACGTCAAGCATCAAGTTTCAATTATATCGGTCCATGAATTCCTGAACTACACGAGTGCAACCGTCTCCAAACTGGCTTGTGGCCGATGCCACCGCTATACTCGGCGGCCGGTCGCCGCTTCGCAGTCCTGCCGTCCGTATGGAGGTAACTGTAGCCATGCTTACCACCTGTAGCTTTCCGCGCGGAGCTTGCCCGCGCGTTCGCTTCGCCAATGTCGGGCGGTTCCTCGTCATGCTTGCGTCCGCCATGTTGTTGGGCATACCTCTCGGCATTGCCGCGGAGCCTGTTGCCGTTTCCGATAAGCCGGCCGCGGCCGCGAAGCAATCGCGCAAGCTCGGAATCGTTCTCTATCCCAAATTCGAGCTGCTGGATGTGTATGGCCCCGCTGAGATTTTTGGCAACCTAAGCCCGCGGCTTAAGGTCGTGATGGTCGCGCAAAAAGCCGGCCCCGTCGCGTCAGCCCAAGGGCCGCAGGTCATTGCCGATTTTGGCTTCGAGGATTGTCCTCCGCTTGACCTGGTCATGGTGCCTGGCGGATTCGGCACGCTCACGGAGCTGAACAACAAGGTCCTGCTCGAATGGCTGCAAGCCCGCGCTCCGCAGGCCGAAATCGTCATGTCGGTGTGCTCGGGTTCGGCAATCCTGGCCAAGGCAGGGCTACTTGATGGGCACCGCGCCACCTCCAACAAGCGCTACTTCAAGATGGCCACGGACCAGGGACCCAAGGTCAATTGGGTTCGGCAAGCGCGGTGGGTCGATGATGGAGACCGCGTTACGTCGTCAGGCGTATCGGCCGGTATCGACATGGCGCTGCACGTTGTTGAGCGCCTCTATGGAAGCAAAACCGCCGAGTCCATCGCCGATGGTACCGAGTACCAGTGGCACCGCGATGCGGACAATGATCCTTTTGCCCGAGCGGAGCCACCAGCCAGCAGCGGCCGATGAGCGACTTACACACAGCGGCGTGCGCAATAAAAAACCCTACCGTGGAACCTCATCAGAGCGCTTGAGGCGCTCAGTGCGGTCGTAGATGCTGCGCAGCTCTCGTTCCGCGAGAAAAGCCCGCACGGTAGGGATTTGGACTCTCGATGGCCGGCAGGGAAGAAAGGACCGGCGGAGGGCCTACTTTCATTTCTCGCGGGAAAGCGAAGTAAATCAACCCCCCCTGGTGGCAAGCAATGGGTTCAGCAGACTAAGTGCAGCTCGGCCGTGCTCTTGTATGGTGGCTTGCCAGCGGTCACTCAAGCGGCGACAACTCATCGCCAAACGAAACTTGAAGCCGAATCGCCTCGCCGAGCCGTGCCAGATAAGCGGCTCTTGGGATCTCGATGGCTCCCAAGCTGGCCGTGTGGGTTGTGCGCTGTTGGATGTCGAAGAGCGTGAACCCGCAATTCGCCAGATGCCTGGCCAGGTAGACAATGGCAACCTTCGAGGCGTCCCGCTCGCGGTGAAACATCGATTCACCCGCATAGAATCCGCCGATGGCCACGCCATACGTCCCGCCGACCAGTTCGCCCGCGCGCCACACCTCAACACTGTGGGCATGTCCTTCGGCGTGTAGTTTCTGGTACGCCGTGATCATGCCTGGAGTCAGCCAGGTGTTCTGTTCGCGATCTCCGGCAGTCGCGCAGCCATTGATCACGCCCGCGAAGTCGCGGTTGAGCGTTACTTGAAATTGCCCACTACGGCACGTCCTGAGCAAGCGCCGCGCGAAGTGCATGCGACCGAGCTCGAAAATGGCCCGCGGGTCGGGCGACCACCAGACCATGATGTCGGCGCCCTCGAAGATGGGCCAGGGAAAGATGCCATGCGTGTAGGCGTCGAGGAGCCACTCCGTGTTCAAGCGGCCGCCAAAGAGCACCACGCCTTCGGGTTCAGCGAGCTCGGCCGGCGGAAAGAATTTCGCTTTGGGAAGCAACATATGGCTGGTGAAAACTCGCGCCCGCGCTTGCGCGTGGGCCGCGGTGCTCAATGCTAGGACAGGCTCTCTGCACCTGTTATACTCAGCCGCGCATAGGCGGCCTATCGAGGGACTTACGGACTTGCCCTGCGGACCGACGAACGATCGCGGCCAAGCGACTTGACGGCGATGAGCGTTTTGCGATGAGTGAGTATCCGCTGTCCACGTCGAACTCCGCTCCGCGAGCTCATCGTACTCCCAGCCCGCCTCGTCTGCCTTGGTTGGCGGCACTGTTCATCATGTTGGTGGGGGTGCTGATCGCCCCTTCGCTGATCGAGCGCATCCAATACGCCGCGACGCGAGGTCGTGAGAGAGCCGAAGCGGACGTCGCCCGCTCAGAGTTGCCTAACCCGACACTGACGGATGTCTCGCATCAGTATGCGGTGGTCGCGAAGGCGATTGGTCCCAGTGTGGTCCATGTCGATTCATACCAGGTGTTCGGGCTTGGTCGCGGCGATAGGGCCGACCTGCTGTCACAGCGCTTTCAAGGCGCCCGCGGGCAAGGGTCTGGCGTCGTCATCGACGAAGATGGCTACGTGATCACCAATAACCATGTGGTCGAAAATGCCCAGACGATTACCGTGAAGATCAATGACAACGAGACGCGGCCGGCCCAACTCGTGGGGATGGACAGCGTCACTGATCTAGCCGTTTTGAAGATTGCACCGGGCGGGCTTGTTCCGGCCGAGTGGGGCAACAGCGACGCTCTTGAAGTCGGCTCGCTCGTGTGGGCGGTCGGAAATCCGTACGGTCTCGACCGCAGTGTGTCCGCAGGCATTGTGAGCGCCAAAAGCCGCCGTGGCTTGGGCGGCAGCCCTTACCAGGACTTCTTGCAAACGGACGCCGCGATCAACCCCGGCAACAGCGGCGGGCCGCTGGTCGACGTGACGGGAAAAATCGTCGGTCTGAACACGGCTATCGTGGGTCGCACGTACCAGGGCATCAGCTTTTCCATCCCAGGCAATGCCGCGCGCGAGGTGTATGAGCGTCTGCGTAGCGAGGGCAAGGTCGAGCGCGGCTACTTGGGCGTCAAGCTTGCGGATCTCAACGCTGACCTGGCGCGGAGGCTAGGGCTCAAAACGTTGCAAGGCGCTCTGGTCGAAGAAGTGGTCGAGGGCACCCCGGCCGCCAAGGCCGGCATTGAATCCGGTGACGTCATCACGGAGTGGAATGGGCATAGTGTCGCGGATGCCACCGAGCTTGTGCTGCTGATTGGCCGCTCGCGCGTGGGCGCGCCCATTCGCGTTGTGCTGTTGCGCGATGGCAAACAAGTCGAGCTCGAAGTCACGATCGAGCCAGAGCCAGAGCAGGCTGAGCGCTGATCTTGCGCGCCGCCTACTCGTCTTCGAAGTGCGCGTTATAATCGAGCCACGATTCCTTTCGCAGATCGTTCTCGACCGGATCCCCTCGTCAGGCGTGCAGGAGGCCGCGGTGTCTTTGTCGGCTTCATACGACGCGAAACAACGCGTAAAGCAGGCGGTCGACATCGTCGATCTCATCCAAAGCTATCTGCCGCTGCGGCGTGAAGGTCGCGGCTTCAAGGCTCTCTGCCCCTGGCACGACGATACGCGCCCCAGTCTGCAGATCAATCCCGAACGGCAATCCTTCAAGTGTTGGGTGTGTGACATCGGCGGGGACATTTTCAGCTTTGTCATGAAGATGGAGGGAGTCGAGTTCGGCGAAGCGCTATCCATGCTCGCCGATAGGGCCGGGATCTCGCTGCAAGCTCCCGGCCGGGGTGTTCGCGCGCCGGCCGATGAAAAGCGAGCCCTGTACCAGGCCATGGCTTGGGCAGCGCAGCGCTACAACGAGCACCTGGCGAAGTCGCCGACCGCCGCGGAGGCCCGCGCTTACCTGGCCCAGCGGCATATCACCGACGAAAGCGTGCGCCGCTTTCAGTTGGGGTTTGCACCGGATGATTGGAGTTGGATTGGCGAGCAGGCCAGCGGCACGGAAATCAACTCGGCGATGCTCGAGCGCATCGGCCTCGTCGTTCGCAAAAAGCAAGGCCCCGGCTTCTACGATCGCTTTAAAGGTCGCGTGCTGTTTCCAATCTTCGACTCGCAAGGACGAGCCGTCGGGCTCGGTGGGCGCGTGCTTCCGAACGCAGCCTCCGCGGATGCGGCCAAGTACGTCAATTCGCCCGAGACTCCTTTATTCTCCAAGAGCAACTTGCTGTACGGCTTAAACGCCGCGCGGGACGCGATTCGCAAGACCAGCACGGCCATTGTTGTCGAAGGATACACCGACTGCATCGTGGCCCACCAGTTCGGATTCGAAAACACGGTCGCGGTGCTTGGAACGGCGCTCGGCGCCAGCCACTTGCAGTTGCTGCGGCGCTATGCAGACCGCGTTCGCGTCGTGCTTTTGCTCGATGGCGATCAGGCCGGCCGCAAGCGCGCCATGGAAGTGCTGGAGCTTTTCGTGGCCGCAAACGTCGATCTGCGCGTTCTCACGCTGCCCGAGGAAATGGATCCGGCCGAATTCCTGCTGTCGCGCGGGCCCGAGGCGCTGGCGCGCTTGATCGAAGGTGCGGCCGACGCGCTCGCGCACGCTTTTCAGGTTGCGACCGACCAGATCGATCTGCAAGCCGACCTGCACGCCGCGACCGCCGCGCTTGAGAACCTGATTGCCACGATTGCCAAGGCGCCGCGCTTGCGCGGAGACACGCAAGTCGAAGATCGGCTGCGCGAAGAACGTTTTTTGCAAAGACTCGCCAGCGATTTTCGAGTGTCCGAATCGGAAACTCGGCGCCTCATGACCGAGTTGCGCCGCAAATCGGCCTCGCGTCAGCCGAGCGTCTCGGCGGCCGCTGCTAGCACCGCATTCAAGCCCGACCCACTCGCGCGCGAGCTGTTGGAAATCGTGCTCTTTAACCCGAGCTTTTTCGAGCGAATTGCCGGCAAGCTCGAGCCGCGGCAGTTCGCCTGCGAGGCCTGCCGCGCGATCTATGTGCGCGCGGGCCAATTGTGGTCCGCTGGGATTCTCCCCGACTTCCAACGACTGTTATTGGAGATTGAAGAGCCGCGGGTTAAAAACTTGCTAGTCGAGCTGGACGAACGAGGGTGCGAAAAAGGCACACTCGATTGCGAAGTACGACTGATGGATGTGTTGTCGGCATTCGAGAACCGGCAACGCGAAGATTGGGCACACTCGCGTACCCTGTCACTCAAACAAGGCCAGATGGCCGAGGAGGATGAGCTGGCTCTGCTCGTCGAGCTCGAACGACGCGAGCGGGAACGTCAGCAACAAATCGAAGCCCGCGCGCGGCTGGGCATTTCCGATCCCACGGAAGGGTAGGATGCATCGGCCGCCGATCGACACCACGCTTACAGCACGAAGCGCAAGCTCGGTGACGATCCTTCTCTTGTCAATCGGCACCCGCGGTGCCAGGGAGGATTTGACAGGTGGACCATTCAAACACGGATTTGGAAGAACTGGTCTCCAAGGGCAAGTCTCAAGGCTATCTGACCTACGATCAGGTGAATGAGTATCTGCCTGACGAAGCGGTCAATCCGGAGAAACTCGACAGCCTTTTAATCGCGCTCGATGAGCTCGGCATTGAGCTCGTCAACGAAGCGCCCGCAGAAGGGGCCGACGCGACGGCCGCAACGCAAGGCGTCGCAAATGACGAGGCTGGCCCTGACTTGCTGACCGCCGCAGTCATCAAGGATCTGCCCAAGCTCAGCGACGACCCCGTGCGGATGTATCTGACCCAAATGGCGGAGATTCCGCTCCTCAGCCGGGCAGAAGAAATCGCGCTGGCCAAGAAAATCGAGGTGACCCGCAAGCGATTTCGCCGCAGCGTTTTGGGCTGCAATTACACGATGCAAGCCACGATTCGCACCCTGGGCGAAGTGCACCGGGGCGTGCTGCCATTCGATCGAACGATCAAGGTCTCGCTCACCGAGCGGCTGACCAAAGAACAAATCATGGCTCGCATGCCGCACAATCTGCGGACCCTCGAGCATCTGCTGGTGCAAAATCGTGAGGATTTCAAGAAGCTGATCAGCAAGCGCACCGAGCCGTCAGAGAGCACAGCCGCGCGGCGCCGATTCTGCCGTCGCCGCCGCAAGAACCTGACGTTGGTTGAAGAGCTCAGCTTGCGAACGCGGCGCGTGCAGCCCATGGTGCGGCAGCTCAAGGAAATGTCGCGCCGCATGACCATGCTTCGCTCGCGCTTGCAGACGCAAGGCGGCATGCTCTCGGCCGAGGAGCGCCATACGCTTCGCAAGGAGCTGCGCGACCTAATGCTCACGACGCTCGAAAGCCCTTCCAGCCTGCGCAAGCGCTGCGAGCTGATCGAGCGGCAGTATTACGACTACGAACTGGTCAAACGACAGCTCTCCAGCGGCAACCTGCGGCTGGTCGTTTCGATCGCCAAAAAATACCGCAATCGAGGCCTCAGCTTTTTGGACCTGATCCAGGAAGGCAACACGGGGCTCATGCGCGCGGTCGATAAATTCGAGTACCGTCGCGGCTACAAATTCTCGACGTACGCGACGTGGTGGATTCGCCAGGCGATCACACGCGCGATTGCCGACCAGGCTCGCACCATTCGCATTCCCGTGCACATGATCGACGTCTTGTCGCGGCTGCGCAATGTTTCCAAGCGGCTTCTGCAGGAGCTCGGCCGCGAGCCTACCCCCGAAGAAACGGCGCGGGCAGCGGACATCAGCGTTGAAGAAACGCGGCGCGTTCTGAATATCGGGCGGCACCCGGTGAGTCTCGACCGTCCGGTAGGCGAGAGCGAGGATTGCAGCTTCGGTGAATTCATCGAGGATGAAGGCACGCTCAGCCCGATGACCACGGCCACGCAGGCCATGCTCAAGGACAAGATCGAGGGCTTGCTCAAGACCCTCACCTACCGCGAGCGCGAAATCATCCGCCTGCGCTATGGTTTGGGAGACGGCTACACCTACACGCTGGAAGAGGTCGGCCGGATTTTCAAGGTCACGCGCGAGCGCGTGCGCCAAATCGAAGCCAAGGCCGTGCGCAAGCTGCAACATCCGGTGCGCAGCAAACAACTGGAAGGCTTCCTCAGCGGCGTCGCCAGCTAGAAAGCGCCGTCTCGGGACGAATCGAGCCGCTGGCCCGGCCGGGCCAGCGGCTTTTTTTATTTCTCAAGCTGATACAATAGCTGCAAGGGCGCTGCTCGTCGGGACGGCGGCCGCCGGCATGTTATTCCTATCCGTCTTTCAGCATTCATATACTTCAGAAAGTCGTCATCAATGGCTTTAACCGCCGCCGCACTTCGTGAGCTGCACCGAATTCACCGGCAGCTTACCGATTTGAGCGAACGAAAAGATCGCGGCCCAAAACAGATCAAGGCCCGCGAGGCGAACCTGGGACGCTTGGGCGAAGAGCTCGCTCGCGTGCAGGCCGAGCATAAAGCCGCCCGGATGCGCAGCGACCAAAAGCAATTGCTGTTGAAGAGTGGCGAAGAAAAAGTCGAGGGCTTGAAAGCCAAGCTCAATGCCGCCTCGAGCAACCGCGAATACCAGGCTCTCAAGGATCAAATCGCCGCCGATCAAATGGCCGGCAGTGTGCTGGCCGACGAGATTCTCGAGGCCATGGAAAAAATTGACGAGCTCGCGGCGCAGCTTGCCGAGCAGCAGCAGAAAATCGGAGCCGCCAAAGACGAGCTGGCGAAAGCCGAGCAAAGCGTGCGCGACCAGGCCGGCTTGCTGGACGCCGACATCAAGCGGCTGACCGCCGAACTGAGCCAAGCCGAGGCGGCGCTGCCCGCCGATTTTCGCGAGGTATATCAGCGCGTCGTGAACTCCAAAGGCGCCGATGCCATGGCCGAAGTTCAAGGCGAGTTCTGCGGCGGCTGCTATCAGCAGCTCACGCCCAACAACATGTCCGAGCTCAGCATGGCCCTGGGGATACTGTGCCGCAACTGCGGCCGCTTGATTTATCTGCCGGAGGACCGCACGGCCAAAGGGCGGTAATCCAAAACCGCATCGCTGGCACTCCATTTTACTGGTTTACAGCCGTAAACCGCTTCGGTAAGAATGATTCATACGGTCTCCCGGAGGAGGCCGCGTTTTTTGCGCCTCGCTTGAGATCCTGTCATGTCAGATATCGTCCCCATGACCCGTGCTGGCTACGAGAAAATCAAGGCCGAGCTCGACCACATGGAAAACGTAGAGCTGCCGGCCATTGCCGCGCGCGTTGCAACCGCCCGCAGCGAAGGCGACCTCAGCGAAAACGCCGAATATCACGGCGCGCGTGAGTCGCAAGGCTTGCTGCAAGCAAAGATAAACCTGTTGCGCGACAAGCTCGCGCGGGCTTCCTTGGTCGATCCCTCGAAGCTGCCCAAGGGCGAGGTCGTGTTCGGCGCAACCGTGGTGGTCAAGGACCTCGATTTCGGAGACGAGGAGATCTTCGTGCTGGTTGGAGCGGGCGAGGAAGACTACGACGCGGGCAAGATTCTCGTGACCAGCCCTCTTGCACAAGGTTTGCTCGGCAAGAAGAAGGGCGACAAAGTCGAGATAGCGGTTCCCAAGGGCACGATGAGTTTCGAAATCCTCGAGATTCGCTTCGACTAGCTTCAGTCGGTGGCGATCCGCCTCGAGGGTGCGGCCAACGCGGCGCGAAGCCGGCTGGCAGCGTCCTCCGCAGTCAGGCCGCGCAACAGGAACGTTTTCTGTCGCGAGGTTTCACCTGCCACGAGCTCGACCTGGCTTTTGGCGATCTTGAGCGCGCCGGCCAACACAGCCGCGATGGCTCGATTGGCTTTTCCTTTTTCAGGCGCTTGCGTAACCGCAACACTCAGGCTGCCGCCGCGCTCGCCCAAGACGGCATTCCGCCGAGCGCCGGCCTGAGCCTTGACGTTCAGCAGGATGCCATCCCCGGTGGCGCGCAGCTCGATCACAGGTCGATGCCTTCGAAAAGCGCAGAACCAACACGGACCATAGTCGAGCCCTCTTCGATGGCAATCTCGAAATCGTTGCTCATTCCCATCGAGAGCTCGTCCAGCGCGACGTTGGGCGGGCAACAAGCCGACAACTGATCGCGCAACTGGCGCAACCGCGCGAAGTCGCGCCGCGCGGTTTCCGTGCCACCTTCGAGCGATGCCATTCCCATGATGCCGCCAATCGTGACGTGCTTGAGTGCCGCCGCCCATGCCAGAACTCCTTCAGCCTCTTTGGGCCTCAAGCCGGTTTTGGCCATGTCGGGGGTGATATTGACTTCGAGCAAAACACGAACCGTGCAGTTGGCGGCTGAAGCTTCTTCTTCGAGCGCGGCCAGGAGACGGCGGCTGTCTACCGAGTGAATGAGTTCGACAAGGGGCAACGTGCGGCGGATTTTGTTGCGTTGCAGATGGCCTATCAGATGCCATCGTACCGGAAGCGCCGCCAACTCGGTCGCCTTCGACCACAGCTCTTGCGGGCGGCTTTCTCCAAGGTCGAGGCAGCCGCAGGCCACGAGCGCGGCCGCGGTCTCCGCCTCCACGTACTTGGTGACCCCGACGAGCGTGACGGATGCCGGCTCGCGCCCCGAACTTTCTGCAGCCCGAGCGACACGATCGCGTACTCGAGCGAGATTGTCGCCCAGCCGCGCTGCCAGGCTGTTCATCACGGTTCGATTTCCAAAAGGGTGTCCACCTTTCCGTCCGAGAGGAAGCGTCCCACGAGAAATTCGCTTAGCAGATTCTTTCCCAGCACAGTGCGCACGGCGGGCTGTGCCAACGAGCGATAAACCAGCCACTGCAGGCGGCCAATCTGCACGCGATAGCCTACCGCCACGTCAGCCGGCACGTTCTCCCGCTCGCGCGCGACGGTCAATTGCCGCCAGGTGAGAGACCGGCTTAATCGCGATCGGCGCAAGTCAAACCACATGGGAACGAACATCGCGCCCGCATCCGCGCTTTGCGAAATCTCGATGCCGGCAGGCACGCTACGCAACTGCCCACGCGAGCGGGACACATTCCATTCGGGCAGCGCGAGCGGCAAAACCCGCGCCAGCTTCGCGTCCCGGCGGGCCAGCGTGCCTTCGCGCGTTTCCTCTTCGGGAGAAAAATCCGTGTAGCCGCCGCTGGGAAGCACGGAGCGATAGTCGATGGTGCCTTGCTGGATTCCGAACAGTGCATCGGCCAGAAACAGAAAGCCATCCTTGCGCGAAAGCAGCATGTGGCGCTGCACGGTTATCTGCCCGGCCAGGTCGAGCTCGAGCTCCAGATAATCACCGTCGCCATCCGATTCCCAGCATACTTGTTCCCAGTTGCCGATGGGTGAGAGCCGCTCGCCATTCATCGAGACATCCAGCGACCAGTGGCCGGACCACAGCACGTCGCGGCCCAGCGTCAGCTCCGTCGCAACCTGCGGGTAGTCATAGGCCACTGACAGTTGCGGAGATTTTCTGCGCCAATTCGATCGCAGCACTGCGATACCGGCCCATTCGCCTTCGAAGGAGGTGTCCGGCTCCGTGTCGCGCCGTTTCACGCGCTGCTTTCGGTCGAGCAATAGATCAAGCCGGCTGGCTTCGGCCTCATCGGCCAAGCGCACCGCGGTCTCGATCAGCCCGCGCTTCCACCGCGCGGCGCCGCGCGGCGCGAAAGTAGGCGACCCATCCAGACGCCGCAGCCGCAGGGCGTGCTGAACGAGACCGGGATATTGTCGCCTGGTCTGCGCGCTCCATTCGGCGCCGGGCACGTGTTCGGCCAGCAACAGGCAGCGTGTCCAGCACGCGAACAGCGGTCCCAGGACCTGAAGATAGTGGCAATGCAACAGCCCTTCACCGTCCAGCATCTGTTCCAGGTTCAAATCGAGCCGTTCTCGAGCGGGCTTGATGAGCTCGCGACAAGCCGTGATTTCTGGAAAAGAATAGGCGAGCGTGAGCGGCAGCTCAGCACCCAAGACCTGACCTGCAACGGTTTCGGCCCGCTCCAGCGAAGGATCGGAGGCGACGTCCAACAGCCGATGTAGTAGCGACCACCAGGCATGCGATGACAGGTGCTTCGCCAAAAGCGGCAGAGCGCTAGCCCAGGCGACGCATTCGATCGCGAATTCCGCGCTCGTTGCGCCGAAGGTCGTCTCATTGGTCCAGCTCTCGGCGGCCTGCCGGACAACTTTCGATTTTCGGCCGCGGGCGAGTTTGCGTGTGCGCAACAGCTTGATCAGCCGTATCGCCGAGTCGAATTCGGTGTCCCCCGCGGGCGCCCAGGCCAAGGGGGCCGATCCGCCGCGCGCAAGCAATTCCGGCGCGAGTAACGGCCGGCGAGCAAGGTGCTTTTGCCATGCGCGCCAGCCGGCCGCGCTTTCGGGCTCACGGTAGTTTTCTCGAATTCCCTTAGGCGCTTCGACGCTCCAAGGTCCGGCCGGCCCCCCCAGCATCGCGGCGCCGTTCGATCCCGCGCGCCTGGCGGCGCTCATCAATGGCCCCATAGTCATGTTTTCCGTTCGCGCGGCCCCTCATGGGCACGCGTAGATGCGGCCGCCGATGCGGCGCGCTTGGTTTTTAGGTGGGCAGAGTTTTTACAAGCGGGTATCTTACCAATCAGAGGCACGTTTGGGGCCGACTCTCCGCACCAGTTTTTTCAAGTCGGGAACGATCATGGATCGAATCGCGAATTTGGGCTTGTGCGTGTGCAGGAGCAGCTCGATTCGCTTTCTAGCGGCAATCGTGTCGGTTCTTGCCGCTACCGGCAACGGCTTCAGCCAAGATCCCGGCCAGCCCGCCGCCTCGCCTCGCCGCGTTCCCGCCAAAGATCCGCCGGGGATGAAGCGGCTGGTGCCTGATCAAGACGTGTGGATCGATCCCGCGAACCACCGGGTTGTGCTGGATGGCACGATTTGCTTGCGCGAGGGGCAGCTCGAGATGTTTGCCTGCCCCAAGGGCACGAAGGAGCACGAGTCGGTAGTCGCGGTTGAAACCAAGATGTACGTCGTGCACGCGGCTTTGCTGGCCGTGGGCGCCCAACCCGGCAAGCCGGTCGAGTTTCAGCCCACGTACAAGCCCGCCACGGGGACCGAAATCGAAGTCGGGGTGA
>DATJEN010000212.1:0-31548 GCA_035496575.1 Pirellulales bacterium
TGGCGGCCTGCGTGGCGATCAGCTCCAGCGTGGCGTCGTTATCCACGTCGTGCCGGCCGGTGTGGTCGGAAATGGGGCCGCAATGGCCGTGGTCGGTATATTCGCAGCAGCACACGTCGGTAATGACGAGCAGCTCGGGCACGGTTTTCTTGGCCTGGGCAATGGCCTGCTGAACGATCCCCTGCTCGCTCATGGCGTCGCTGCCGATGGCATCTTTCGCGTCGGGGATGCCAAACAAGATGATCCCACCCAAGCCCAGCCTGGCCACTTCCTCGACTTCGCGCGGCAACTGATCCACCGACAGTTGAAAGTGTCCTGGCATCGAGGCAATCGCCTGCCGGACTCCGCGTCCTGGTCGCACGAAGAGCGGCAAAATCAACTGCGACGGCGATAAATGCGTTTCCTGGACCAAACGACGCACGGCCGGATGGTGGCGCAGGCGTCGCAGCCGCGTGGAGGGAAACGAGGGACCGGATGGCTGGGAATGTGTCATGCCTGCTTTGGTTCTTTAGTGCCGCGGCCGTGTTGCGCCGCGAATCGAGGGGCGGCGGGTCATCGCGCCGCCGATTGCGACTGGGTATTAAGTTCTAGTGCCTTTCGAGCTCGATCGACCAGGTCGGCGGCCCAAGGTTTTTCGGCATACAGCTCGATAATGCCGCGGTAGATCTTTTGCGCGGCGGGATCCGCGGGGCCGAGTTCTCCGGCCTTGGTGAGCCGAGATTCGACGAGCTTGCGTCCTTCACCGACATAGCGCTCGATCTGCCGCTCGACGCGGGCAAGCTGTTGACGTGCCAGCCGCAAAAAGTGCCGCGTGACCTCCGAGTTCGCCTCGCCGTCGTCGTACACGTCGACCATCGCTTCCAAGCGAGCCGCGGCCAACTCGGGATTGATGAGAATGTAGCGCTTGGCTTCGGTGTAGGCGCGCTCGATGGGATGCACCTGGTTCAGCTCGTCCTGCGTGGCGCGCAATGTTTCTGCACGAGGATCATCGCCGTACCGAGCCAGAAACTCCTGGATATCTGGTTTGACCTTGCGAACCTGATCGGGATCGTCATCGGCCGTGGCGGTTGTGATCCGCTGGAAGAGCTCGTCGGCCGTCGGCGGCCGCATCAGGTACCATCCGCCCAGCAGCAATAGGATGCATCCCGCCAAAAGCGCGAGCGTTTGCGGCGCAAGCAAGGCGGCGACCGCATCCCTCCAGCCGGCCGGGTGGTCGGCGCGCGTTTCGTCGACCTTGGTAAAGCGCGGTTGCACTTCTCGCGCGGCCGGTGCTGGGGCATGGGGCTGGGCAGCCGGATCGGTGAACACGGCCGTCACTTCCGTGGCGCCGGGGCGAGGTGTCGCGGTTGCGCCAGGGCCTTTGGCGGCAGCGAGCTGCGTCGGCGTCATGGTGGGTGGCAGACCCGCGGGCGGCGCCACGTTTGTGTCGGGATCGACGAGCACCTGGTCTTCCACCCGGCTCAACGAGATCGAGAGTCCGCGCTCCATGGCCTCGAGGCTTCGGGAGAGCATCAGGCAATTGGGAAAACGCCGTTGAGGGTCTTTTTCGAGCAGTTGATGGATGATGCGCGCGAGCTCGGCGGGTGTTTGCGGGGCATAGCGCGTCACCAGCTCCGGTTCCGCAAACCGCTGCAGTTGCAGCATCTCGACGAGGGTTTTGGCCCTGAAGGGCGGCCGGCCCGTCAACAGCGCATACATGACGCCGCCCAAGCTGTACTGGTCGCAACGATCGGTCACGGTGCGGCCGTCGGCCTGTTCGGGCGACATGTACTCGGCCGTGCCTAGCACGCCGCCGTCGGAAGTCAGCCGCGTGTTGCCAAACAGCCTGGCAATGCCGAAGTCCGAAAGCTTGATGTCGCCATCGGGCGTGAGCAGCAAGTTTGCCGGCTTTAGATCGCGGTGAATGACCCCGTGGTCGTGCGCGTGTTTGAGCGCTTTGCAGAGTTTGATGGCGATGGACGTGACTTCGCGCCACTCGAAGCGTCGGCCCGCGCGAAGCTCGTCCTCGAGGCTCGTGCCCTCGACCAGCTCCATGGCATAGAACAAGGTGTTGGCTTGCTCGCCGTATCCGAACAGACGCACGATGTTTGGGTGGCGGAGCTTTTTGAGCGAGTCGATTTCAGCTTCGAAGCGGACTCGAAAGCCTTCGTCCAGGGCCAGGTTGGGCGCGAGGATCTTGATGGCGGCGGGCTCGCCGGTTTCGGTATCAACGCCTTCGTAGACCGCGCCCATGCCGCCTTGTCCGAGCTTTTTGCCCAGCCGATAAGGCCCAAGCTGTTCGAAGTGCATGATTGCGCGTGCCCCGGGACGGTGGCGGCTGTAAAACGAGCGCAGAAAGCGGCGAGATTCGTGAAAGTCGACCGTTTCATCCTAACATCGCGGCTTCGCTCGAACTAGCGAACGCGATGCGCTCGGCGGCCTTTACAGTCCTGCGCAATGCTCGCTAGATTCGGCGAATCGGGGCGAAGAACGCCGCCGCATGGAAATCGCGTCCTTTCGTGAGGGTTGCCGCGTGCCAGACGAATTTGTGCTGTTATCCCGTCGCGACAATCAAGCCCGCGGCATCGGCCAATATGCCATCGACTTTATCGCGGGCCGGCTGGGCGAACCGGACGAGACGGTGTATGAGCGCGTGGAGCTGTTTCACCTGGACAGCATTGCGTGCGCGGTCTCGGCGCTCGCTTGCGGCGCGAATGCTCCGGCGGTATTGCGCCGCGAAGCCCTGCAATATGCGACACCCGAGGGCGCGCCGCTGTTGGGTTCGCGCAGCGATGTGATGCCTGAAAAGGCGGTGGTCGCCAATAGCTCGGCAGCTCGAGAGTGGGACGCCAACGGCACGAACTTTGGCTACAACCCCGGCCGCGGCGCGACGCGCGGCGAGTTTGGGCACAACGATTTCTATCCGGTCGTCGTCGCGGCTGCTCAGTTAGCAGGTCTGGACGGGCGGAAAACCTTGCGGGCGATGATCGCGCTGGATGAAATTCGCGGCCGCCTGGCTGAAGTGTTCGCGCTCAAGGACTACAAGATCGACCACGTCGTGCACGGAGCGATTGCCTCCGCGGCCGTATTTGGCGCGATCCTGGGCGCCTCGGCTGAAGCGATCGAATCGGCGATCGGGCTGGTCGTCGCGCACTACATTCCGTTCCGCGCGATTCGAGCAGGCAAGCAGCTATCGGATTCAAAAGGGGCGTCGGCCGCGATTAGCGCCGAGGCTGCCGTGCTGAGCATGAAGCGAGCCATGGCGGGCTTTGTCGGCCCGGCCGATATCTTCCGCAATCCGGAGGCCATCTTTTGCCTGTTCGAGAAGCCCGCTGAAAAGAACACGAGCCCGTTCGATTTGGCGCTTGGTGCGCGCGGCGCTGACTTCGCCGTGATGGGCATGCACTTCAAGCTCGGCCTGTACGAGCACCAGTCGGCCGGCGCGATCCAGGGATTGATGGACCTGCTGACGGCCAATCCCAAGCTGCTTGATGACGCGGCCCGGCTCAAGAAGGTGCGAATCACGATTTATGAGCCCGCCTTCGGCATCATCGGTGATCCGGCCAAGCGCGATCCGCGCACGCGGCAGAGCGCCGATCACTCGATGGTGTTCATTGTCGCCACGTTGTTGCGAAAGGCGTTTGAACAGAAGCGGGCCGGTTGGCGCGAGCTCATGCTGGTGCCAGCCGATTACGATGACGCGAGCCTCGCCCATCCTCTCACGCGATCGCTGATCGAGCGAATCGAGTTTCGCCACGGCGGGCCAGACTACGACAGCAAGTATCCCGACGGCATTCCCACTACGCTGGAGATCGAGCACGAAACGCTCGGCAATCTCTCGAGCGGGCTGGTCATGTATCCTGAAGGGCACGCACGCAACTCGAGCGGCAACCTGGCGGGGCTGCTGGAATACAAGTTTCACAAATTGGCCGCGCTGGGAGTCGATGATCCCGATGCGCTGTATCGCCGGTTCACGCGCCTGGCCGATAAATCCGCGCAAGAAATTCGCACGCTGTTCGATTTCAAAATACGCGGTTGCTGACTCATGAACCCGCTAGCCGGATTATTGGTCATCGGCAAGCCGTCGGGCATGACCTCACGGCGAGCGGTCGACCTGGTGGGCGGATTGGTTCGGCCCGCCAAGACCGGTCATGCCGGCACGCTCGATCCGCTGGCCTCCGGCGTGCTTGTGGTTGCGATTGGACAGGCGACTCGGCTAATCGAGTATGTGCAAGCCATGCCCAAGAGCTACATGGCCACTTTTCTGCTCGGAAGGACGAGCACGACCGAAGACATCGAGGGGAAAGTTACCGACCTCCATGACGCGCCCGTTCCTTCGCGCCAACAAATCGAACACGCGGCGGCCGGCATGGTCGGTGAAATTCTGCAACGACCACCAGCCTATTCGGCGCTCAAGGTTTCCGGACGTCGAGCGTATAAGCTGGCTCGTGCCGGCCAAGAGGTCGAATTGGCGGCTCGGCCAATCTACATCCATGCGATCGAGGTGCTGGATTACGCCTACCCGCGGCTGGAGTTGCGCATCGAGTGCGGTTCGGGAACCTACGTGCGATCGCTTGGTCGAGATTTAGCCGAGGCCGCGGGCAGCGGCGCCGTGATGTCGTCGCTCGTGCGAACGGCGATTGGCGGCTTTAAGTTGGAACACTCCGTGGATCCGACGTCGCTCGCGCGCGACAGTCTCCAGCAGCATCTGCTGCCAGGCGTGTTGGCGATTCGCGGCCAGATGGGCGAGCACAGCGTCAACGAGGCCGAAATCGCTCAACTGCGAAACGGATTGTCCATCGAAATTGGCCAAATAACGGACCGTGCCGTTGCCGCCTTGGACTGCGGGGGAGAGTTAGTGGCGGTTTTGGCGCGGCAAGCCGATGGCCGTTATCGCGCGAGCAAGTTCCTTCGCGGCGTGGGCGAGCTGGGCTGAGGGCGGGCGTCGAATCGCTATAAGCGTTCCTATCCGCACGGCCGCGCGACGGGCGGCTTCGGTTTGCGGCTCGCTGGCCGCCGCGAAGCTGTTTGCGTGCTACGCTTTCCAGTGGAGCGCTTTACGTAAACGTTCGCCCTGCCCACGGGGTGCAGTGCTTTACAAAAACGCTCGCCCTGCCCACGCGCCCTGACCAGGGGCACCAGCCGAGGAAACGGTTCAAGGACGAATTGGCCGTACGGAAGCAAGCCCGCCTGCGAACCCGCCGCAGCCAGCCATGGATTCGACGTCGAAGCGCCTGACGAGCCCCCGCAGCATCAAGCGCGACCTGACGGCGCTTGCGCTCTTGGCGGTTTGCGCGTTTTTGGCGCTCTCTCTGGTCAGCTACAACCCGGCCGAGTCGCTCGACGGACTCGTGTATCCGGCACCTGAGCATGCGACCAACTCCTGCGGCAAGGCAGGAGCGATCGTGGCGGACCTGGCCTTTCAGGCGTTTGGCGTGGGCGCCTGGTACGCATTGATCTCGCTGGCCGTCGTGGATGGCTGGCTGCTGCTGCGGCGGCCCATCCCCGATCCGTATTTGCGATCGTTTGGCTGGTTGCTTTCGTTCGTGGCGCTCTCGGTTCTGGTCTCGCTGACCAACTGGGGATGGTCGCCCGGTCCGGTCATTGGGCCCGGCGGCTACTTGGGGGCGGCCGGGCGGGGCCTGCTCGAAATGCACTTCGCCAACGCTGGCGCCTATTTGCTTACGATCAGCGCGCTAGTCGGCGGGCTGCTGTTGTGCACCGAATACTGGTTGCCGCGCGTGGTGCTTGGAGTTGTCTCCCTCCCGCATCGCGCCTTGAAAGATCGACTCGCCCGCGCGGCGGATGGCAAGCTCGAAACGAAGCCGCGCGTGCGCACCGACATCGACGACGTCGACGAAGCCGATGCCCCGGCCATTCGCATCCGCGGCAAGGCGATTGCCGATCCGTCGGCCGAAGACGACGAGGCCGATGAGACATCGGCCGCTCTGGACGACGAACCAATCGACGAAGAGTCGGATGAAGCCGAGCCTTCCAGCCCGGCCGCTATGAAAGCGAAAGGCGCAAGCGAGCCACGCCTCAAGCGGCCGCGTAAGAGCGAGCGCGAAGAGGTGATGGAAGAGCTGGATGCCGCCAGCCGCGCCGAGGAGCCGCAGCAGTATGAATTGCCGTCCATCGATCTGCTGCTCGAAGGCGAAGAGATCAGCTACGAGGCTCACGAGCAGGAAGTGCGCCGGCAGGCCAAGATCCTCGAGAAAACGTTCCTGAACTTCGGCTTCAAGGTCAAGGTGGTCGAAATCGAGACCGGTCCCGTGATCGCGCAGTTCGAAGTCGAGCTGGAAGCGGGCTTGCGCTTGTCGAAGATCACCAGCCTGGCCGACGACCTGGCCATTGCGCTGCGCGTTCCGAGCGTGCGCATCGTCGCCCCCATACCGGGCAAGAACACGGTGGGTATCGAAGTTCCCAATTCCGAGCGGCACCTGGTGCGCATTCGCGAGGTGATCGAAGAATCGGCCGGAACCGCGCAGAAGATGCGGATTCCGATCTATCTGGGCAAGGATGTGTCGGGCAAACCGATGGTGGTCGACCTCTCGACGCTGCCTCACCTGCTCATCGCCGGCCGCACGGGCACTGGCAAAAGCGTGTGCCTCAATTCGATCATCGTGTCGATGCTGATGTCGCGCCGTCCGGACGAAGTGCGGATGCTGATGATCGATCCAAAAATGGTCGAGCTCAGTTGCTATAAGAGCTTGCCGCATCTCATGCACCCGGTCGTGACCGACATGCGCAAGGCCGAGGCGATCCTGGCGTGGGCGGTCGAGAAAATGGAAGAACGCTACGCGCTGTTGGCGCGCGCGGGCGTGCGGCACATCGGCGTGTACAACCAGCTCGGCGAAGAAGAGCTGATGGACCGCTTGCAGCCGGAAGATGAAGAGTCGCGGCGCAACATTCCTACCACGCTGCCTTATATCGTGATCGTGGCCGATGAAATGGCTGACCTGATGATGACCTCCGCGAAAGAAGTCGAGCAACATATTATTCGACTGGCTCAAAAGAGCCGCGCGGTCGGCATCCACCTGGTCCTGGCCACGCAAAAGCCCACGGTCGACGTGATCACAGGCTTGATCAAATCGAACTTGCCGGCGCGCATCGCATTCCAGGTCGCCAGCCGCACGGATAGCCGCGTGGTGCTGGACGAAATGGGGGCGGATAAGCTGCTCGGCAATGGCGACATGCTGTTCTTGTGGCCGGGCACAAGCACGCTGTTGCGCGGCCAAGGCACTTACGTTAGCGACGACGAAATCAACGCCATCATGGAAGTCGTGGGCACCACCGAACAGCAGTTCGTCAAGGAGCTCGTGCAGCTCAAGGCGCCCGAACCGAAGAATGGCGAAGACAACAAGCTGCCGAATCGCGACGAGCTGTACGAAGCGGCCGTCGACGTCGTGGTTCGAGAAGGACGCGGCAGCGTCTCGCTGCTGCAACGCGCTTTGGGCGTGGGGTATGGCCGCGCGGCGCGGCTGATCGACTACATGGCCGAAGATGGCATTGTCGGTAACTACAATGGCTCGCAAGCGCGCGAAGTCCTCGTGACGCTCGAGCAATGGGCCACGATGAGCGCGCAAGGTGGTGGCGCATCGCCCGCTCCGGCCGGCCCAAAGTCGGGCCGCGTGTTGACGGTCGGCAGCCGGTCGGGGCCGCGAAGCGATGACGACGACGACCACCCGCGCGGCGAAATCGACCACCGTCACGAAGAGGACGACGAAGTGGACTCGGAGTTGGAAGACGACGAGGACGACGAGCTGGGGGACGATTACGAGGAAGAGGACGAAGAAGAGCCCCCCTTCGATGAAGGACGCACCCCGGCGCCTAAATCCAGCGATCGACGCTATCGTCGCGGGCGCGAAAGCGCGTGAGCGCCGAGCCAGTACGGTTGCTTTGCCCGGTTCTGGCTGGTTGAATGACGGCTCCGCTACACGAAATCCTCACTCTCGCTTCCAGGAGTTTCTCGCCATGAATCGAACTATCGCCCTGCTCGTCTCCGCTTGCATGGGGCTGAGCGCGACTCTCGCGGCCGCGGCCGACCAACCCAAAAAGAATGCCCGCATCCTGTTGGTCACGCAGAGCGCGGGATTCCGGCATGGCTCGGTCACCCGTAAGGATGGCGCGCTGGCACCGGCCGAGCGGGCCATGACCGATCTGGGAGTATCGAGCAATTTGTTTCGCGTCGACTGCACGCAAGACGTGAGCAAGATCACCAAGGAGCAGCTCGATAACTACGACATCGTGATGTTCTACACGACGCTCGATCTGCCGTTCGATCCGGAGGTGCGCGATTACCTGTTCAAGACGTGGGTCAAGCAAAAAGGGCATGGCTTCATCGGCACGCACTCGGCCGCCGACACCTTCCACGAATACGAGCCCTATTGGGAAATGCTGGGCGCCACGTTCAACGGGCATCCCTGGAACGCGAACGAGAAGGTGACCGTTACCGTTCACGACACCACCCATCCGGTCAGCAAACCGTGGGGCAACGAGTTCGAGATCACCGACGAGATCTACCAGTTCAAGCACTGGCAGCCCGAGAAGGTGCACGTGCTGATGAGCCTGAACATGGCCAAGACCAAGCTGAAGAAGCCCTATCACGTGCCGATCGCGTGGGTCAAGCAGTATGGCGATGGCCGCGTGGTACACATGAGCCTGGGCCATCGCGAAGACGTGTGGACGAACGAGAAGTACCTGCAGTCGCTGTTGGGGGCCGTTAAGTGGGTGATGGGTTGGGAGCCAGGCGATGCCAAGCCCAACCCCGATGTTTCGGCCCAGCAAGAAGCCAAGGCCAAGGCGGACGCCGAAGGCGCGCAAGCCAGCAAGTAGCAAAGGCCCGTCATGGATGCCAGTTTTCGACGGTGGAGGAGGCCGCTCTTTGCGCTCGTTGCGCTGAGCGCATTAGCGGGCTGTGGCGGGCCGGCTTTGCAGCCTCCGCTGCGCGAGGCCGCGGTCGTCACGGTGGCCCATCCCGTCGAGATCGAAGTCGTCGACAAATACTTCTTCGAAGGGTACACGGCCGCAGTGTCCACCGTCGACGTGCGCTCGCGCGTGACGGGCTACCTGAGCAAGATCTATTTTCAGGACGGTCAGGACGTCAAGGAAGGCGCGCCCTTGTTCTTGATCGATCCGCGCCCGTATCAGGCGCAGCTCGACCAGACGACCGCCGAGCTGGCGCGCGTGGAAGCCACGCTCAAACGGCTCGACGCCGAGTATACGCGGGCAGAGAAGCTCCTTCCCAAGCGCAACATTTCGCAGGAAGACTTCGACAAGACTGCCGCCGAACGCGCCGAGACGGCGGCGGAGGTCAAGTCGCGCCAGGCGCAGGCCGAAGAAGCCAGGCTCAACCTGCACTTCGCGGCCATCAAATCACCCATCGATGGCCGCATCAGCCGCCGGCTGGTAACCGAAGGCAACCTCGTGACGGCCAACGAAACGCTGCTGACGACCATTGTCTCGATTGCGCCTGTTTATGCTTACTTCGACGTGGACGAACCCACGGTGCTCAAGATTCGGCAGATGATCCGCGAAGGAAAGATTCAAGACGCCCGAGAAACGGAAATCAAAGTGCAACTGGCGCTTGATATCGACAAGGGATATCCATACGAAGGCGTCATCGACTTCGTCGACAACCGTGTCGATCCCAAAACAGGCACTCTCAAGGTGCGCGCGAAGTTTGCCAACGAAAATCATGCGTTGTCCCCCGGGCTGCATGCGCGCATCAAGCTGGAATTGGGTCAGCCGCGCAAGGAGTTGGCCATCAGCGAACGGGCCATCGGCCGCACGCAAGGGCAGACCTACGTCTTTGTGGTGAATGAGGAGAACCGCGTCGTGGAGCAGCCGATCTCCGTCGGCGTGCTCGAGGGCAACTTACGCGTGGTCACCACGGGGCTAAAGCCATCGGATCGCGTGATCGTGAACGGATTGCAGCGGGTGCGCGAGGGGGTAACGGTCAACCCGCAGCCGAGTGATGCGAGCACGGCCGGAGCGGCGCCCTCCGCGCCGGTTGGCGGCGCGGCGGCTGGCGGTGCTGCGGCGGGACAAGCGGCCCTGCGCGGCGGCTCGTCGCGAACGGGAGAGTAGCGATGGCCCGCTTTTTCATCGATCGGCCCATCTTCGCATGGGTGATATCGATCGTGATCGTCCTGGCTGGACTGGCGGCCGTGTTCTTCCTGCCAGTCGCGCAATACCCTGAAATCACGCCGCCAACGGTCCAGGTGACGTGCCAATATGCCGGCGCGAGCGCGACGGTGGTCGCTGAGACCGTGGCCGCGCCTATCGAGCAGCAGGTCAACGGAGTCGAGGACATGCTGTACATGTCCTCGCAAAGCACGAACGACGGCACCTATACGCTGACCGTGACCTTCAAGCTGGGCACGAGCTTGGACATGGCCCAGGTGCTGGTGCAAAACCGCGTCGCGCAGGCGACCCCGACGTTGCCCGACGTCGTGAAGGCGACTGGCGTGACGGTCAAGAAGCGATCGCCCAGCATCTTGCTGGTCGTGAATCTGTTTTCAGAGACCGACCCGCAAACCGGCAAGCCCTTGCACGACCAGTTGGATCTGTCGAACTTCGCGACCATTCAAATCAAAGACGAATTGGCGCGCATCGAAGGGGTGGGCGATGTCACCGTGCTCGGGCAGCAAGATTACAGCATGCGAATCTGGTTGGATCCCAACCGGCTCGCCTCGCGCAACCTGACGGCGGGCGACATCGTCAAGGCGCTGCGCGAGCAAAACGTGCAAGTTGCCGCGGGCCGCTTGGGCCAGCCGCCCGTGCCCAACGGACTCGATTTTCAATACACCATGACGGCACTGGGCCGCCTGCGCGATCCAAGTCAGTTTGAAGACATCGTCGTCAAGAGCGGCAGCGAGGGTGAAACCACACGATTGCGGGACGTGGCGACCGTCGACCTCGGCTCGCGCAATCAGGATACGGCGTGCCGGCTGGATGGCCGCGCGTCGGTGGGACTGGCGCTTTTTCAACAGCCGGGCACGAACGCGCTCGATACGGCCGACCGCATCGAAGTCAAAATGCAATACCTGAAAGCCAATCGCTTTCGCAAGGGTATCGACTACGCGGTGGTGTACGACACGACGCCGTTCGTGCGCGAGTCGGTCAACGAAGTGTTCAAGACCCTGCGCGACGCCGTGTTCCTGGTCGCGCTCGTCGTGCTCATCTTTTTGCAAGACTGGCGCAGCGTCGTTCTTCCCTTGATCGACGTGACCGTGTCGCTGGTGGGCACGTTCGCAGTCATGTACTTGATGGGATTCACGCTGAACAACCTGACGCTGTTCGGACTGGTGCTGGCGATTGGAATCGTGGTGGACGACGCGATCGTGGTCCTCGAGAACATCGAGCGTTGGTTGGCCAAGGGGCTGCCGGTGCGCGAAGCCACGATCACCGCCATGCACGAGATCACGGGCCCGATCATCGCCATCACGCTCGTGTTGTGCGCCGTTTTTCTGCCCAGCGCTTTCATCACGGGAATTTCGGGCCAGTTCTACCGGCAGTTTGCGCTGACCATCGCGGCCTCGATGCTGCTGTCGGCCACCAACGCGATGACGATGACGCCCGCGCGGGCCGCGGCGATTTTTAAGCATCGCCGCGTGTCGGCGACAGGCCACATCGAAGGGCACGAGGCGTTGCCCTGGTGGGGCGTGGCAGTGTTGGGCGGTTGGCTCGCCGTGGCCGCCCTCGAGCCCTGGGTCCGCACCGTGTTGCGCCTGCCCGCGGAGCCCGCTTGGAAAGCGTGGGGAGTGCATGCCGCTTTCATTGTTCCCGCCGCGGTGGCCGGTTACTGGCTGACCCGCCCGGTGAACGCCGTCTTGGGATTTGTGTTCCGCGGATTCAACCGCGTGTTCGATTGGGTGACGAGGGCCTATGGCCGGCTGGTTGCCGGTGCCTTGCGCGTGAGTTTTCTTGTGCTGGTGGTGTACGGCGGGCTGCTGGGGCTCACCTACTTCGGGCTGACGCGCGTGCCGACCGGATTCATCCCTGCCCAAGACAAGGGCTATATGCTCGTAAACATTCAGTTGCCCGACGCGGCTTCGCTCGAGCGCACCTCCGCCGTCGTCCAGCATGTGGAACAAATCGCTCACGAGATACCCGGAGTCGCGCACACGGTGTCGATTCCGGGCCAGTCGTTTGTTCTCAACGCGATCAGCTCGAATTTTGCATCGATGTTTGTCATTTTCGATCCATTTCACGAACGGCATGCCGATTCGGAATCTGGCAATGCGATCGCGGCACAACTGCGCGTGCGGGTGGCCAAGGACGTCGAGGAAGCGCAAGTCGCGGTGTTCGGTCCGCCGGCCGTAGAGGGATTGGGAAATGCCGGTGGGTTCAAGTTGATGGTCGAGGATCTAAAGGACGTCAGCTTGGACGTGCTGCAAGGACAGGCCGACAACCTGGCGGAGAAGGCCAACCTGCAGCAAGGCATCGTGGGCGTGATCAACACGTTCCGCGCTGACACGCCGCAAATGTATGTCGACATCAACCGATCGAAATGCAAGATGATGGGAGTGGCGCTCAACGACGTGTTCGACACGTTGCAGTTCTATCTGGGCGGCTATTACGTAAACGATTTCAACCTGTTCGGCCGCACCTGGCAAGTAAACGTGCAGGCCGAAGCGCCCTATCGCATGACGGCCGACGCCGTCAAACAATTGCGCGTGCGCGGTCAGAATGATCAGATGGTGCCGCTGGGCACCTTGGCCGAGATTCGCGACTCGAGCGGCCCGGTCATGGTGTCGCGATACAACATGCACCCGGCCGCCGCGCTCAATGGAGCATCGCTGCCCACCCTCAGCAGCGGGCAAGTCATTCACACGATGGAGTCGCTGGCCGATGAGAACCTGGCTGCTTCGATGGGCTATGAATGGACCGAGCTAACCTACCTGGAGAAACTGGCCGGTAGCACGGCGATCTTTGCATTTCTTGGCGCGGTTGTGCTGGTGTTCTTGGTGCTGGCCGCTCAATACGAGAGCTGGTCATTGCCTCTGGCCGTGATCCTGGTCGTGCCCATGTGCGTGCTGTCGGGCGTGGCTGGCGTGGCGCTAGCGCGAATGGACGTCAATATTTTCGTCCAGGTCGGATTTATCGTGCTGGTGGGCCTGGCCAGCAAGAACGCGATTTTAGTCGTCGAGTTTGCCCGCGATGCTTTGCACGCCGAGGGCGTCTCGGTGTTCGATGCGACCATTGCCGCCTGCAAAGCGCGGCTGCGACCGATCGTGATGACGTCGGTGGCCTTTATCCTGGGCGTGGTGCCTTTGGTGCTGGCGACCGGCGCGGGCGCGGAAATGCGCCGCACGCTGGGCGTTGCGGTGTTCAGCGGCATGATTGGCGTCACGCTATTTGGGCTGCTACTCACGCCTGTTTTCTTCTACGTTATCGAGCGGCTTGTGCTCGGCGAACGTGGAAGGAAGGTTAGCAAAGCGCCGGCGGCATCAGCGCCGGCCCAGCCCGTTCTCGTTGAATCGGCCCCGCACCATTAAGATCTGGGCAGACTGCCCACGAAATTCGATTCGCCCCAGAAAACCAACGGAGCTTGTCATGAAGCGCGCGTTTGCGGCCGTCGTCCTGGTCTTAGTTCCCCTGGCAGTCGCCGGCTGCAGCCGCGGCGGCGACCCCATCGACTATGGCGTTGGCACCGCCAGCGAATCGTCGGGCACCGGCGGAGAAGGTTCAGGCCCGACGGGTACCGGTGGCGGCTTGCCGGCGGACAATCCCGCGGCTGATGCTCCGCCCGCCGATGATACGAGCGGGAATCCAAAGTAACGCCGAGTTTATTGGTTGCGGTTGAAGGCGATCTGCAGCCAACCGTCATCGGCGATGGCGCTGCGGATTGCGAGTGCCGGCCGCGAGGAATCGGTCATGGGCAACTTGGGCGCGGCCCAAGCCAGCTCGACAGGCAGCGCTTTATTGAGTTTGCGCTCGACGGCCAGCCGCAACGTTTGTTGCCGCCCGCTCGTTCGACCGCCGGTTGCTTCCGCGCGGCCGCGGACGCGCACGCCGCCCTCGCGCACGAGGACCACGCCGGAGGGGCGCTGCTCGAGTTTGTAACGAGCGTCAACCGTCATGGCCGGATAGACGACTTCGGCCGAATCAAACTTGTTCACGTAGAACCGCACGCCAACTTCCCCGTCATCGATAGCGAACTCGCAAGGCCGCGCCGCAAATTCGACGCTAAAGTCATTATTTGCCGCTGGGGGGGCGGACTGTTGTCCGGCCAAGGAGTTGATGGCCTTTGCCAATCCGTCGGCGCCAAGTCGCCGCCCGCTCAAGGCGGGAAAAACTTGTTCTTCGAGCGCGGACTCGGCCAGGCTCACTACCGCATCGGCCTCGAATTCAAACAAGTTAGGCGGAACAGTAGCGGCAAAACGCAACGGATCTTCGAGCCAGCACTCGAACCAGATCGCGTCGCCCTGCGATCGGACGCGCATCTCGCTGGCTGCCCGATAGTTTGACAATTGCTGATCTTTCAGTTTTCCCAGGAAGGAGCGGTTGAACTCCGCGGCGGCCTTGCGCCCGTCTTCGTCCATTCGCGCCCGCACCGAGCGTTCGGTGGCTGCGGCCGCGTCGCGTTCGGCGCTGGGCTTGCGCGCATACGTTTGCTCGATGGCCTCGCTGCGGCGCCGTCCGCGTCCCGGGGCGTCTACGGACGTGTAATTGACATTCGTGGCTGCGCTGGCCGTGGCGGGCGCGCTCAAAAGTCCGCGCGTTCCGAGCGTAAACCTTTTTTCACCGCGCACGCTCGTGGCCGCCCGGCTGCTGACGCGCACTCCTTCGCTGCCGCCAATCGTTGCGCCGAGCGCCGTGCCGTCCAATCGCAGCAACCAGTGGGCGATCGAGGTCGAAGGCGCAAGCTCGAGCCGCACGCGCGTGGAGATCGCGCCATTGCCAACCGTGCGCGCGCCGCCGTACACGTCATCGATGCGATAGTTTTCGTTCGTGACGCCGCCCAACATCGATTGCAGCCAGGCCGTTTTCGCGCGAAACAGCACGTTTGCTTGCGACAGCTCACGGCGCATGGCGGCGGTGACGGCACACGATTGGCCCAAGCGCTCGCGCGCGATCACCGCTGACGCCAGCGCAGTGAGTTGCTCGTGAGTCGTCGGGCCCGATGCATCGGCGAGCCGTGCCATGCCGAGCCAGGCGGCACGATGGTCCTCGGCGGACTCGCCCGATAGATACGCACGCAGCAGTCGCACATAGGATTGCACGGCCAGCGAGGCTTCGAGTAGCTCCGGGGCATCCCACACCCACGGCGCGCAGCGCCAGCGGGCTTCGACCTGATCGAGCGTCCCAGCATCAATGGCATTCGCGCCCGGCAACCACTGCGTTTCCGTCCACATCAAAAACGTATTCCAAGAATCGCGCGGGCGCGCGACCGACGGCAGTCGACGCTGAAACGCGCCCAGTTGCGTGGCCAAAAACTTTCGCTCGCGAGCCATGCTCTCGGGCAGGATGGCCTGGTAGCGTTCGGCGTTGTCGCGGCAGGCTTGGGCCCAGAATTGGCGGGCAACCGGGAGTAATTCGTTGGTTCGTGCCTGTAGCGCGTCGGCGAGCCGCGCGAGCGAAGCGGCGGGCAGTTGAGATGCACTGGAAGAGCGCAGCACCGCGATCGCTTTGTCGAGGGCCGCGCGCTCGGCCCGATCGCCGGCGCGCAGTTCAAATTCAACTTCGTCGAGCGACGCTTGGGTTGCCAGGTTCCGCCAGGCGGGCTGCGAGCCATACGAGCGGCGCAATTCGCGAATGATCGAGCGCGCCTCGCGGGCGGACGCGGTATCGACCTGGGCGTGCGCAGCGGCCGCAAGCGCGCAGAAAATGCCGCACAGCAAACACATGCTACAGAAAGACCGCATCATTTCGATTCCGCCGCGGGTTGTTCGGTTCGAAGTCCAGAGAGCGATAGTTTCCATCCCTGGTTCATTCGATCGACGACGACTCCCGCCGGCGCGAGGCCGTTTTGGAG
Source organism: Pirellulales bacterium (assembly GCA_035496575.1). Taxonomy (GTDB): domain Bacteria; phylum Planctomycetota; class Planctomycetia; order Pirellulales; family PALSA-1355; genus PALSA-1355. The sequence continues at coordinate 15,962 of DATJEN010000212.1, forward strand.
TTGATCGAAGCGCGGCGCGGCCTGGTAGGGCGGCTCCCCTCGCTGGCTGGATGAGCCAAACAGGAAGCGCCGCCACAGTTGGGCCGGCAGGGAATCATCTCGCGATTGCCCATCGATGGCTGCCTGATATCCCTCTTGCAGCGACGCGCTCAAACGATTGAAGGAACGAAAGCAAGTTTCGGAGCCTGGCAATGTGCTCATCCACTGCCCAATCGTTTGCCAGGCAGGGTCATCGGCCAGTGGACGCTCGGCCGGACCGGCCAGCACCTTCGCGAGCGTGTCGGCATCGGTGCTGAAGAGCAGTCGTTGGCCGTCGAACGCAAGTCCTTGCACGGTGACCACCGAGCTACTCTCGCCTTCGACAAACAGCGAAGCGCCTTCGTCGACGCTCCACATGTCAAAACTACCCGTGCGCGAGTGGTGGACCCGATCGTCGCCCTCGTAAAAGCGATCGAGCGTTTGTCGCACGACCTGGCCGTTGCGGGCTTGCGCCAGGTACACCCAGGCCGAGCCGGGGCCATCGGGCTTCGGGGAATTGGCCGGCAGATTGACGCGCAGCATGCCTGGTTCAAGTTGATCGAATACGCCGCGGCGCAGATCGACGCGGACGCCCTCGGGATCGTCGCGCAACCCGTTGAGCATGTCCTCGAACAGGCCTTCCCCGTCGGGCCCGGGCTCGTTGGATTCGTCGAAGATGCTACCGAAGCCTTGGATCGCGGCCGCGAATTTCCAGTGCCAAGCACCGAAACTGTTTGCGCCAGCGGGTATCCAATTGGGAAGCTCGACGGCAGGTCCGGCTTGCAATTCGAGCATCCGCATCGCGCCTCTATACGGGCCGGGCGCGAGAACGTCAGCATGAATTTCCCATTGGTTCACCTGGTTTGCATCCAGACGAATGCGCCCCCAGGCCGCCTGCAAAGCATCCCAGCCGAGCCGGTGTGCCTTGGCCGTTGGCTCTTCGCTATCGCGGCGGTCGTCAGCCGGTGATGTACCTGGCTTCTGCGTAGCCGCGGGCTGCTGCGGCTCGTTTTGCGATTTCGCGCGAAGCGAGCGCTCGAGCTCGACTGGTCGCACGAAGAACGCGAGCTCGGCGCCAAGCGATTCGGTTTCGTTCGGGGGCTTGCCGCTCGCGCGAAGCGTTCCGGCGAAGACGGGATCAGCAGCCAGCGATCGGCCCGCGCCTGCCGATAACACAACCGCGAGCGCGGCCGGCGAATTGGCAAACGCCACGACGCCGGGCGCCACGAACATGCCGCGCGGCGACAGCCGCCGATCGGCGGGCTGCACGTGAATGGCTTGGGCAGGACCGCGCGCGGTGCGCGTCTCCAGAAATCCGCGCTGCTTGAAATAACTTAGCGCTTGCGCGGCCAGGTCCGGCGCGCCTTGTGGTCGGCCGACGATCCATGCAATTCCCGCCGTGCCATCAGGCAGCGGAAACACAAACAGTCCCGCCGGCGCGTGCGTGGCGGCCAGCTCGCTCCAATCGATCCCGAAGGCGGGCTTCATGCGCAGCGCGCTTGCGCGATCCAGTCTAGTGAGCTCTGCAATCAGGGGAGCGAATGCACCGCCGCAAACGGTTTTTCCAAGCTCCGTCTTCTGAAACGTAGCGCACGTTCCCGCGATATCCGAGGAAAGAATCGCCAAGGAGGTTTGCGCAGGCGCCCGCTCGGCGAGAGTCGCCCAGCGCTCGTCGGCCGTCGCCGGCGTCGAGCTCAGAATTCCAAGCAACAGCGCCAGCCATCCGCCGCCGATGTTCCTTCGCACCGGGTGCAATATGCCAATTTGCGAACGTTGCATCAGTTGCGGATCAACGGGGAGGATAATGGCGGGAAGCTGGAAGCAGTACGCGCTAGAGGTTCGCCTGTCCAAGCAGTCCACACATTATGCGTGGCTGCGCGGGCGCGAACAAGTTTCTTTAGCGCGCACAAGCACCGCTCTCGTGGTGTTACTCATTTCGTGCGACTATCATACGATTACCTGCGACTCACCTCATTTCTCGAACTTCGCTGCCCTATGTCCATCCTCGAAGGATTCCAACTTTGCAAGGAATATGGCGCGCCGGGCGTGCGCGTGGGCGCTTTACGCGGGGTTGATGTGCGCGTGGCGCGGGGCGAATTCCTCGCGATTATGGGGCCCTCGGGTTGCGGAAAAAGCACGCTTCTGCATTTGCTGGGCGGCATCGAGCCGCCGACCTCCGGCCAGGTGTGGCTCGATGGACAGGAGCTTAGCGCGCTGTGCGACACCGAGCGGAGCATCGTGCGTAGACGGCGCATCGGGTTTGTTTTTCAACGCATGAACCTTCTCGGCACGTTGACGGCCATCGACAACGTTGCGCTGCCCCTGCGAATTGACGGAATCGCGCGCGGCGCGGCTCGGCTGCGCGCGCTCGAGGCGCTCGAGAACATGGGGCTTGCGCCGCGCACGGATCAACTGCCGCATCAGCTTTCCGGCGGAGAGCAACAGCGCGTGGCGATTGCCCGAGCGCTCGTCACGAAACCGGCGGTATTATTGGCCGACGAACCGACCGGGGCGCTGGATAGTGTGAACGGACAGCACATTTTGGATTTGTTGCGCGAATGCGCGAACCAGGGGCAGACCGTCGTGATGGTTACGCATGACGCATCGCTCGCTCGGCAAGCCGACCGCATCCTAGCGATGCGCGACGGCCAGATTGCGGGCGAGAGCTCGCCCACTCCGCTCTCCGAACAAACCGCGGCGCGCCGCTGAGAACTGCTTGTCCTTGTTGCCAGCCGAATACTGCGGGCGCGAAAACGATCCATGAATTTGCTGCACATCATCCTGCGACAGTGGCGGCAGCGACCGGCGCGGACGCTGCTGTCCATATTGAGTGTCGCGATTGGCGTGGCGGCGGTGTTGGGAGTGACACTCGCACAATCCAGCGTGCGCTTGGGATACCGCAAGTTGCTGGCGGCGGTTGAAGGTCACGCGGCCCTGGAAGTCGCGGCCGCGGACGGCAGTCGATTTTCGCAATCCGAGGCCGAGCGGATTGAAACGATCGAAGGCGCCGATGAGTCGTTCGCCATCGTGACTCGCGCAACGCTGGCGCGGGTGCAAAGAAAACGATTTCGCGCGGTGCTGCTGGGATTCGATCCGACCAGCGAAACGGCCTGGAGCGTGTTGCCGGTGATTTCCGGCCAGCGCTGCGAGCACGAAGACGAAGCTCTGATGTCCGCCGATCTGGCCGAGAGCATGCAGTTGAAAGTGGGCGATCGCCTGGTGGTGCTCGCGCGGCGCGGCCCGCGATCGGCGCGCATCGCGGGATTGGTCGATTCGGCTGCGCTGGCCGAACTTTCGCCGGCAGCGAGTCTGGTAATGCCGCTGGCGGCCGTTCAGCAGTTTTTCGAGCTGGGAGCACGCGTCGACCGGGTGCGCGTTCTGCTGGGCAGCGATACGGATCGCGACCGCGTGCGCGGCTTGCTCGAGCGCGGACTGCCCGCCGACTTGATCGTGCAGGCGCCGGTCGATCGGAGCGAGCTTGGCAACACGATCATCCGCTCGCTGGAGCTTGCACTTGAGTTTGCCGGAGCGCTGACCATGGCCATGGCGGTGTTCATCGTACTCAATACGCTGCGGATGAATTTTGGCGAGCGGCGGCGAGACATCGCGATCATTCGCGTGTTGGGAGTGACGACCAGGCAGCTCGTCTCTTTGCACGTGCTCGAGGGCGCGGCACTGGGTGTCGCTGGATCCCTGCTGGGGATTCCGCTGGGTATCGCGATGGGGCGTGCACTTGCTGAGGTCACGCGCTCGCTCCTTGCGGCCGATGTGCCCTCGGCGGCGATTCCGCTGTGGAGCATTCCCGTGGCGCTCGTTGTCGGCCCGCTGATTGCCGCGGCCGCAGCGCTGTTGCCGGCCCTGCAATCGCGACATGTCTCGCCGAGCGAGGCGCTGGGAGATCCAAGCGCGGGCGGGGGGCCGCGCGAGCGGTTTCCGCTGGCAACCATCTTGATCGGCGGTTGCCTGTGGGCCGTTGCGACCGCGTTGTTGTTCGGCGTCGCGACAGAGCGTTTGAGTGCTCAAGCCGCTCTTCCGGCGGGCGTACTGATGCTAGTCGGCTTCATCGCGATGATACCGGCCGTGCTGGCGCCACTCGTACGAGCCCTGGCCCGGCTTATCGCGCCGTGGATGAATCTGGAAAGCTCATTTGCCGCCGAACAACTGCTCGGGCGGCGCACGCGGACAGGCCTGACGATCGGCGTGCTTGTCGTGGCGGTTAACGCCGGGGTCGGAATGGGCAATGCAATCATCAACAACGTAAACGACGTGCGCGGGTGGTATCGTCGCGTGTTGGCGGGCGACTTGTTGCTCTCCGGGCCGAAAGTCGAGGAGCGCCAGTCCGATGCGGGCCAACCCTCCAGCGTCCGCGAACGAGTCACGTCAGTGGCGGGAGTCGATTACGTGGTGGAAACGCGATACTTTTCGACGCGGGCAAATGGATTGCCGGCCTTGTGCGTGGTGCATGAATTTGACCCGCGCGTCGAGCTACCCTGGACAGCATCAGCGGACGAGCATGCGCGCATTCGCAGGGAACTGGCGGCCGGACGAGCGGTGATCGGGAGCGTCCTCGCGCGCAAGCTGCAAATGGTTCCAGGCGACACACTGCGGCTGGAGTTGGAGGGCCGCTCGCTTTCTGTCCAAGTGGCGGCGGTGGTGCGCGATTACACGCTCGGTGGATTGGGAGTGTATCTCGATCGAGCGCCGGCAGCGGAGTTGATCACTTTGGGTCCGGCTGAAACCTATACGGTGACTCTCAAAGCGGGAACAGAGCTCGAGGGTGTCATGAACGAGCTCAAGGGGTTGGTGGGCGGCGAGGGGCTGGTGGTGTCATCGTATGCCCAATTGCGCGGCGAGCTGAATCTGCTGATCGATGGCGTGGTTGCCGCATTATGGGCTTTGATCGCGGTGGGGTTTGTGATCGGCGGAATCGCGGTCGCCAACACGCTCACGATGAGCGTGCTCGAGCAAACGCGCGAGTTAGGGCTGCTACGCATCGTGGGAATGACCCGGGCTCAAGTGCGCCGGTTGGTCGCCTGCGAGTCGCTGCTGCTAGGGCTTTTGGGAGCGCTCATGGGCTCGATCGCGGGACTGACGACCGCGTGGATTATTCACCTTTGCAGCGGGCCGCTGCTGGGGCAGTCCGCTCCCTTTGAGTTTCATGCATGGTTGCTGCTGGTGAACCTAGGTGGCTGCCTGCTGATCACGTTGGTGGCCGCATGGTCCCCGGGTGCGCGAGCCGCACGAATGAACCTGCTCGAGGCGATCGCTTTCGAGTGAGCTGGCGTGGAGCTTTGCGGGGCGGGGCAGATCGGCGGGGATTGGGTAATGTCTCTCGTGAACTTGGAGATCGCCTCCGGCATCGCGACCATCACCATCAACCGACCGGTTACGAATAACAGTCTCAACCCGGTCGTGGTCCACCAGCTGTCGATCGCGTTTGAGCGAGCTCAGGCCGACGACCGCGTGGCGGGCATTGTCCTGGCCGGGGCCGGCAAGGCGTTCGCGATAGGCGCCGACATCGACTTCTTCGTGCGCAACATCGAGTCGGGTGATTTCGAGCGGATCGTCCGGTTCACCGAGCAGGGACATCAACTACTCGATCGCATCGAGAAATGCAGCAAGCCGGTGGTTGCCCGGGTTCATGGCGCCGCGCTGGGGGCGGGGACCGAAATCACGCTGGCCTGCAGGTTCGTGGTGGCCTCAAACTCGGCCAGTTTCGGCCTTCCCGAGACTGGCCTGGGCATCTACCCCGGCTTTGGCGGCACGCAACGTGCACCCCGGGCTTTGGGGGTCGGGCTCGCCAAGTGGCTGATTTTTACCGGGAAGACGATCTCCGCCCGGGACGCTTGGAAGGTTGGGCTGGTTGACCAGGTCGTGGACGCTCAAGAAATCGTCCAGTTCAGCGAAAAGCTGGCTGGCCAGCGATGCGAATGTGAGGCGCGGCCGGGCCGAGGGACGGAGCTCTGTGAGCTCGAGGCATTTTTTCGAGCGACGAGCGTCGAGGACCTGCAACAAGCAGCCGCTCGTAGCCAACACGAGAGTGTCCTGCGCGCGGTGAAATTGACGTCGGCTAAACCTCTTAATGCGTTACGAATCGCCGAGCATCTCATTAATCAAGCGGCAGAGTGCGCACTTGATGAGGGGCTACGCTTAGAAATCGAGCACCTAACGCACGTATTTTCACTGCCAGAGACGCATCGTCGCCTCGCGTTATATGCAAACAAGCGCAGCAATTAGGCTCATGCGCAGCCTCGATTGTCGAGCAGGGCGCGCAAGCCCGCGCGGCTTGACACCCGATATCGCACGACGATAATTGCACCTCGGTGGGGATTTGAGTTAAATACGGTAAATAAGCCGATTAAACTATGTTTTCGGCTTTCAACGCTTAGGCAGTTCTCGGTGTGGGCAGTTCATGATTCAGTCTACCAGCTTGAAAGCCACTGGCGCGCCTTCCTCTCGGTCTGAACGGCTGCTCGATCGAGCCCGTGATAGCATCGCGGGGGGCGATAATAGCACGATGCGGGTGCTGCCCTACCACCTTCCCTTGGTGGCGGTTCGGGGCGATGGTTCGCGAATCTGGGATGCCGACGGGCGGGAATATCTCGATTTGAACATGGCCTATGGGCCGCTGATCTTTGGTCACCGGCCGCCCCATGTCATCGAAGCGGTGGTGAAGCAGTTGACCGAAAGCGGCAGTCAGCTCGGTTTTCCCGCCGAGCTCACCGCCCGGGTCGGCGAGATGGTCAAGCAGCTCTATCCGCACATCGAGTTGATGCGGTTTTCGAGCACCGGCAGCGAGGCCATTGTCGCTGCATTGCGGCTCGCCCGCGTATTCACCGGTCGGCGCTACGTCATCGCGTTCGAGGGTCACTACCACGGGTCGAGCGACGGCATCTTCCATCGATATCACGCTCCCATCGAAGATTTGCCAACAGGCCCCTACGGTCCGGCGATTCCCGGCACGCTAGGAATGAACGGCGCGCCTCACGACGTGCTGGTGTGCCGCTGGAACTCACCCGAAGCGCTCGAGAAGTGCTTGAGTGATCACGCCGATGACGTCGCGGCGGTGATCATGGAGCCGGTGATGGGCAACGCCGGCGTGATCGCGCCCAACCAGGATTTTCTCGAGATCGCCCGCGCCATAACTCACGAATATGGCGCCTTGTTGATCTTTGACGAAGTCATCACGGGCATGCGCGTGGCGGCAGGCGGAGCGCAAGAGCGATACGGAGTCGAGGCCGACATTACGGTCCTGAGCAAAGCCCTGGGCGGTGGATTCCCGATTTCAGCGGTCGGCAGCTCGCGCGACATCATGCAGTCGATCGTCGAAGGCCGCTTGTTTCATGGCGGAGTTTATTCGGGCAATACGCTGGTCATGTCGGCAGCCGAAGCATCGCTCGCAGAAATCACGCGATCTGGCGCGTCGATGTATCGCCGCCTGGAGGATGTGTCGGGCGAGTTTGCGCGTGGCGTTCGCGAGATCTTTAGCCGATTGCGAATTCCGCACCAGGTGCAGCAGGTCGGCCCGATGGTCTCGATGCTGCTCACGCATCGTGATGTCGACTCGCTCACGAATTATCGGGACGTGCGCCGTTATTGCGATGCCGACAAGTACATCCGCTTCCAGCATCATCTGCAGCGGACGGGTGTTTACTTCCACCCGAACCAGTTCGAGCCGCTGTTTTTCTCGACGGCCCACACCCTCGACGACGTTGGCTTTGCGCTGGAGCGCATCGCGGACGCCGCCCGGGCCCTTGTGGCCTGAGAATGGACCTGTCGCCGCTTCCCATTCTCGACGCCGCGGAGAACTACCGCGGCGAATTCGTTGATCTTCATGCGGGCCAGGTGTTGACCACCGCCGGGTTTCAGGCGGCGCGAGTCGAGCTGGCGCGGAAGCTTGTCGACTTGGGCATCCGCAGCGGTGATCGGGTGATCGTGGCCGTTGCCAACGGGCCGGAGTTCGTGGTCACGCTGTTGGCGATTCTGGCAGATGGCGGCTCGCCGCTGCTGGTACATGCCAAAGCGCCCGCGGCCGAGCTCAAGCGGACCGCGCTGCGTTATGGTTCGCCGTGGATCATCAGCAATGAATGCCCGGCGGAAGACTTGGAATCGATCGGACTGGCCTCGTCGGGCGTTGAGGTGCGTGGACTCGGCGGGCTGACCACGAGCAGGCTCGATTCCGCCTCGCCCGGCTTCGATTCCGACTTTCTGGAGCTGCCGGGCGTGCCGCTCCATCCAACCTCAGGCACAACCGGGGAACCCAAGATCGCGGTTCGGCCGGGGCGCGCCGCGACGGAAGAAGCGCGGCACTATATTGAAACCATTGGCGTGACGGCTGACGACACTATCGTGGCGGTTGCCCCGATGTGCCATGCCTATGCCTACGGCATGTGCGTGATGGTGCCGCTGCTGTCGAGTGCGCGCGTCGTATCCATGCGCAGCTTTCAGGCGAGCCGCGTTTTTCAGGCGCTCGCGCAGGAGCGAGTCAGCATCTTCCCGGCCGTACCGGCGATGCTCGAGGTCCTGATGTTTGGAGCCGGTGATCGCTTGCGCGGCGCGGTACGCACGGTGTTGTCGGCGGGCTCGCCACTATCGGAGCGCACCGCCAGCCGCTTTCGAGCCAAATCCGCTATCACGATCCGTCCGTTGTATGGCACGACGGAAACCGGCGGAATCACTGTCGCCCCGGCAGGCGAGGAGCAAGTAGCCGGCGGCTGCGTTGGACCGGCGATGCTGGGCGTCGAGACGCAAGTCCGGCCACACCCCCACACCACCGAAGCACCGCCGGGTGTCGGGCAATTGCACGTTCGCTCCTCCTCGATGATGGCCGGCTACCTGGGCCGAGATACAATCGAAACCGGCTTTCTACCGGATGGATGGTTCGCAACCGGCGATCTAGCATGGATGGATAAGGCCGGCCGCATTCATTTGATGGGCCGCGAGGCCGACGTCATCAACGTCGAAGGTTTGAAAGTCATTCCGAGCGAGGTCGAAGAGGTGATCGCTGCGCTTGCCGGAGTGGTGGAAGTCAAGGTCTACGCCGGGCGGCGCTTGAGTGGCGGCCAATTCATCAAAGCGGCAGTCGTGCTCGAGGGTGAAGTCGACGAGAGCGCGATTCGCGCGCACTGCGAAAAACACCTGGTGTACTACAAGCGGCCTGAACGCATCCTGCCGGTCGAACGATTGCCGCGCTCGCCGGCTGGCAAAATCCTGCGAGACCAGTTGCCCTAAGCCTGGGATGTAGAGCCGCGATGCACTTAGGCAACTGGCAAATCGATTCGCTCAACGGCGGGCTGTTTTGGCTGGATGGCGGCGTGATGTTCGGCGTCGTGCCGAAGACGCTGTGGTCCGCCGTTGCTCCGCCGGATTCCACGAACCGCATTCAGTGCGCGAACAATTGCGTGCTCGCCCGCGATGGCACGCACACGATCCTCATCGATACCGGGTACGGCGGCAAATTCGGGCCGCTCGACCGCAAGTTCTATCAGATGGAGTCGGGCGAGCCGCTCCTGGAGAGCCTGGCGGCCGTGGGCGTAGCGCCCGATGATATCGACACGGTGATCTTCAGTCATTTGCACTTCGACCATGTGTGCGGGGCCACGCGGTTCGATGCCGCTGGCAAGCGCGTGCCGATCTTTTCGCGGGCGCGGCACATCATCGGGCGCACGGAATGGGAGGATGCCACCGGCGGCGCGCCCGAGTTGGTTACGGCTTACCCGATCGACGACATCCTGCCGCTCTATGATGCGGGCTTGATGATGGTCATCGAAGATGGCCAAGAACTGTTGCCAGGCGTACGCTGTCGAGTGACGGGCGGTCACACGCGCGGGCACATGGCGATCTTCTTCGAGTCTGGCGGGCAAACGGCGGCCTATTTGGGTGACATTTGCCCCTCGACGGCGCACATGCGCCGCATGTGGCATCTTGCCTACGACACCTATCCCGTTGAAACGCGGCGGCGCAAGCCCGAGTTTCTCGGCCGTGCCGCGGACGAAGGGTGGTGGATTCTGTGGAACCACGATCCGCGCACGTCGATCAGCCGCGTTGCGCGCGACGAGAAGCGGGAGTTTGTGGCCGTCGACGCCCACGATCGGAAATAGCGCGCGTCGCGTGCCAGTCCGTTTCCCAGAGGGTTCCGCAAAGCGGTCTCAGGGGATTTTGAGTGTAGTCCCCCCATTTGGCACCGCTCTTGCTAGTGGGGTACCTCCTCCACCCGTGCAGCGGCCAGTAACAGACCGAAAAAGGGGCGTACGGCACAGCCCAAATTTTTTGTGCGGCAAGAATGCCTTATACGTCATAACCTGTGTAGAGGCCCCATGTTGACACTCCTGTGGGTCGCTAGTAGAATCTGCGTTTCAGCCCTTCGCTGCGCGCTCGCCTCGTGCCAGCAGTCGTTTCTCCCGCCAGCCGTGTCTGCCGTTCAACTTTGAAGAGCTAGCATCGCATGCAGTACCTGTTTCTCACGGGCGCTACCGGTTTGGTAGGACGCTACCTGTTGCGCGACCTCCTGGCCGCCGGGGTGCCGGTCGCTGCTATGGGGCGGCCAGGCAAGGGGCCGGCGGCCATTGAGAGCATCATGCGCATGTGGGAGGAGCAGGCCGGTCGGTCGCTGCCGAGGCCGGTGGTCATCGAGGGGGATCTTTGCCTTCCGGAAGTCGTGCCCGATGCCGACCAGCGGCAGTGGGTGGCGAAGCACTGCGACCGCATGCTGCACTGCGCGGCCAGCATGACGTTTCGCGAGGACAAGAACGGCGAGCCCTTCCGCACGAATAACGGCGGGATGGAGAGCATTCTCGAGTTCTGCCGAGCGTCGGGCATTCGCAAGTTCCACCACGTCTCGACGGCCTACATTTGCGGCTTGCGGACTGGATGGATTCATGAGCGGGATATCGATCTAGGGCAGGAGAACGGGAACGTCTACGAGGTCAGCAAGCTCACGGCCGAAAAGATGCTGCGTGCGGCTGATTTTCTCGACGAGCGCACCATCTATCGCCCGGCCAGCGTGGTGGGTGATTCGCGCACCGGCTACACGACGTCGTCGCATGGGTTCTATTTGCCCCTGCAGTTGGCTTACCTGGTTGCCGACAAGGTTCCCACGCACTTGCTGGGCGAGCGCTTCTTTCGCTTGCTTGGGCTGCGTGGCGACGAGGGCAAGAATCTTGTGCCCGTCGATTGGCTATCGGCCGCCATTGTTCACCTGGTCACGCATCCCGAGCACCATGGCCAGACGTATCACATGACCAACCCCGTGCCGGTCACGGTGAAACTGATTCAAGAGGTGGTGCAAGAGGCGATCGAAACTTACTCCAGCCGCCGCTTTACCGGGACGCTGAGTGAAGAACAGATCGAGGCGTACGAGGAGCTGTTTCGGCAATACATGGAGGTCTACCGCTCGCATTGGCGGGACGATCCGCTGTTCGATCGCGCGAACACCGATCGAGCGCTGCCGCACTTGCCGTGTCCGGTGATCGATCGCGACATGCTCATGCGAATCGCCAGCTATCCGATCAAGGAAAAGTTCATCCTCAAGCGCATCGAACAGCAACAGCCAGGATTCGAGCCGCACGAACACTTGCGCAGCGTGGCTGCCGAGCGGCAAAGGAGCGCGACGCCCGGCGGCGCCGATTCGCGCAGCATCGGTTTGGAAGTCAGCGGCCGTCACGGCGGGCAATGGCGCCTGACGGTCAGCGGCGGCCGCGTGGTCGACGTCGAGCGGGGGCTCGGCCCCGATGACGGCTTGCGCTATTACTTGAACTCGCATACTTTCTCGTCCCTGGTCGAGGGGCGGTGCTCGGTTGAACAGTCGATTGAAGCAGGACGCGTCCTCGTCGAGGGCCTGGATGGTCATGACAGACATCCCGACTTTGTTAGTGTCCTGGAGTCCATCGTTACCCCCGCATGACCGCGCGTGGCCGAGCCGCGCTGAACTTGTTGCAATTGCCGCGACGCATTGACGCCCAGTCAGCCCGTGTCCGCGGGCGCGCACCACGACGTGCAACGCTGAAGGACAATCGATCATGGAACAGCCGTTTGGACACACTCAGGTGCCGATCGCGATTGTCGGCATGGCGTGTCGACTTCCCGGCGCCGACAACTTGGATCAGTATTGGGACTTGCTATCGCGGGGCGGCAGCGCTGTGGGCGAGCTACCTCCCGAGCGCTTGGATCAGGAACTGTATTACGACCCCAAGGTCGGCACGCGCGGAAAAAGTTACGCCAAGCTCGGTTCGATTGTTTCCAGCCGCCAGTTCGACAATCGCGCTTGCCCGATTTCGGCGGAGCTCGAGCGCGGAGTGGACAACGCGCACCTTTTGATGTGCCAGACCGCCGCGCAGGCATGTCGGCACGCCGGCATGGATCCGTTCAATCTGCCGCTGCGCAATACAGGCGTGTATATCGGCCATGCGCAAGGTAGCAGCCTGGCGGGCGACCTGATTTACGGCACGTGCATCGAAGAGGGCGCGCAGTTCTTGCGCGAGGTGAGCGGGTTTGCCGATCTGCCCCAGGCCGAGCAAGACGCCATCATCCAAGAGCTGGTCGATAGCGTGCGATCGCAGTTGCCCAAGCGGTCGGCCGATTCGCCCGATGTGTCGATCAACATGGTGGCCGGCACGATTTCCAAGGCCTTTCAGCTTTCGGGACCCTTCTTGGGGCTCAACTCGGCGTGTGCCTCGTCGTTGCAAACGGTGATGGTCGCGGCGCGCGCGTTGCAACTGGGCCGCATCGATATGGCGATCGTGGGCGGCGCTTCGGATTGCAAGGGCGATTCGCTGGTGCTGTTCTCCCAGGCGCAGTCGATGAGCTCGACCGGCACGCGCCCGTTTGATGCCGACGCCGACGGATTGATTTGCGCCGAAGGCTACGTGGCTCTGGTCCTGAAGACGCTGCCCCGCGCCTTGGCCGACGGTGATCCGATCCAGGCCATAGTGTTGGGTGCGGGCATGTCGTCCGACGGCAAGGGAAAAAGCTTGTGGGCGCCGCGCAAAGAGGGGCAAGTCAAAGCCATGGAGCGGGCCTACCGCAATGGCCTCGACATGGGCAGCCTGCAGTACATCGAGGCGCATGCCACGTCGACCAGTCTCGGTGACGCCACCGAGCTCAATTCACTGGCCGATATCCTGGCCGACAAATTTACGCCGGGAAAAAAGATTCCGGTGGCCAGCGTGAAGGCCAACATCGGCCATGCACTCGAAGCGGCGGGCGTTTCGAGCCTGATCAAGACCGTGCTGTGCCTGCAGCACCGAACGTTTGTGCCCGCCATCAACATCAAAGCACTCAATACGAAGATCGATTGGGAAAAGGTTCCCTTCTACGTACCCCTGCAAGCGGCTCCGTGGCCCGAGCAGCCCGATGGTTTGCCGCGCCGCGCCGGCGTGAATGCGTTTGGGATTGGCGGGCTGAACATGCACGTGGTGCTCGAGGAATTCACGGAAGAGCGGCGTGCCAGGCTGCGCGAAATGTGGCCGGCGAGCACGATTCCCCGCGCTGGTGGAGCGGCGAGCGAGGACGAACAAGCCGTCGCGATCATCGGCATGGGCTGCATTTTGCCTGGCGCGGATCATCCGGCGAAGTTGTGGGATCTGATTGCCTCGGGGCGCGACCCCAAGGGGCCGACCCCGGCCGGGCGCTGGCGCACCGATATCGGACACGAGCCCGGCGCGGCGCGAGCCTATCGCACGCCCAGCATCCTGGGCGGCTATATCACGGAGTATGCCTACGACTGGCGCAAGCACAAGCAGCCACCCAAACAAGTGCAGCAGGCGGACCCACTGCAATTCATGCTGTTGGATACCGCCGATCAGGCGCTGGTCGACGCCGGCTATGACAAAAAAAACTTCGATCGCACGCGCGTCGGCGTGCTGGTCGGCACCGAATTCGGCGGCGACTTTTCGACGCAACTGGGCTTGGGCCTGCGCTTGCCGCACATCGCCAGTTTGCTGAAGCCGATGCTTGCCCGCCGTGGCACTTCGGCGGCGGACGCCGAACGAATCACCGACGAACTGGCCGAGGTGATGCTCAAACATTGGCCGGCACTGATCGACGAGAGTGGCAGCTTCAGCACCAGCACCTTGGCCTCGCGCATCACCAAGACCATGAACCTGATGGGCGGTGCTGCCGCGATCGACGCGAGCAACACTTCGTCAGCCGCGGCCTTGGCGATCGCCACCGATATTCTGGTCTCGGGCGATTGCGACATGATGATCTGCGCCGGCGGGCAGCGGTGTATGAATCTGCCGCAGTACGAAGGCCTCGCACTTGCGGGCTCCCTGGCCAGCGGCGATCATCCCCCCGCACCTTTTGACGCGACGGCAACGGGAATCGTGCCGGGCGAAGGCGTCGCGGTCGTGCTGCTCAAGCGTCTTGGCGACGCGCGCCGCGATGGAGACAAGATCCATGCCATCATTCGAGGTATTGGCGCTGCCCACGCCGAAGCCGCCGAACAGTCGATCGAACTTGCCATCAACCGCGCAATGGAGAATGCTCGGGTCGATCCGGCCGACGTCGCGCTCGTCGAGATGGACGGCACGGGACTGCCAGAGCGCGATCAGGATCAAGTGTGTGCCTTGATCGCCACCTATGGAAAATCGAAACGCGCCGAGCCGCTGCTGGTCAGTTCCATCACGGGTCAGATCGGACACACGATTGGCGCTTCGGCCATGGTGTCGCTGGTCAAAGCCAGCCTCGAGGTCGAGAAGGGCCAGATGCATGCCACGGTTGGCCTAAAAACGCCGTTACCGGTCGTTTCGCAAAACTCTGGACAGATTCAAGCCGTCACCGCGCCCCTTACAGTTCGCCATACCTCGCGCGATGGTCGACGGCTGGCGGCGGTGAGCTCATATGGCAAGGGATTGGCCTATCACATTCTGCTTGAGCGCGGTGAGAAAGTCGCGCCGAGCCAGAGAGCCGAGGCGCCAACTTCCGCGCGGCAACCTCTCGCCGCGGCTTCACCCGCGGTTTCGGCACCACCAATGTCTGCCGCGGCCGAATGCAAGATCTTGCGGCTCGGGGCTGCGACGGCCGCTGAATTGACGGCCAAGATCGAGCGCGCACTGGCCGATCCGACGCGCGCTTTCGGGGAGCCGACGGAATTTGTTGCGGCCGATCGCTTGAGGCTAGGCGTGGTGGCCAGCAGCGCCGACGCACTGGCCAAAAAACTGCAAATCGCTGCCAAGCAATTCGCGAATCCAGATGCTCAGCCTGTGCTCGACCAGCAGGGTTGCTTTTATCGCCGCCTGCCCGTGCGACGCCCACGCGTGGCATTCGTGTTCCCTGGCCAGGGCTCCCAATATCCGGGCATGCTGCGCGAGCTGGTGCGCGACGTGCCAGCCGCCATGACCGCGATGCAAGAGATTGACGCGGTGATGCAAGCTCGCGGCTATCAAACTTTTGGCCAGATGGCCTGGGAACGGCCCGAGCAGCTCGGGGCCGACATCTGGGTGACTCAAGTCGTCATGCTGCTGGCCGATCTGATTGTTCACCGCTCGCTTGTGGACATGCAGATTCAGCCGGACTTAGTCACCGGGCACAGTTATGGCGAGTTCGCGGCGCTCACCGCGGCCGGCGTGTGG
>DATJEN010000213.1:0-5996 GCA_035496575.1 Pirellulales bacterium
CCGCTTACGACGAGGTTCCCTCGCCGAACTTGCCGATGCCCAGCTCCTCGATCGAGAACCTGTGGACGATCGCGCGGTTGCGTGGGCTTTCCACGGCCGAGCCAGGCCAGGCACGCGTGCTTGAGCTGGGGTGCGCCAGCGGCCAGAACTTGCTGCCGATGGCCGAGCGAAGCCCCGGCGGGCAGTTCCTGGGCATTGACTTCTCCGCCCGGCAAATCGAGTTTGCGCGCACGTCGGCGCGCGAGGTTGGGCTCGAGAACGTCGAATTTCTCGAGCTCAACCTTGCGGAGTTGCCCGACGCGGATTTGCCCGGCGCAGACGGTGCATTCGATTACATCATCGCGCATGCGGTCTATTCGTGGATCGATGCGACCACCCGCGACCGGCTCATGGCCGGAATCCAGAAGCACCTTGCCCCGCAAGGCCTCGCGTTCGTCAGCTACAACTGCTACCCCGGCTGGCACGTGCACGACGCGTTGCGGGCCATCATGCTGTACGACGCGCAGATGGGCCGCTCCACGACGGAACGCCTGGCGTATGCCAAAAACGTGATCGCGTTTTTGAACGAGTCGCTCGATCCGGCCAGACCGTTCGACGCCGCCGTCAAAGCGCAACTTGCCGCCGTGCTCGCGCAGAGCGACGCCTACCTGCTGCACGACCACATGGAGCCCGTCAACCAGCCGGTCTACTTTCGAGAGTTTGCCGCGCACGCCGCCGGCCACCAATTGCAGGTGGCCGGGGACTGCATTCTTGGCATTCGCTTTAACGATTATTTGACTCCTGACGCCGAACAGCGGCTGGAAGCCATCACGGCCGATCCGATTCTGAAGGAAGAATATCGCGACATCGTGCGAAACCGTTCGATTCGCCAGACCCTGCTCTGCCATGCCGATGTCGAGCTCGCCAGCGGGTTGCGGGTTGAGTCGATCGAAGGCATGTACCTGGCCGGGAACTTGCGTCCTGAAAAGCCGGAACTCGACGTGCGTTCCGTGGCGCTAGACAGCTACGTTGGCGCGAATGGGCTCAGGATCACGACACCGGCCCCGCTCATCAAGGCCGCTCTGGCCGAGCTGGCCGACGCCTGGCCAAAATATTTGCCGCTGCCGGAATTGCTTGCCGGCACCAAACGACGCCTCAAACCCGAGGCCGAAGGCAGCCAGCCGGCGGAAGACGAAATTGACGCCGCAGATCTCACGCGCTTGCACGAGAATTTGCTGCAAGCTTGCGCAGGAGGCGTGCTCGAGCTGCACGCGGCGCCCGCTCCGTTCGAAGCCAAACCCGTCGACAAGCCAACCGGCAGCCCACTTGCTCGCTGGCAGGCCAGCCGCGCGTCGCTGGTGACCAACCGCAAGCACGAAGTCGTGCGGATGGGGCAGTTCGAGCGAAATGTGCTCCAGCTGCTCGACGGCAGCCGGGATGCCGAGCAACTGGCCGAGTTACTAACGAAGTCGGCCGGTGAAGGGCGTTTTCCCGTCTATGAAAACCAACAGCCTGTCACGGGCAATGAAGCGATTGGCCGCGCCATTCGCGCCGCCCTGCCCAACGCGCTCGAACTCCTGGCGCGCAACGCTTTTCTGATCGCGGGCTAACGAGAGTCGGACGATCGTCGTGCTACTCGTTAGGCGCGTAGCGCCGCCAAGGCCAGGCCCGGCAGCTTCCACGCGGAGGGTTTTGCGTACAGATCCAAAACTCTCCAGGCGATGGGTTCCGGTCGACGGTGCGTGGGGAACCAGAATGGTTTGGGCGACAGGGTAATCGGGCCTTCGAGCACCGTCTTTTCGATATGTTCGAGCATGAACGTGTTGTGAACGCTGCCGATGCCGCTTTGTGCGTTGGCCAACGTTCCGCCTGGATAGCCGCCCCAAGGCGGGCTCATCATGGCATACAGCAGCGCCGGCCAGTGATTGATGCCGATTGCGCCATAGCGCAATTCGCCCACGCACTCCTGGAAAACTTTTTCTCCGCCGGGTGCCTTGCGGAAACCCGGATGCACGGTGAGGGCCGCACTGAGCGTGCCCCACAGCTTATCATTGACGAACGCAACCGCGCGACGCAGAAAGTCGCGGTCGTCGGCCGCGTCAAGAGCCGTCTCGGCACACACGCACACGAATGATTCTTCGCAAAAGAGCTGCGATTCTCGCTCGGGGCTCGCATTTCGAATGAGCGTCCAAGGCAAAGAGCCGGCCGCCTGCTGGGCCGAGCGGCCCGCAAATCGTGCGAAGCGATCGGCGGCTCCCGGGTAGTAAGCGCGGCGCTCGGGCACTTTGGAGAGAACTTCTTCCACGAGCTTTAAAAATCTTTCGCGCTGCCGCCAGCGGCTCGATGTCACGATCATTTTCGTCGCCACGCAATTGAACGAGGCGTTGTTGGTGATCGACGACGCGATGCTCTCCGCCTGGAAACGCAATTGCTTGTCGGTGTAATCCGCCGGCACGACGATCCACGGGCTCACGTTCCCTAGCTCGCTGGTGATGGGTTTTTTGAGGAGCGGATCGTGTTCTTGTCGTCGCCGCTCGCGCTCCGGCCCTGGGTTGCCCCACACGATGGCGTCGTGCGAATGGATCGAGCCGGTGATGTGCACCTCTTCGACTTCGGCGTTGTCGATCGCCGCGCCGCCAACCTCCGCGCCGCCGTACACGACGCGCACGAATCCGGCCGCGGTCAGCCGCGCGAACAGCTCTTCGAAAATCTCCCCCAGGTACTCGTTGACGGGGTTCATTTTCAAGAGCACGCAGTGGCCCTCTTGAAACACTTTTGAAATCGTGTCGGTGGCCGGAATGCTGGAGACGTTGCCGGCCCCCAGCACCAGCACCAGCCTGGCCATGCGCGGACTTTTGAGTTGCTGGCCCAAGTGCTCGAGATCGCGGCGGTCGTAGCCGCGCGCCAAAAATGTGTGTGCCTTGAATCCGGCGAATGCGACGGAGTCGAACAGCCCTCGCACCGGCATGACTTGCACGCCGGTGGTTCCGTCGAGCGTCTCGATGGGTGCGGCCGGCAGCTCGATGCGGCCGCTTCTCTCGACCGAGCGATAGTTTTGAATCAGGAGCCGCAAATGCCGCGCGGTGGCCACCGGCCCGGCTGCGACTTCCTCGGCGCGGGCGGGGTTGCCGGCTGGGATCCCCTTCGCCTGGCAGGCGGCCTCGACCCAGCGATGCGCGAGGCGAATGGTGCGCTCCAGGCAATCTTCGAGCAAATGCCTTCGCTCGGCGAGCGACAGCGCGCTGAGCTTGTCCTTGGCGGCGGCCAGCTCTCGCGCACAACGGTTTATCTGGTCGGCAGGCGATGTGAGCGTTCGTGTGGCACTGCTGGCCATGTGGCACCTCGATGGAAGCGATCGGACGCAGGCTGCTTGGGTTCCACGTGACTCATGATCCATTCCGTCAACGCACAGATCGTCAAGCTCGGGTTGACGCTCAGATTGACAGGCACGATCGAGCCATCGGCAACAAACAGGTTATCATAGCCAAATACGCGGCCGAAGCGATCGATCACTCCCTGGCTGGCATCCGCCCCCATCGGGCAGCCGCCCAGAATGTGGGCCGTGGACGTGAGGTTGAACAGCACTTCAGGCAATCCGCTCGAGGCGTCGCCTTCCATCTTTTCGGCCAGGCGCTGGGCCACTTGATTCGCAATCGGGAAGTACTTGGGAATCCGCTCGGGCGAATCCCAGCTAGAGTCCAAGCGTTTCGAAAATGGCCAGAACCAGCGGCGATTGCGAACGAACCGCATGTGATTCGGCACGGATTGCATCACCAGCAGAATGCCCGTGCGGCGGGCCCAGCCCAGCGGGTTACAGAATTTGAGAAACCGCAGCGGGTGGCGCGCGATCTCGGCCATCCAGCGCAACCAGCGTGGCCAGGGCGGACCACCGCCCACCAACAGAGTGCACAGCAGCCCCATGAAATCCTGGCCGCGGCCGTAGCGCACCATCTCGATGTGTGTCTCGTCGCTTGGTCGAAAGCCGCTGGCAATGGCGATCCCGCGCGAATAGTCGGCCCCGTGCTTACGGCTCGTTGCGCAAACCAGGGCTTCGCTGTTCGTGCGCACGTAGGTTCCCAAGGTCGCCGACAAGGCGGGTAACGAACCGCGCTCGTGACACTTGAGCAACAGCGGCACAGTGCCCAGCACCCCGCCGGCAAACACCACGCCACGCACGCGCAGCGTATTGCGCCGCTTGAAAAGCAGGTCGGTGATTTTGCGCGTCTGCACTTCGTAACCGCCCGTCGGCAATGGCTTGACGTCGAGCACTTCGGTTTCGGCGATGACCTGTGCCCCAAACTTCTCGGCGAAGTACAGGTAGTTTTTGTCCAACGAGTTCTTGGCATTGTGACGGCAACCGACCATGCACCCGCCGCACAACACACAGCCCGCGCGCGGCGGTCCCTGGCCATCGAAGTACGGATCGCTGACGGTTTTACCCGGCTCGCCAAAATAGACGCCGACCTCGGTCGCGCGATACGTGTGCGCCCGTCCGAGATCGGCCGCGATCACGGCCAGCATGTCATCCGTCTCGCCAGGGCAAGGCGCCGACACGACGCCCAGCATTTGCTTGGCCGTGTCGTAATGCTCGGCGAGTTGCCGCTTCCAATCGCCAAGCGCCCTCCAGCGCGGGTCTTCAAACACGCTGTCGGGCGGCACCAGCAGCGTGTTGGCATACACCAGGCTGCCGCCGCCCACGCCGGTGCCGTGCAGCACCATGACGTCGCGCAGAAAACTGATGGCTTGAATGCCGAAGCACCGCGCGAGCGGGGCCCATAGGTATTTGCGAAGGTTCCAGTTGGTGGTTGGAAAATCTTCGGCCCGCCAGCGTTTGCCGCGTTCAATCACGGCGACTCGATAGCCCTTCTCCGCCAGGCGCATGGCCGACACGCTGCCGCCAAACCCAGAGCCGATAACGGCATAGTCGAAATCGAAGTTCCGTTCCGCCTGAGTCCCCATTCGGGCCATTTAGACGAACGGCGAATCAAAAAACAAGTCAGTCCGGGATTTTGGCGGCACGACGGAAGTCGAGAGCCATGCGCTAATCGGCCACGGTCCATTCCTGCCAACACGCCTGCTTTCCGTCAGGGCTGCGGACCAGCGCCACCAGCGATTTGCCGTCGGGCGTGAACACCAGGTTCGAGAGAATAGTCCCCAACGCGCCTTCGAGCTCGCCAACGAGCGCGCCACTGGCGGTGTCATAGAGCACGATCGTTTCCGGAAACGTCTGAATTGCAACGCGGCGGCCATCGCGCGACCAGGCCGCTTTCCCCGTCAACCTTTTGGGGTGCGTAAAGTGTTGCAGGAGCGCCCCGGTACGGGAATCTCGAATCTGCAACGTCTCGCCAGATCCCGTGAACAGACGACTCCCGTCGGGTGAGAAACTCCCACCGGCCAGAAAGCTCAAGTCCCGCGGCACTTCGACGTCATGCCCGGTTTGCACGTCGATCGCGGTCGCCACTGGCTTTCCTGGAGCGCTCAGCAAAACCAACGAACCATTGAGGTTCAGCCCCGCAATCGCTGTCGGCGCGGGGACTTCTCTGCAATAGAGCTCTCTTCCCGTGGCGATCTCGCGTACGACCAGGCGGTGGTCCATATCAATCGTTGCAATCACAGCATCATCTCCGGATAGCGCCACGCCTACTAAACTTGGCATGCGCTCGAAGCCCTGCACCACCTCCATGCCATCCATGCTGAGCAATCTTCCCTCGGCCGTGTTCACTTCCATCAGAACGACCAGTCGGCCCGACGGCGACAAGACTGGACTATGAACTGTGTGCGGGAACTCAGTGTCACCCAACTTCTCGCCATCACTCAACCAACCGTAAATTCTTTGCCCAGCTACGATGACCATCCGTTCTGCGTTTCTCGAGAAGACAGCAAAACCCGGCGCCGATTTGAGCGGCTCGGGATCCTTGCGGCGGGATGCTTTGGTCTCCCAGACCCGCACTGCGCCGTCATAGCTCGCCGTTGCCAGCAGGTCCTCTTGCGGCGACAGGGCGAGACATTGCACGCGC
>DATJEN010000214.1:0-21741 GCA_035496575.1 Pirellulales bacterium
TCAAGGGGAGTGTTTCCGAGCTGCGGCGGCCTTACGAAGACCGCTTGTTGGAAGCGAAACTGGCGGGAGTTCCTGAACCGATCCGCGCGGATACAAAGTTGGCCATTCAATCGGCCCCCGAAAACCGCAATGAGGTTCTTAAGTATCTGGCCGACAAGTTCGGCAAGATGCTCAAGGTGTCCCCCGAGGAGGTGAGCGCCGCACTCTCGCCGGAGGACAAAGCGAGCTGGGACAAGTTCGACGCAGAAATCGCAGCGCTCAACTCCGGACGGCGCTCGTGGGGTACGATTCAGGCGGTGTACGACGTGGGCCCGCCGCCGGCGACTTACCTTCTGCGCCGGGGAGATCTGGACCGCCCTGGCGCACAGGTTCCGCCTGGCTACTTGCGCGTGCTGTGCGACTCGGCCGAGCAATCGACGATTGCCGACGCGGAAGCAAGCGCGATCACCAGCGGACGGCGACTGGCATTCGCGCGCTGGTTGACCCAGCCCGATAGCACGGCGGGCGGGCTGGTCTCGCGTGTTTACGTCAATCGCGTGTGGCAAGCCTTGTTCGGTCAGGGAATCGTGGCCACCAGCGATAACTTCGGGAATTCTGGCGCTCGCCCCACGCATCCCGAACTGCTCGATTGGCTGGCGGTCGAGTTTCAGTCGAACGGCTGGCGCATCAAGCCCCTGGTGAAACAGATCATGCTGTCGAGCGTGTACCGCCAGGCGTCCCGGCGCGAGAGCCCGTCGACTGCGAGCGCCGGCCCTCACCGTGCGACGGCCGAACCCGAGTCGGTCGATCCCGGCAATGAGCTGTTGTGGCACATGCCCCTGCGGCAGCAGGAATCGGAATGCGTGCGCGACGCGATCCTGTGCGCGAGCGGGCAGTTGCAGCAAGGGCTGGGGGGTCCGCCAACGCCGCTCGACGGCCGAGCTGATGGCGCGGTCATGGTGAAGAAGGATGCGACGGCGTCGGCGGCCGCTCGGCGCAGCATGTATCTGGTTTCGCGGCGCCGCTACAACCTTTCGCTCCTCGAGGCCTTCGATCAGCCCGAGCTCACCAGCAATTGCACGCGTCGAACGTCGTCGGCCGTGGTCTCGCAATCGTTGACGCTGCTCAACGATGATTTTGTGCTCGAGCAAGCCAGGGCATTCGCCAGTCGCATCGAACGCGAAGCTGAAAACACGAACGACCGGATTGTCCGCGCGTTCCAGATCGCCCTGTCACGAAAACCACTTCCCAGCGAGACGAGCTGGGCGCACGAGCTGCTCGATCACCAGGCGGAGCGCTACTTGAAGACCGCGCCGCCGCCTGAGGCCGCTCACCAGGCTTTGTCTCACCTGTGCCAGATGCTGTTTAACACGAGCGAATTCCTGTACATCCCTTAGAGAGCCGCGCCATGGAGCACACTCCAAACGAATCCGCCGGGCCACGGCTCTCGCGACGCGACATGCTGCAGATGACGGGGCTTGGGTTCGGCTCGCTAGCGCTGGCCGGGATGCTTACCGACGAGCGCTCGCTGGCCAGCGAAACCCGGGACCGCTTCGACCTGCAAAGTCGGGCCCCGCATTTCGCTCCGCGCGCCAAGTCGGTCATTATGCTCATGCAAAACGGCGGGCCGAGCCACATGGAGCTCTTCGACCCCAAGCCTGAGCTGAACAAGCGCGCGGGCCAGGTCTATCGCGACAAGGTCGAGATGTTTCAGCCTGGCAGCGAATCGAACAAGCTGCTGCCCTGCCCTTTCAAGTTTCAGCCGCGCGGCGCCTGCGGGATGGAAATCTCCGAGGCTCTGCCGCAGCTGTCCGCGATCGCCGACGATTTGTGCCTGGTGCGTTCCATGCACACCGGCCACAACAATCACACCGAAAGTCTGGTGATGATCACCAGCGGCAAGCTCTTTCCGGGCCGGCCGACCTTGGGCTCGTGGATCAGCTACGCCTTGGGTACGGAGAATCAAAACCTTCCCAGCTACATCGTGCTCCGCGATCCCGAGGGCTATCCGGGCACGGGTTCTACACTCTGGCAAAACGGGTGGCTGCCGGCCCTGTATCGCGGCACCGAATTCAGCAGCCAGGGAACCCCCGTGCTGAATCTGCGCGCCAGCGTGCCGCTGCCCGAGGGTGCGCAGCGTGAAGATTTGGAGTTTTTGTCGCGGATGAACGCCCGCCACCGGGAACAATATCCCAAGGACTCGGCGCTCGAAGCCCGGATTCGCAATTACGAGCTGGCGGCCCGCATGCAGTTGGCGGCGGGGGACGTGCTCGATTTGACGCGCGAGACGGCAGCCACGCGTGCCATGTATGGTTTGGACGACCCGAAAACCGCCGGCTACGGTTCGCGGTTGTTGATGGCGCGCCGGCTAGTCGAGAGCGGCGTGCGCTTCGTACAGGTATTTCCCGCGGCCGGCAATCCGTGGGACAGCCACGGCAACGTGAAGGACGAGATCGAAAAGATCGCCGGCAAGACCGATTTGCCGTCCGCCGCCTTGATTCGCGATTTGAAGGCTCGGGGCCTGCTCGAAGAAACGATCGTGCTGTGGACGGGGGAGTTTGGGCGCTTGCCAGTCTCACAAAACGGCAAGGGCCGTGATCACAACCGCAATGGGTTCAGCCTGCTGTTGGCGGGCGGAGGTTTCAGGGCCGGCCACGTGCACGGCTCAACCGACGAGGTGGGCTATCGAGCCGCCGAAAAGCCGGTGCATGTGACCGATCTGTTCGCCACCCTGTTGCACCAGCTCGGGCTGGATCACGATAAGCTGACCTATCGCCATCATGGCCGCGACGAAACGCTGACCGATTCCGCCGTGTCGGGCGCGAAGGTCGTCCATGAGTTGCTGGACGAAAAAGCCCCCGCGTGACAAAGGCGGTTTTCAAATGGCTCTCCGCCTGCGATCATCAGGGACTTCGCCGCGCTGACTTCCTATTTGCATATCGAACCGGAGCGCAACCTACTTGGAAAACGCACAATATTTCCGTGACAAGCTGGCTGCCGGAAAAACGCTGCTGGGCACGTGCATCACTTTTTTCGATCCTGCGGTCACCGAGGCCTTAACGCGCGTGCTCGATTTCGTGTGGATCGACACGGAGCACAATCCCATTTCGGTGGAGCGCGTCCAAGCGCACCTCATGGCTACCAAGGGAACTCAAACGACGCCCCTGGTGCGCGTGCCGGCCAACGACCCGGTGCTGATCAAGCCGATCCTCGACGTGGGGGCGGCGGGTGTGATTGTGCCCTTGGTGCAATCGGCCGACGACGTGCGGCAAGCCGTGGCCGCCTGCCGCTATCCGCCCGAGGGAATTCGCGGCTTCGGACCGCGCCGGCCGTCGGGCTATGGCGCGCGGGGCGGGCCAGAGTTCTGCAGCCTCGCCAATCGCACCATCATCACCATCGTGCAGATCGAGCAGGCCGAGGCCTTCAAAAATATTGACGAGATCCTGGCCGTGCCTGGTTTGACGTCGATCGTCGTCGGCCCGAACGACCTGGCGAACTCGTTGGGCTATACCGGCCAGCCGCGCCATCCGGAGGTGCTGCGCGCGATCGATTCGATTATCTCGCGCGCCCGCGCGGCCAAGGTGCCGATGGGCATTGCCGTGGGCGACGATCCCGAGTTGCTTGTCGAATGGTGCGACAAGGGAGTCAACTGGATCGCCATCGCGGCCGATTACGGGCTGCTGATGCGCTCGGCTACCCAATTGACTGAGCGCGTGCGTGGCCATCTCGCGCGTGGCAAATAAGCAGCCACTAGGGAATTCAAATGCCTGGCGTATTGATTACGACGGAAGTCCTTCGCGATCTGCGTGGCACGCACGAGCATTTGCTGAAGGCCGCCGGCTACGACGTGCGCTTTCCGGCCAAGACCGCGCTCCCGACGGAAGAGGATGTGCTCGAGGCCGCGCAGGGATTCGTGGCGATTATCGCCGGCAGCGAGCCGTATACCGATCGCGTGCTCGCGAATCTGCCGTCGCTGCGCGTCATTTCGCGCAATGGCGTGGGCTACGATCAAGTCGACGTGCCTGCCGCCACGCGCCGCGGCATCGCCGTGACCATCACGCCCGAAGGCAACCACCAGGCGGTTGCCGAACACACGATGGCCCTACTGCTGGCCGTTACGCGTTCGGTGGTTTCCAATGCGATCGATGCCCGGCAAGGCAACTGGCGGCGGCGGTCGATTTTCATTCCGCTGCGCGGAAAAACCTTGGGCATCGTGGGTCTGGGGCGGATCGGACGCAGCGTGGCCGTGCGCGCCGCTGCATTCGGAATGCATCTGGTGGCAACGGAGAGCTATCCCGATTTTGAATTCGTCGCCAAATACGGCATCGAACTGGTTGACTTCGATACGCTGCTCGCGCGATCCGATTGCGTGACGCTGCACACGCCCATCACCGCCGACACGCGAGAATTGATCAACGCGCGCTCGCTGATGCGCATGAAGCCAGGCAGCGTTCTGATCAACACGGCCCGCGGCGGGCTCGTCAACGAAAAGGACTTGCTCGCGGCTTTGACCTCGGGCCATTTGGCCGGCGCGGGGTTGGACGTGCTGGCGGTTGAACCGCCGCCAGCCAATCATCCGCTCGTCGCGCTCGACAACGTGATCGTCAGCCCTCACCTGGCAGCGCTCGATGCACAGGCCGTCGAGGACATGGCCACCGGAGCCGCCCAGAACATCTTGGACATCTTCGCCCAAAAATGGTCGATCGCCGGATTGCTGAATCCCGAAGTGCAGGCGGCATGGAACCGGTGAAAATCACTGCCGTCGAGACCATTCTCGACCCCGAGCGGCCGCTGCTGGTGTGGGTGCGCGTGCACACCGACGCGGGGCTGATCGGCCTGGGCGAGACGTTCCAATCGCCCGACGCCGTGGCGCGGATCATTCACGGCACGCTCGCCAAGGTGTTGCTGGGCCAGGACGTCACGCGCATAGAGCTCTTGTGGCATCACATGTTCAAGGTGGTCCACTACGGCAACTATGGCGGCGCCGAGATGCGCGCTATTAGCGCCATCGACATCGCGCTGTGGGACCTGCTGGGTAAATTGACCCATCGACCGCTCTATGACTTGCTGGGCGGAGCCTGCCGCGACCGGATTCCCCTCTACAACACCTGCGCGAGTCACGCGCCCTACATGGATCACGAGCTGTTCCATGAAGATCCGGCCCGGCTCGCCCGAGAGCTGCTGTCGATGGGGATTCGCGCGATGAAGATTTGGCCGTTTGATGATTTGGCGCGGCGCACGCTGGGACAAAACATCAGCCCTGCCGAGCTGGAGTATGGCGTTTCGCGGTTCCGCGCCATCCGCGAGGCCGTTGGAGACGAAATCGAAATCGCGCTCGAGGGCCATTGCCAGTGGAATTTGCCCAGCGCCATTCGCATTGCCCGGGCCGTGGAACCGCTGCGGCCGATGTGGCTTGAAGAGCTGATGCTCCCGGATGATCCCCAGGCCACGCGGCAATTGCGAGCTGCCACGAGCACGCCCATTGTCACGAGCGAGCGGATGATGACGCGTTGGGGATATCGGCCGATCATCGAAGAGGGCGCGGCGGATATCGTGATGTTCGATATCGATTGGACCGGCGGCCTGACCGAAGCGCGCAAAATCGCCGCCCTTGCCGAGAGCCATCAACTGCCTGTCGCGCCGCACAACCCGGGCGGACCGGTGAGCAACCTGGTGACGGCGCACTTTTGCGCGAGTGTCTATAACCTGTTCATCATGGAGAGCGTGCGCGCGTTTTACCTCACCTGGTTCGCCGACGCTCTGACGTTCAACCTGGTGAGCAGCGACGGCCACTTTCCGCTGCCACCCGGGCCGGGGCTGGGCAGCGAACTGAGTCCCGCATTGCTCGCGCGCGAGGATCTCGTGCGCGAAATCTCGACCGGTCAACCGTCCGGCCCGTTGTCAGGCTATGCCCTCGGCAATCCGTACCGCTCGGGCAATCCCTGGCAACGAGATTCGCAGCATCCGCCGCGTACGTGATGAACGATTCCCTGAATTCGCGAGGCCTTTCAGCCATGGCACATCCAGTTGCGGAGAAAGTCGCCGTGGTGACCGGCAGCACGCAAGGCCTGGGCGAAGCGGTTGCGCGCCGATTGATCGAAGAGAAGATGATCGGCGCGTTGGTCATCTGCGGGCGAAACGCCGACAACGGTCGCCGGCTGGCAACTGAACTCGGCAATCACGGCTGTCGCACCCACTTTGTCGCCGCGGACTTGGCGCGGGTTGAAGATTGCCAGAAAGTGATCGATACGACGCGCCAACAGTTCAACCGCATTGATTACCTGGTCAACTGTGCCGCGACCTCCGAGCGCGGCACGATCCTGGACACTTCGCAGGAGCTGTTCGATCGCATCGTGGCCCTCAATGTGCGGGCGCCCTTTTTCCTGATGCAAGGCGCTTTGAAACTGATGCTCGAGCACGGCATCCAGGGCGCGATCGTGAATATTTTGAGCATGTCGAGCCACGGCGGCCAGCCGTTCCTGTCGCCCTATTCCATGTCCAAGGGAGCGCTGGCCACGCTCACCAAGAACGTCGCCAACTCCGTGCTCGAAAACCGCATCCGCGTCAATGGGCTGAACATCGGTTGGATGGATACGCCCGGCGAAACTGCAATACAGCAGAAGTTCCACGATGCCCCGCCCGATTGGCTCGAAAAGGCGGAACGCGGCCAACCACTGGGGCGCCTGGTCAAAGCTCCGGAAGTGGCGCGGGTCGTGGCGTTTTTACTTTCCGAAGACGCGGGGCTGATGACCGGTTCGATCATCGATTTCGACCAGCAAGTCTTGGGCACGCATTCGTGAAGTTGGAGAGTTACCGCATGCGAAATCGAACCCTTCGATCGTGGCACGTTGCGATGGGCGCGCTATTCGCCGCGGCGTTTTTGCCTGCAGCGCTGCGCGCCCAAGCTGCCGACCCATCCGCCGCCAGCAAATTCATCGATCATTCACTCGTGGTCGCGCCCGGCTACCCATGTACCTGGCCGACGTATCCTTTCCCGCGCTTTCAAATCACGGCGCAGCGCACCATCGGTCCCGACTCTGCCTACAACGTCGACGTGCTGTTGATCGATGGCAATACCGGCACGCAGATGGATGTGCCGCCACACTCGGTCGCGCGCCCGGAGCTCAAGCGCGAAAAGTCGGGGCCGTTCGGGCTGGCCTACACGGACAAAATTGAGCCCTGGCAATTCGGTGGCGAGGCCTGCGTGGTCGACGTGCGCGATTTGCTCGACCGGGCCGCCAATGGAAACAGCCCTTTGATTGCTCCCAGCCACGTCGAACGCTTTGAGCGGAAGCACCGCCGGGTAGGATTTGGCGACGTCGTGCTGTTTCGCAGCGATTACACGGACAAATACTACCGCCCTTTTCCCGAAGGCTCTCGCTTCCTGGCTGATCCGCTCGATCGCAAAACGCCGGCCTTTCCCGACCCAACGCCCGAGTGCATGGAGCTGTTGGCCGCGCGCGGCGTGATGACGCTAGGCACCGACAGCGCCAGCATGGGTCCGCTGCCCGATCTGGGAGAGCCCACGCACTATGCCGGGCTGAAACATGGCATGATCTGGACCGAGAGCGCGACGAACTTGGGCGCGCTGCCGGCGACGGGCGCCTTCTATTGCATGCTGGGGCCAAAGCATCAAGGCAGTCCCTACAGCGCCACGCGCGCCTTCTCGATCGTGGGAGGTGACTTGCCAGGCCGCTTGATCGAGTCGGCCAGAAAAAAGCGGGCCATCGATCTTTCGCCCACGCTGGCCGCTGATCTGCCGATCACTTCGCCCGGCAGCGGCGCGGGGCAGCATCGGCAGGCTTATCTCAAAGTTGATTTTCTGTATTCCGATTACCTGGATGCGTGGCACCACACGAACTTGATGGACTCGATGGCCGGCACGCACCTCGTGCCGCCTTCGTATGCGCTGCCGCCACCGGGCGCGAAGCCGCGTTATTCAGCCGAGGTGCGCGGGTGGCTCGAGGAGTACAACACGCGCTACGGTCCGCGCGGCGAAAGTTCGATGACCACCGAACAAGTGCCGCTGGATTGGACGTGCGGACCCTTGCGAGTTGTCGACGTGCGCTCGTTGGTTGGGCACACCACCGTGAAAGACTGGCCGGCATCGCCTGAAATCACGCCGGCGCATGTCCAAGCCGATGAGAAGGAGCATGGCGCGCTCAAGGCGGGCCAAATCGTTTTGTTCCAGACCGGCCACTTGGACAAGTACATCAAGCCGCAGCCGAACGCCGCCGGCGTGTGGTCCGACCCGCTGTTGGGCAAAAGCGAGGGCTGGCCGGCGCCGAGCCCCGATACGATTGCCTACTTGAAAACGAAAGGAATTCGTTGCGTGGCGACCGACGCGCCCGATTTGGGCGGCGTGGAACCGAAGCGCGCGCTGTTCACCTATTGGGCGCTTGGCAGCAAGGAAATGGTCGGCGTCGAGTTTCTGCACCATGTCGACCAGGCGCCCCAAGGCAGTTACTTTCTGTTTGCGCCTTTGAAGATTCGCGATTGCCACGGCGGGCCAGGCCGGGCGATCGTGCTGTATTGACAGTCGCCCGGGCGCGAACTACTCGGCAGGATCGTTCAGCTCCAACGATCCCCAGCGCTCGTAGCGCCGCATCGCCACGATCCAATCGCGGGCCTGAATGGGAAAGATCGCCAGCATGATCCCCGCCCATACCAGGCACACAATGGCGGCCTCTTGCGTCGTGACGAACGGGTGAGGACTCAGCCGCCAGATCATCCCGATGACCACGACGGGAGCGAGCTCGGCAATCGCGATCGCCGCGATGACGAGTCCGGCGATGCGCAGGGCGCGTGAGAATCGTTTGCCCGATTGCGATGCGATTTCCACTTGCCGCCGAATAAGCTCGCAGCACCAGAACATGGAGACCAACGAGACCCACATCAAAATTGGGTTGGTCAACAAAAACGGCCACACCGGCCCGAGTCGGTTCACGCGCATGCGGAGCGCCGCGAGCAGGAATACGATTACCGCAAGCGCGACGCCGCTTGCCAAACTCCCTACCGTCACCGTCCGCACGATCCAACGCCCCACGGACTCGCCCGGTCGGCGGCGGCTGACTTGAGTGCCGGCTAGCGGCGTCATCGCCCAGCGTTCCAAGCGCGACACGCTGGACTGCAAATCGCGGGTAAGCGCCTGCGGTTCGCCCAGTTGTCGTGTCGCTTCCGCCAGGGCAACGACCGGATCGCCGGAGCGAGCCAGTTCCTTTCCGTAAAGGAGCTGCAGGTGTTCGAGCAGGTCTTCGCGCATGCGATCCTTGGTCGCCTGGCTGGCACGCACGGGACGAACGACGCGTTCAACTTGTTGCCTGAGGGCTTTCATGCTGGCGCTCCCAACAAGTTTCCCAAAACGGCCACGAACTGCTGCCATTCGACGCGGGCTTCGGCCAGGCGTCGACGCCCGGCGCGGGTCAGTTGATACACGCGGCGTTTCGGCCCCCGGCTCGCACTATTCTGCTTGTCCCATCGCGAGGCGACGAGCTTCTCGTGCTCGAGGCGATAAAGCGCCGGATAGAGTGAGCCTTCCTTGAGCTGCAATTCCTCTGGGGCTTGCTGTTCGAGACGCCGGGCAATGTCCCAGCCATGCGCCGGACCGCGTTCCAAAACGGAGAGAACGAGGTTCTCCAAATGCCCGCGCAACTGGTCTCCGCGAATCGGCGCCATGCCATCTATATAGACAGTCTGAGTAGATGTGTCAATTCAGCCGCCGAATCTTCAATGTGCCGGCAGAAGCCACCGCCCTAGAGGCCCAGGCAACCTGGTCTGTCCGGCTACCTTTGATCTGGGCGAGCAGCTACGACTGGTGCTGTTCTCCGTGACCGAAGGCGAGGACAAGCCACTCAAGTATCCGAGCATCTTTCACACGGCCGACGTGGCCGTGATCACGAAGATTGATTTGGCCGCCGCGGTCGAATGCGACCTGGCTGCCGCGCGCGAATATCCAAGCAGTGCGGCCCGAAATGCCTGTTTTGGAAGTATCGGCCAAAACTTTTCAAGGCTTCGATCAATGGCTCGACTTGCTGAGCTGCGCCCGCGCTAGCGCCTAGCCTTGCGCTTCTTTCCAGTCCACTGCGCAACGAGCAATCCCGCCGCGGCCAACAACAAAACCATCGAGCTCGGTTCGGGAACAGCCTGAAGAACGCCGAAGAGGCCATTCGCCTCGCTGTTGGGGCCAGCCGAGAAGTAGATATTCTGGCTGCTGCCGCCGTTCCCATCATTGCCCGGCATCAGACCCCACAGGCCATCGATGACAATCGGCTTGCCATCGATGTCGGACAACTGCCCGAGCAGAGCGGGCGTCGCGGAGTCAGGGTTGAACACGTTGATCATTCCATCGCCGAAGTTGCCGACCAGCAAGCCGCCGGCAAAGCTCCCGAACGACGTCGGCGCAATCGCCAAACCCCACGGAGAGTTGAGTGCTCCCGCCGTGCCGATTCGTCCCAAAAAGTTTCCCTGCAAGTCGAAGGCCGTCACGAAACCATGGCCAGCGCCTGGGGCGTCGTCGTGTTTCGCGGCATCCTGCAAGGCCGTGGCCACGTAGATCCTGTTCCCCACAATCTGGACGTTAAAAGGGGCGTAGCCGGCCGGGAGATTCGGGTCTGTGAAGTTCCCTGTCAGGGCGGGCGCGCCAGTATCTCCCTTGAGCACATCGATTGTCCCGGCGCGAAAATTCGCCGACAGCAGATAGCTGTGCCCACCCGTGGTATCAAGGGTGGCGCCCTTGTAGACGTTGGCGGTGTCTGCGGTCTGAAGCACCTCGGTCGAGGTTCCAAGGGCCGGGCGCCATCCGGAAATGGTTCCGTCCTCGCTGACGAACAGGAGCGCGTCTCCGTTGAATGCGCCCGTCGCACTCGCCGAATTGGAGACCTGCCCGGTCGGATTTCCAGCGCCCGCGGGCGGGATCGCGACTCCGCCCGAAGCATCCGGCGGCGAACCCAAGGTCACCTTACTTGTAGCGTTGGTCGCGGAGTTGACCTGATATATCGTGGCTACCCCGGTTGCGTTGTCCGAGACCCAAAATGGGCCGCCTGGCGAGTATGAGATTCCCCAGGCATTCTTCAAGTATGGGTCGGCAATCTGGGCGGTGGTGACCGTTTGGTCGTCGGTCACCAGGTTCGTGACCGAGAAAGAGTCGGCTCGGGACGTGTTGCTAAACCCACACAAGGTCCAACAGACAGCGAGCTCAATGAGAGCGGTTGTGCATTCGAATGTGCTGAGGCGCATGCAAGCTCCTCCTATCAACCATCGAGACGATAGCGAGTGGAAACAGGCAACGCGGCGGTGATATCAGAGCTGCTTAGAAAGGCAGTTTTCACCGCGAGCGAAGGTCAAACGCTTTCGTGCGTACGTTTGATTGGCGTTACCATGACCACAGGACAGCACCACGACACTTTAGGGCCGCGCCCGGCAAAATACAAACGAATTCTTCCCCCCGGGGCGCCGCGAGAATCAAACGGCAACGCTCACTTCCCCTCCGCGGCCCACTTTTTCATCAATGCAATGTTTTTCTCGATGATCGGGTTGCCGTTTCCAAGATAGACAGCCATGTCGCTGTCATACATCGCTTCCGACTCCTGGCCGCGATCATTGGTTTCGCTCATCCAGCGGTCAAGCCGGGCGCGCAGCGCCTCGAGCGTCTGCTGATAGGCCGGGTCTGCGGCCAAGTTCCGCACCTGCCAGCGGTCCTGCCTCCATTCATAGAGCTCCTCGGCAGGTCGTGTCGGACTGAAGAGCAGTTTTTCGGAGAGTGCGTCCAGGCATCCGCTGTCATGCAATGCCCTAAGCGTCTGCACGATGCTCTTGCCGTCCTTATAGGCGTTGGGTTGCAGATGTGGGCGGCGCGGATGGAAGTTGCGGATATACAAGAATTGGTCGGTGCGGACGCTACGAATTCGTTCGACCGTCTCGTCGCAGCGATCGCGCGCGGCAAAAACCGCCTCGCGTCTCGCGTAGTCCTTCGCGAACACATCGCGACCGTGCATGTTGCTGGGAAGCACAATTCCCGCTGCGGCCAGCGAGATGGCCGCCATGTCAATGTGTTCGATCAAATCGTCGCGGACCGCGCCCTTCGCGATTCCAGGACCGCGCACGACAAACGGAATGTGGGCTCCCTCGTTATAGAGGAACTGCTTGCCGCGGGCGTGACTGATGCCGTGATCGGTCATGAAGATGATCAACGTCTGGTCGAGAATCCCCTCCTGGTCAAGGCGCGCGAGAACTTCGCCCACGTGCTTGTCGGTGAAGCGGACTGCGTCGAGATACGCTGCCCAATCGCGCAGCAACACCGGATCGCGCGGATAATAGGGAGGCAGGGTGACATCCTCCGCTTTCACGGCCGCCCCAAATTCCCGCTGGGCGCGTTCGGACAGATTCTTGGCGCTGGCGTCAGTGCCGCCGCGCAGCTTGCCTCCCGCAAGTTGGACTTGCATGAAAAAAGGCTGACCCGGCTTGCGCGCCGCCCAGTCGGGAGCATCGTAGATGCCGACATCCCATTCAAAGTTGTAGTCCGTTTTGCCGAGTTCTACGCCTCCTTTTGTTTTTTTCCCAGCACGGTTGGCATTGGGAAGACCGCTGCCAATGCACGTGTAGTAGCCGGCCTTTTGAAACAACGCCGGCACGAGCGACACGTCGTCGGGAAGCCGAATCTTCTCGACCCCGCGGCCGCTACGATGTTGATGCGCCCCGATGCTGGTCTGGTACATGCCCGTGATCAGCGCCGAGCGGCTCGGAGAGCAGACCGGCGCGGTGACGAACGCGCTTGTGAACATCGTCCCTTCGCGGGCCAGGCGATCGACATGCGGCGTGCGGATGGTCGTCTCGCCGTAGCACGAGAAGTTCGGCGACATGTCATCCACCACGAACCACAGGATGTTGGGCCGGACTGGATCCGTTTGAGCTGCGCCGGCGCCTGTGGCGCCCAGCAGCACGAATGCCATAGAAACCACCTGCATGGTGCCGGCCAGATTTCGCAATCTCATCGTCGCTCCTCTGGGAGGAAACTATAATCAAGCCCAAGTTAGGCACACCAAGTTAATCGCTATTCTAGATCGATTTCGTTTCGCAAGTGGCTCTGACATGAAGCTCCATTCGTTTTGCCAGAATACTCTTGGGCGATTATCGCGCGCGCCGTGGTTGGCGGCTTGCATTCTATGCATCTCTTGCGCGTCGTCGATCGAGGCCGAAGACTGGCCGCAGTGGCGAGGCCCCCATCGAGACGGTACCTGGAACGAGACGGGTGTGCTGGAATCGTTTCCGGCCACAGGCATCGACATTCGCTGGCGCAAAGCGGTTGGTCCCGGGTGGTCCAGCCCGGTGATCGCGGAAGGACGAGTGTTTGTGCTGGACCTGCACGTCCAGTCGCGCCCGGTGCAGGAGCGCGTGCACTGCTTCGACGCGGCAAACGGAAAAACGCTGTGGACCTATGCGTATGACGTCGCCTATCCCGACTGGGCGCTGGTGCCTGGCCAGGAAACCCTCCCGACTCCCACGCCTTGTGTAAACGCGGGCAAGCTCTACGTGCTGGGAGCCACGGGCCACGTCCATTGTCTGAACGCGGCAAGCGGTGCGCTGCTGTGGGAAAAGAGGCTCAACCAGGAATTCGAAATCAAAGAATTGAGTTGCCGGTCGTCGCCGCTAGTCGAGAACGGCCTTTTGATTCTGCTCACCGGAGGCAAGCCGGGCGGGTGCGTCGTGGCGCTGGAGAAGAATTCTGGAGAGCTCGTGTGGAAAGCCCTCGACGAATCGACCTCGAACAGTTCTCCAATCGTGATCACATCCCGCGGCAAACGGCAGATCATCGTGTGGACCGACGAATCGGTGTCATCGTTGGTTCCGACAAGCGGAGAAGTAAACTGGCGCGAGCGGCTGCTGACGAGCAACAACGACTCGATTGCGACTCCGGTTTGCGAAAAAAACTGGCTGCTGGTCAGTGGCGCGATGTTCGACTTGAATGCCGAACAAGGGCTGGCGTCCATCGCATGGCCCAAGTCGAGAGCGGTGTCGCGCCGAATTCTGAGCAACACCTCGACGCCGCTCATCCAAGGCGACCACATCTACTCCGCTAGAACCGGCGGCGAGCTGGTCTGTTTAGATACGCGCACCGGCGAACAAATCTGGGCAACCGACAAGGTGACGGGGCTCAAGTCGGGAGCGAGCATCGTTTTGACGCCAAACGGCGACGCGGTGTGGCTGTTTACCGACGAAGGCAACCTGATCCGCGCTCGCCTGACGCACGGGGGCTACCAGGAAATGAGCCGCGCGCACGTTCTGGAACCCACTTCGACCTTCGGTGGTCACAAGTTTGCCTGGGTTGCGCCTGCCTACGCGAACCGCCACGTGTTCGCACGAAACGACAAGGAACTCGTCTGCGCGAGTTTGGCCGCGGCCGGCACAGAACCCTAGATCGATTCCGACCTAAGGCACGGCATCATCGATTCGCCGTGCCGCAAGCGCCTAACGGCCAGGTACCGGCGGTGGTTCCTGCATCACGGGGGCCTGCGGCGCCGGAAGTGGCGCGGGAAGCGGCGTCGGAATCTCCTCGGCCTGCGGCCCTTGACCAGCGGGAATGACGGGACCGACCGGGGGCAGTGGCATCGGCCCGCCGCCGAACCGCCAACCACCACCCAACGCCTGGTACGCGTTGACGATGGCGGACAGTTGCTCCTGTTTTGTTTCAATCAAGACAATTCTCGCCTCGTTGCGGTCGCGCTGGGCGAAGAGGACGTCAATGTATTCAACACGGGCATTCTGGAACAGTTTTCCGGCGACGTCGACGGCCGATTCGAGAGATGTCAATTGCTGCCTTTTGAGCGAGATGCTCTGAGTGTAGTTCTGCACCTTGGACACGCGATTGACGACCTCGGTAAAAGCATTGAGGATCGTGCGCTGATAGTCGTACAGGGCCTGCAATTGCCGGGCGTTGGCGTTGAGGTAGTCGGCCTGAATCGCGCGGCGGTTGACCAAGGGCGCAACGAGTCCACCCGCCACGCTGTAAATCAGGGATTGCGGAGTTTGAAACAGGTACTTCGCGTTGAAGGCCTCGTATCCGACGCCTGAGGTGATTAACAGTTTTGGAAAAAAATCGGCGCGGGCGACTCTCACGTCGAGCCCGGCCGCCTCCAGTTCGCGCTCAGCCTCGCGAATGTCGGGTCGGTTCTGCAGTAGTTGCGACGGGACGCCAAGGCTCAGTGTTTGCAGTTGCAGATCGATGAATTGCGACGAGATGCGTTGGACACGCTGCGGATAGCGACCGCACAGGAAGTTGATGCGGTTCTCGGTCTCGATGACGTTCTGATAGGTAATCAGTTTCTGGCTTTGGTTTTTGCGGACTTCGGCCAGAAAACGCTGCACGCCCAACTCAGTGCCGCGGGCTCCTTCCTTTTGAGCCTCGGCAATTTTGAGGCTTTGCTCCTGAAGCGCGATGGTTCGATCCAGAGTCTCGAGCTGATTGTCGAGGCCCATCAGGCGGTAATAGTTGTCAGCAATTTCCGCGACCAGGCGGGTCACGACATAATTTCGGCCGTCGATGGTACCCAGGTAGCGCAGCCCTTGCGCGTCACGGGCATTGCGCAGTTGTCTCCAGATGTCGATCTGCCAGGTGATGTCCGCCGCCATCAGGAAATCTGGCAGCGGATTGGGAAACGGTTTGCCGTTGGGTGCGACAATTTGGCTAAGATCGGCCCCCGCCGGCGTGAAGGTGCTGAGCTTATTGAGCGAAGCATTCGCCCCGAAAGTGACAAAGGGAAGATATGCACCGCTGCGACGCCAAACTTCGTTGTTGGCGATTGCGATATCCTGGGCCAGGATCCGCAGTTGCTGGTTGCTGAACAGCGCCTGGTCAATCAGGCTGATGAGGTTTGGATCGTTGAAAAAATCTGCCGCCGGGATGCAAGACGAATTCTCCTCGGTCACCCATCCGTCGAAGGTGGGTGGCAGAGGCTGCGCCGGCTTTGGCCCAGCAAGCTTGGGAATTCCACAGCCCGACAAAACCAGCGCCAGGATGCCGCACGCCAGCGCCGTCGCGACCGTGTTCAGTTTGTACTTGGTGTTCGAAGATCTCATTCAGGCCGCCATCCATGTCGCCCTTAATGAGCTTGCGCTTATCAACGGGATCCGCTCGGGGCGAGCGATCCGAGTCCGCGCGAGGTGGGAAGGCGAGGTGGGTCCAACAAGTGGGGCGCACAGCCCCAATCAGTCGCGTTGCATGAAGCAGTCCGTTGCGTCAGAGGGCGGTCGCACGCGAGCAAGTTGCTCGTGCAAACGTCCAGCGACGAAAGTTTCATCGTCGAGTGGACTCGGGGGGCGACGCCAAATTGGGAGCAGCCGTTACAAGCTACCGCTCCAAGCTGCGCGCCACGCAAGAGGCGCAGCTAGCAAACGCGATTCGTGCGAAGCACGCTTTCAGAGCGCGGAAGTGGACGACCGCTGGCAAGCTATCGAAGCACGCGGCGTTGCCACACGCGCTGAGCCGTTGCAAGTGGAGCAGTCAAGACTGCTGCTAGCCAGCGCGAGACAGCGTGCTGTCTGAGTGCCACGAAGCGTGCTTCTGATGCTTAGTGTTTTGCCGCGGCTTCACTAAGCGGCTTTTCGGTCTCATCCTGCAGAAGTTTGCGGTCGCCGGCCAGCACGCCGAACAAGTAATACAGGCCCGGTATCACCAAGACCCCGATGACGGTGCCCAGCAGCATCCCGCCGACGGCGGTCGTGCCAATCGTGCGGTTGCCGATCGCTCCCGGGCCGGTGGCGCGCACCAACGGGATCAAGCCGGCGATGAAGGCGAAGGAGGTCATCAGAATCGGCCGGAAGCGCAATTTTCCACCTTCGATGGCAGCATCGTTGAGGCTTACTCCCTCTTGGCGGCGTTGCACCGCGAACTCGACGATTAGAATCGCGTTCTTGCCCAACAGGCCGACCAACATGACCAGACCAATCTGGGCGTAGACGTCATTGGCCAGGCCCATTTGCTTCAGAAACAGAAATGAGCCAAAAATCCCGACGGGCAGCGACAGGATGACCGCTAGTGGCAGGACGAAACTTTCGTATTGCCCAACCAGCACCAAATAGACGAAGACGACGACGATCAGGAAGATGTAAATAGCCGTGTTCCCCTTGCGCGCTTCGTCATACGAGAGACCGGCCCAACCGACGCCGAAGCTGCGAGGCAGCGACTGGGCAGCGACTTCCTGGATCGCCTGAATGGCCTGGCCGGTACTGTAGCCGGGCGCTGGTGCTCCTTGAATGGCGGCGGTCGGATACAGGTTGTAGCGGTTGATCTCGTTCAAGCCCTGTCTTTTCTTAAGCGTCATGAACGAGGAATAGGGAACCATCTCCCCACGATCGTTCTTGACGAAGATATTCTCGAAATCCTCAGGGAATCTGCGGAACTCCGGGGAGGCTTGCACGTACACCTTGAAGAACTGGCCGAAGCGGACGAAACCTTGCTCCCAAGTACTTCCGATGACAATGGACAAGTTGTCCATCGCGTCGCGTATCGACACACCCTTTTGCATGGCCACGTCGTTGTTGATGACCAATTCATACTGCGGGTAGTTGCCGGCGAAGAAGGTAAACAGACCCCCCACCTCCTTGCGTTTCGACAAGGCCTCCATGAACTTGTCGGTGACTTCCCCAAGCCGCTGGTAATCCATCGTATTCGTCTTGTCCAATACATTGACGGAAAACCCGCCCGCCGCGCCGAAACCGGGAACCGCGGGTGGCTCGAAAAACTCGATCTTGACGTTGGCTATCTCACGGGATTTTTCCTTGAGCTCCTCGATGAGTTGCCGCGAGGTCAGCTTGCGGTCGGACCAGTTCTCCAAGTTAATGAGACAGGTTCCCGCGTTCGAGCCGCGGCCCTCGGTGAGCACTTCGTAACCGGCCAACGACGAGACTGAGCGGACGCCTTCGATCTTCTTGGCGATCGCCTGCAGTTCGTGGCTCTTGGAGTTGGTGTACTCGAGCGTCGAGCCGGGAGGCGTCTGGATGACGCCGTAGATCATGCCCTGGTCTTCGAGCGGGATAAAACCCGTCGCCAGCTGCGTGTTCACCAGATAAATGGCGACGCCAAAGGCCGCGATGGTTGCCACGCTCAGAACGCGGCGCGTGACGATCCGGCTCACTAAGGCGGCATAGCCGCCCGTGACCTTTACGACGCCACGGTCAAACAGATGCAGCAGGATTGCCAGCGGCCCACGCCATTTCTTTTTGGTCGTACTGTGGGGCTTGAGAATCATGGCGCAAAGAACCGGTGTCAAAGTCAGGGCCACTACGCCGGAGAGAACGATCGAGATGGCCATCGTGAGGCCGAACTGGCGGTAGAAGACGCCGACCGGCCCGGTCATGAAGGTCACCGGAATGAAGACCGCCGTCATGACCAGGGTGATGGCGATGATCGCGCCGCTGATCTCCTGCATCACTTCCTTGGTGGCCCGGTAGGGTGATAGATGCGTTTCGGCCATCTTGGCGTGCACCGCTTCGACCACCACGATAGCGTCGTCCACCACGACGCCGATCGCCAGCACTAGCGCGAAAAGCGTGATCAGGTTGATTGAGAAGCCGAGCAGCAGCAGGAAAAAGAAGGTCCCGATCAGCGATACCGGAACCGCCAAAGTCGGGATCAGCGTGGAGCGCCAATCTCCGAGGAACAAGAACACGACCAGCGACACGAGCACGAACGCTTCGAACAGGGTGTGCAGCACCTTCTCGATGGAGGCGTCCAAGAAGGCGGAAACGTCGTAGCTGACTTCATAGTCCATGCCCGGCGGGAACATGTCCGCCTTGAACTCCTTGAGCTTCTCCTTGACCTCCTCGATGATGGTTGCGGCGTTGGTGCCGGGTAGTTGCTTGAGAACAATGGCCGCCGAGGGGTAGCCGTCGATGTCCGAGTAAAGGTCGTAGAACGAAGAACCTAGCTCGACTTTGGCGACATCCTTGATCCGCATGATTTCGCCATCCGGATTGGCCTTCAGGATGATGTTTTCATACTGCTCCGGTTTGTTGTAACGTCCGACCCAGGTCAAAACGTACTCGATCGTTTGCGAAGTCTGGCCCGTTGCCTGGCCTAGTCGTCCGGGCGAGCCGATCATGCTCTGTTCAGCCACCGCCTTCATGACGTCGTCGGCCGACACGTTGTAGGCGCGCATGCGATCGATGTTCAGCATGATCCGCATGGCATACGCGCGGTTGCCGAGGATATTGGCTGTGCCGACCCCGCGCGTGCGTTTGATCTCGGGCAGCAGGTTGACGGTAACGTAGTTGTATAGAAAATTCTGGTCTACGTTCTTATCCGTGCTGTAGACGTTCACATACATCAGCATGCTCGTCATGTTCTGCATGACGATGATGCCCTCCCGCTCGACGATGGGAGGCAACCTGTTTTTCACGATGGCGATCCGGTTGTTCACGTTCAGGACAGCCACATTCGGGTCGGTGCCAGGCTCGAAGATGATCTGGATCGCTCCCTCGCCGGCGCTGGTGGCGGCGGAGGCCATGTAGCGCATGTCCTGGACGCCGTTGATAGCCTGCTCCAAGATGATCAGCACCGAATCGACCAGGACATTGGCGCTGGCGCCGGGATAGGAAACCGAGACAATCACGCTCGGCGGCGCAACGGACGGGAACTGCGAGATGGGCAGTGTGTTGATCGCCAGCCCGCCCAAGAAGACGATGATCACCGAGATGACGATCGCCAGCGCTGGCCGATGAAGAATATTTGAGAACATGACCCTCAGTTGGTCGCCGCCATCCGTTCCGGGACGCGGGTGCTATTCGGCGGGATTTTCTTGAATGGGCAACAGCCGCTGTAGGCTTTGCCGGATGTAAACTGCCGCCACTAACGTAGCTCTTCGGTGGGTGTCCTTAAATGGGCAACACCCACTGTAGGCTTTGCCGGATGTAAACTGCCACCACTGACGCAGCTATTCGGCGGGATATTTTAGCTGTGCAACAACCTCTTCAGGACGACGATCCTCGCATTCCACCTTCTCGCCGTCGCGAACCTGTCGGGTTCCCTCGAGAACGATCCGGTCGTTTACGTCGAGCCCTTGCTTTATTACGAAGACGTCCTCCAATTCGTTCGCGACGACGATCTCGCGCTGGTGAGCCACGTCGTCTTTGTCGAGGACGTAAACGTAGCGCTTGGCGAGGTTTTCGAACGTCGCCCGTTGCGGGATGACCAGGGCGTCGTTCACCACCCGGTGGATCAACACGGTACCGGTCTGGCCGTGGCGCAGCAGCCGCTCTGGGTTCGGAAAATCGACGCGGAAGGGGATGTTTCCGGTCTCGTTGTTGAAATCCGCCTCGATCGCGCCGATCTTGCCGGGTTGATCAAACTTTTCGCCGTTGGCCAACATGAGCTCGATTTTCATGCCACCCTTTTTCTGCTTCAGGTCGGCCATGTATTCGAAGTAACGGGCCTCGGGCACGTTGAAGTAAACCCACATCAGGCTGTTATCGGAAAGGGTCGTCAGGATCTCCCCTTCCTCGACCAGGCTGCCTTGCTGTTGGCGTAGGCGATCGATGATGCCATCGAACGGCGCTTTGACGGTGGCAAAATCCAATTCGGCGGCCGCCAGCTTCGCCTTCGCCTTGGCCTTTGCCAGCTCTGCCTCGCGCAGTTTCACCTCATTCGCGGAGATGACTTTTTTGTCGGCCAGGGTCTTGGCGTACGTCAACTGCAGCCCCGCGAGCTGTGCTTCGGCATTCTCGGCATCCAGCTTGGACTGGTAAAGAATGGGCCTGACCTTGAACATCAGGTCACCCTCCTTCACCTGCTGACCCTCTTTGACTGGAATTTCCTCAAGGTACCCCATCTCCAAAGCGCGGATTTGGATATGCCGCTGCGAATGGATCTGGCAGACGTATTGCTCGGTTAGCGTAACCGCTTTCGACTGAGGACTGGTAGCCACGATGGCATGGCTCTCCTCGTGCTGCTCCCCCTCTTGCTTGCTGCAAGCGGGCAATAAAAATACCATCAGCGCCAGGAGGATCGCCAGAATCGGTGAGAATTTCATGGGTGCTTTCGCTCGTTGTGCCTCTTCAAATCGCGAACAAAATCAAGTAACTCGGATCGAGCAGGGGAAGATCTCCGTGCACCCTTCTGCAGCGCGGCCTGACCGCCGCGGAAGTGGGAGCATCACCGTCGTCCGCGGCCGCCGCGTCATCCATATACGAATCGGTTCAGCGGACGGTTCCCTTCCCCACGCCACGGCAGCTTACAATTTCGCAATATGCGACTTATATGCCGCGAATTTTATGACGCGATACCAATGTCATTCACGTTATCTCAGGACGCCAATCTGTCCTAGTGAGATGTAGCGCCTCTTACGAAATCGTCACCAAACGAGCGCACGGACGTGCCGAAAAAAAGGGCTCTGCCGCCTAAAAAACCTGCACAATCGAGCCCGCGGTTGGCGCCCCTCCGGATGGGGCGAGGCCAAACGCAGAGCACTGGGCAGTTTGCCAAAGTACACGTCAGCATGCTTTATATCGCGCAATTCTCGCTTCAAACTGCCAAGCGCGGCGCAGACGCGGCCCAACTCCCCACGCCTCATCCCATGCCCACAGTGAAGGCACTGGCGCCGTTGTCGTAGTCGCTGCTGGGCTTGCCTAGCTGCGCCTTTGAAGCGTCGCAACTCGCGCGCCGACGGATCCCCGATATCTGACGGCGAGATCGATCGATGGCGATGCAAAATGTAGACGCTACATGACAAGTAATTCAGGTTTCAGTTGCCTTTGCTTCAGCGAATTGACGCC
>DATJEN010000215.1:0-9007 GCA_035496575.1 Pirellulales bacterium
GAATTCATGTTCGACCGATGTCGATTCGAAGGTCTCGAATGAAACTGTGAGGATGAGGAAATTGACAATGCCTGCGATCAAAAGCAGACCAGGAGAAACGTTGAGTCGTTTGGCGCGCATAAATCAGCCCGTTGTTGTGACTGGAATTGAATCTAGCAGCGCCACGTTCAAACTTCAAAAGAGCAAAGTTCTTATGTCAGTCCGCCGCCCTCAGAATCTTGATCTCACGCTCGCTTAGCGCGCGGGTCCATAAGGCGGCCTCATCCATCTCGCCCGAGAAAGTGTGACTCGCCTGGCCGCTTTCCATTTGGGCGCCAATCAGCAGCGGAGCCTTGTTCGGCACGAGGGCGCCCGTGGCGGGAGCGCTCCGCATTGGATTGCCATCACAGATAAGTTCGATCAACGCGCCATCGTAGCGGGCCACCATATCGTGCCGGGCGGCTGCATCGATCTTAGCGAGCGGAAATTCAACTTTGAAACTGCCCTGGTCGGTTGTGATTTCGAAGACCATCTTGTCGCCGTCGTTGGCAGTCGTCGAAAACAAGTTGAAGTTCGATTGCCCCGGCCCGCTCGTTTTTGAAAGGAT
Source organism: Pirellulales bacterium (assembly GCA_035496575.1). Classification (GTDB taxonomy): domain Bacteria; phylum Planctomycetota; class Planctomycetia; order Pirellulales; family PALSA-1355; genus PALSA-1355. The sequence goes on from DATJEN010000215.1 coordinate 587, forward strand.
GGCAGAGGGCGTCGGCCACTTGGCGCGCACATAAACCGTGATCGCCTCGCCAGAGCTATTCCAATCGGGACCCGCGTCGAAGTAACCGCCCGAGAAGCGAGCGGCGCCACGATTCGCGCGATCGCTCTTCATCTGAGTGACCTTTCCGACGAGCTTGAGCGGGGGTTGATGAGCCGCGGTGCGCTCGCCTAATTTCCAATCGAGAGCGGCTGTTGCCAGCAACCGATCGCGCGCGGACAGTTTGGACGGCGGAAGTCGCTTCAGGCGCAAGTTTCGAAATTGCGCCTTCATGGGAGGTCCAGTGTGCAATTGCATGGCCAGCACGCCCAGCGCTTCGAACTGTTGCGGATCGCCGTCGGTGCACTCCGCCACCAGGTGACCATTAATCGATAGCGACAGGTGTTCGCCCACGGCCGTCAGGTGGTATTCATGCCACTGGTCGAGCCGAAAATCGGAAGCGCCCGGCTCGAGCGAGAATTTCTCCACGTGCCGCTTGCCATCCTGATCGAAGCGGCTTCGTTCGCCTTCGAGTGCCAGATCGTGCCGGCCAAACTCGTCGTACAGCCGCACCTTCCAGGGCTGTCCAAAATTGTTGTCGACCTGATATCCCGCCACGTCGCCATTGGGCAACCGCCGGCTGCGGAACTGGAACCCGCCGTTGGTGACGTTCGTGGTCGAGCCGGTCAGGCGAAAATCGAGCTTGAGCTGGAAGTTCTCCACGAGCTCGGGCTGCCACACCAGGTATTGGTTCATGGGTGGCACGTGCTCTGGCGAGATCGTGCCCGTGATCGCGCCATCTTCGACCGACCAGAAGCTCATGTCCTGCCCACGCCATCCGTCGAGCGAGCGGCCATCAAAGATTGGTTTGAATCCTCGCTCGTCCGCGCTTGCGGCGCACACCAACAACATGCCGGCGCACATGACTACGAGGATTCGGAATCGGAACATGCTGAAATGCCCAACTTGTGGGTGAGCGGCTTCGGCTGGATTATGCGTGAGGGGAGGATTCGGCTCAACCAGCTTCGCCCCGGTCGATCAAACGAACTGTGTGACTTTCCAACCGGGCGGCTAGTGGGTAGCCTGATGCAACGACCGGATGGTCCCAAGACACTTGTCTATAGCAGCCTGCTTGAGTGATCCATGACTGAGAAGAAACATGCCATTGTGACGGGCGCCGCGAGTGGGCTAGGCCGCGCGATTGCCGTAGAACTTGGCCGCCGCGGCTGGCACGTCGCCATCTGTGATCTGAACGACCAGGCAAGTGCCCAGACGCTCGGCCGCGTTCAAGAGGCCGGTGGCAGCGGCCAGGTGGAGCATTTGGACGTCACGCACAGCGACCAGTGGGCCGCGCTCGCCGAGCGGCTGCGAACGGCCTGGCCGGCCTTGGATCTGTTGGTCAACAATGCGGGCGTCGGCGTCGGGGGCGAAGTTGGAAAGCTGCCTCTCGAAGATTGGCAGTGGATCGTCAACATCAACCTGTGGGGCGCGGTCTACGGCTGCCATACGCTCGTGCCCTGGATGAAGGCGAACGCGCGCGGCGGGCACATCGTCAACATTGCTTCGCTGGCGGCGATCGCCTCGGCGCCTGGCATGGCGCCCTACAACATCACCAAGGCTGCCATGGTTTCACTTTCGGAAACGTTGTATGGCGAACTCAAGCCCTTCCACATCGGGGTGACAGCCGTTTGCCCGGCCTTCTTTCCGACGAGCATCATCGACAGCGGCCGCTTTCATACCAACGAGCAGCGGGCGCTGGCCACGCAGCTCATGAGCCAGTCGCGCATGACTGCCGACGAGGTCGCGGGGCGCGTCGTGCGCGCGGTGGAGCGTAACGAGCTGTATGTGTTCGCGCCTGCCGCGTCGAAAACTTTCTGGCGTTTCAAGCGACTGTTGCCCAAAGCGTTTTTGAATATGGTAGCCCGCCGCGGGGCGCAAGCGGCTCCGAAGTAAGAACGCTTCGCAATCACGGCTCGGCGAGTCCGCCGCCCTCGCACAACGATCATGCTGGGACTCAAGTCAACGACGTCCGCACGGTGGTTGGCCCAAGTCGATCGCGACTTGCCGGCCATCCTGGTAGACCATGCCCATTGCGAAAAGAAGGCGGCGGGCACGGCCATGAACCTGCTGGTGGCCTATGGCAGCGAGCGTCCGCAGATTTGCCGCGAGCTCGCTGAGATCGTGGTCGAGGAGCTCCAGCACTTTCGCATGGTGCTGGACCTGCTCGAGGAACGTGGATTCCAGTACGCTTCGCAAAAGCCCAGCCGTTATGGTCGCGCCTTGAACGACCTGGTGCGCAAAACCGAGCCCGAGCGAGCCGTCGACCGATTGATCGTGGCCAGCCTGATCGAAGCCCGCAGTTGCGAGCGATTTTCGCTGTTGCGCGAGCACGTGGCTGACGAGCGGCTGGCCGCATTTTATGGCGGCCTGTTCGAATCTGAAGCGCGGCACCACAGCACGTATGTCAACCTGGCCCGGCACTTCGCGGATGCATCGAGCGTGCGCGCGCGGCTCGACGAGCTATCGGCAGCCGAAAGCGCGATCATCGACGAAGGGGACTCGCTGCCGCGGATGCACAGCTAACGCGGCAGGTCGAATAGGCCGACCCGCGGCCTTGGGGCTTGCTCGCCGAACTGCCGTCGCGAGCGGCGCTTTAGAACACTTTCACCAGCGAGCCGCCATCGACCACGAGCACCGCGCCGGTGATGTAGCTGCCGGCGTCGCTGGCCAAGAGCAGGGCGGGGCCGGCTAATTCGCGCGGCTCGGCCCAGCGGCCGAGCGCCGTTCGCTCGGCGAATACTTTCTTTTCCGTATCGGAGAGAATCGAGCCCGGCAAATCCGTGAGGAACGGCCCCGGCGCGATGCAGTTCACGGTGATTCCAAACGGTCCCAGATCGAGCGCGCTCGCGCGCGCCAGGCCCAGCAAAGCACTCTTGGTGGCCGAATAGACGTTGCGCGCCTCTTTGGACGACAGCCCCATGATCGAAGAGATGTGAATAATCCGCCCCCAGCGGCGCTCCTTCATCTGTGGGGCGAGCGCCCGGGTGAGCGCCATGCAGGAACTCAAGTTCAGCTCGACGATCCGGTCCCAAGCTTCATCCGTGATCTGATCGATGGACTGCGGCGTATTGCTGCCGGCGTTGTTGACCACAATGTCGACGCGGCCCATCGCTTGCAAGGCTCGCGCGGCGAGGTCGCCCACGGCCTTGCGGTCGGCCATGTCGACCACGAAGTGCACGACCTTCGAAGCCGTGTCGGCGGCGATCTCGGCGGCGGCGCGCTTGAGTTCATTCTCGTGCCGACTGCAGATGACGATGTTCGCGCCGGCTTCCGCAAAGCCCCGCGCCATGGCTTTGCCGAGGCCCTTGCTGCCGCCGGTCACGAGCGCCACTCGGCCCGTCAGATCAAACAGGGGATGCGTCATATCAAGTTTGCCTCACGATGAAATGGACGCAGTTGCTCGAGCCGAGATCAATGATCCAATTCCGCCACCACCAGGTCGCCTACTTGTTGCGTGGTGTAGCCCATCTTGCCCGCGGCCTGGCTTTTCATCTTGGTGCCGGTGACCTTTTGAATCGCGTTCTGAACGCGCTCGGCCGACTTGGGTTGGCCCGTGTGCTCGAGCAGCATGCTCATGGCATTGATGGCCGCGATAGGATTAATGACGTTCTTGCCCGTGTACTTGGGCGCGCTGCCGCCCATCGGCTCGTACATGCTGGTGCCGCCCGGATCGGGGTTGATGTTTCCGCCGGCCGCCACGCCCATGCCACCCTGCAAGATGCCAGCCAGATCGGTGATGATGTCGCCGAACATGTTGGTCGTGACAATCACGTCGAAGTACTCGGGATTCTTGACCATCCACATGCATGCCGCGTCCACGTGGTTGTAGTCGGGCTTGATGTCGGGATACTCCTTGGCCACCTCCTGGAAGGTGCGCCACCACAAATCGTGGCCATAGGTCAGCACGTTGGTCTTGGCGACCAGCGTGAGCATTTTCTTGGGGTTGTTGCGGCGCCGCGTGAATTCGAAAGCCCAGCGGATGCAGCGCTCGCAGCCCTTGCGGGTGTAGATCGCCGTTTGGCTGGCGACTTCGTCCGGCGTTCCCTTCTTCAGAAATCCGCCCACGCCGCAATACAGATCTTCCGTGTTTTCGCGGACCACGACAAAGTCGATATCAGCAGGCCCCTTGTCCTTGAGGGGCGTTTCGACGCCCGGGAACAGCTTCACGGGGCGAAGATTGATGTATTGGTCCAACTGGAAGCGCAACTCGAGCAGCAAGCCTTTTTCGAGAATGCCGGGCTTCACGTCGGGATGGCCGACCGCGCCCAAGTAAATCGCGTCGAGCTTGCGCAGTTCGTCGACGGCGCCGGCTGGCAGAATCTCGCCGGTGCGCAAATAGCGATCGCCGCCGAAGTCGTAATCGACAAGCTCATAGCTGAAGCCATCGAGCGCGGCGACGGCCTTGAGAACTTTCAGCCCCTCGGCCGCCACTTCCGGGCCGGTACCGTCGCCACCGATGACGCCAATTTTCAAATTCTTTTTCGCGTTCAAAACCAACCTCGAGAGAAATCCGCGCCTGCAGAAAGGCAACGTGGGCCACCCGACCGCTGGGCGACTTGCGCGCCGGTGCCGGCTAAAGAAACGCCGATTTTAACAGTGCCGCCGGCTGCTCACAAGCTGCGGAAGCAAGCACTGGGGGCCGGCTACATGCGTTCCAGCAGCCGTTTGGGCGCGATCATTCGATACGCATCGGCGAGCAGTTCGGCCAGGTCGTCCCAGGCAACATCACCATCGAGCCAAACACCAACCCAGCCGCTCGGTCCAACGTAAGGAGGTTTGAAGAACCGGTCGGGCGCGGCGTCGATTCGCTGTTGCTGCTCATCCGCAGTCGACTTGACCCACACTGCGTGCCGGCCCGCTCCGTGATGCGTGTTCGCATGCGCCGCCATCGCGAACATCTTATTGCGCACGCGGAAGGTGGGCTCGCCCCACGCCTCGACCTCGTGCGCCTCGGGCAATGCCAGGCACAGCTTTCGCAATTTGGCGAAAGGATTTGGCGGCATGGGCGACTCGGCCCGCTAGTCGGGCTACAGGGAGGGGCCTGGCTTGCGCGCGACGCGCGCAGTCGCTCGACGGCCTCGCCATCGGGGTCGAGTGAATAGCTTACAAAACCAGCGGACCGTTTCGATGAAGTAACCCCCTGGCTGCTGAACGTGGGAATCGGTATGGCAATTTCGAAAGGTCGGTCCAAGACGGTTGATCGAACAAATTCCATTTGACGACGAGCAGTTCGACTTCGTCGTGGCTTCCGAAGTACTGGAGCACCTGACGGATGCGCAGCGGTGGCAATCGCCGCTCCGAACATCTTCTTCCGGCAAGGAGCATTCACGGTTTCTGAAAGTGCGACCAAATACGCTCTTGCGACGACGCGTTCATCGGGTGCGTTCACGCACGCGAGATCCGGGCTGCCGCGAGCTCAGCGGCGCGACAAACACCGTTTTCGCACTGCCCGGTTCATAGTTGGGCAATGCCGCAAAAACGTGTTTGCCGGCCGGCCAGATCGGCAACAGCTCGTCAGAAAAGCGGCGCGCGATTGGGTTTTCTGGATGAGCCGGCCGCGCTTCGATCGCGATCGGGTTGGCCGGCAACACAACGACGTGGGGATAACGAGGAGGCGCCGGTTCACCCGCCAGCGCACAGGTTGCGAGTGCCAATCCAGGCAGGCACGTCAAAGCTAAGCGAAGCACCATTGCTGTTCTCCTTGCAAATGGCTTCCAAACGCGCACCGGGGAATTTTAACAAGGATTAGACCTTTCGGCGAACACCAAAACTGACGCGGGGACTTCAGAATCTCACTTCGCGTCCGCGGTTTCCAGTTGGCCCTGCTTTGGATTTGGCAGCGACCCTCCGCGATCCGCATCTTTGATATTAATGGAAAGCGACCCCTTGTTGTCCGCCAATGCGTTCCACTCGTCGCGACACCGCAAATACAATCGTCCGTCGCCGGGCGCGACGAACGAGCCGTAGGAGCCCAACGGAAATGGCTCGCCCAGTGCGAAATCCTTCATGATCACGCCTTCCAGCCGTCCTCGTCCATCGGATTTGCCGTCGGCCGTCACAGCCGCCTCCTTGTCGATGCTCCAATTACCGCTCGAGCTGAATTCATACCGCTTGCCAACCTCGACCGTCGCGCCGGATGGCTGCCAACCGCGATTGGCGGCGACGCGCGCATGCACGGGCGTGCCATCCGTCAGCTCGCGAAACTTTCGCTTCCAATCCCAGCTACAGAGATCGACCCGATAGCCTTGTTCCAAATGCGATAGGAACAGGCCGAACTCGAAGGCAATCTCGTCGTGCATGGGGCCGAACACGTCGGCGAATTTGGTGGGCGTGCCGTTCAGCAACGCCAGCCCTAGCGCGCGAAACCGGCCCGCATAGTTTGGATTATTGACGAGCAGGTGGCACAGCGACCACCGCCAGGCATAGTTTTGCCACGTGTCGCCGGCTGGTCCGGCGGTGTTCGAAGCGTTCGTGCCATCATCGGCGACGATTTCATCGATCGATCGGCGGCGACTTCCGCGCAAGTAGGCCAGCACGTGCTCGGGCACGTGCACGCTGGTATCGGCTTCGCGCCAGTATTGGCCCACCTCGGCCATACCCTCGGCGTACCATAAAGGCCCCGTGCGGCCGAACGTCTGGCCACAATAGGCATGCACCGCCTCGTGCTGCGGCGTGCCATGCTCGGCGGTGGCGAAGACGAGCGCTTTGGCGCGGAGCAGCTTCGTCCCGCGGCTCATGGTCTCGACCATCGTGACGCCGGCCTCCTGTTTGATTTTCGCACGGCCCGCGGGGTTCAACGAGCCTTCAGGCCAGTTAGCCAGGTTCGCCACGACATAGCACTCGATGGTTCCGGAGGCCGGCTGGCCCCAGTATTTCGAAATCAATCCCACCATGACCTCGAGCTTATGCAGCAGCTCGCGCGCGTCCTTCTGCGGCAGATCGGTGTGCAGCAGGAAGTGCTTCGAGCGGAACTCGGCGGCGGTGGCGGCGGCCGCCGTACGCTGCTTGTGCGGAATCTCGCTCGGGCCGGGCAGCTCGGTTTTCTTGCGCGGCGGCTCTTTGGCATCCGCCAGTTGGATTGCGAAGCCCAACATCATCACCAGCGATGCGCAAACAAGCGCGCATTCACGCCAGGTAAACAAAATGGGGCCGCAAGAAAGTTTCGACAGCCACATGCCGGCGGACCGAAATAGAAGCGTGTTCCGACTGCATCTATTCTACCTTGGCCCGCCACCCGCGCAGCGTCCCTGCCTATCAAGACCAGCGCAAAACGAAGGGCGTTCGGAAGCAGCTTGGCTTTCCGAACGCCCCGGGTGTTCCCAACAGCGGGCTGGCAAGCGCCAGCCACGAAGGGGATGATTTTCTCAGGCCTTATTCGGGCTTGTAGTTGATCTTGAAGTTCGCTTGGAAGCGATCATAGATCGTGACGTAAGCCGTGCCCGTGTTGTCTTCGACATCCTTGATTTCGATTGCCAGGGGCTTCGTGCCGGGGCCAGCGCCTTCACCGATCTGGGCATCGAGCACCGGCTTGTCGTCGGCGCCATACAGATACAGGTGCCACACGTCATCATCCGTATGTCGGGCAGCCACCGCGAGGTAATTCACTTCTTGTTCGTTGCCATCCTGGCCGGTGAACTTCACCGAGCCGAGCTTCGATTTGTCGATCGGCTTGCCGTCGATCACGGGCGAGAAACCCTTCGACATGAACAAGTGGCCAAGCGGCGCGCCGGGATCGCTGTTGACGCCGTCAGGAATGTTTTCCTCGGAGAGGTCCTTCTGAGGAACGAGGATCACACCGACCTGCTCGCGATGAACGCCGCAGGCCTTCTCGATGTCTCCCGCGATTTTGATCTTCGGCTTGTCTTGCTTTTCGGCGGCCTCGGCGAGCACCTGGGCAAACGCCTGAGAAATTTGCGGGTCGAGAATCTCGAGATCCTCGGCGACCGCGGCTCGCACTCCCCATGCACTCGCCACCAGCGCGGCGACTGCGAAGATAGACTTCCTCATCGAATCCTCCATTAACAAAAAAGAGACGGCCACATGGCGATTTTGAAGAGTGGGCCGCAAGGATAAGAGCTGTGCGGTCCAGAGTAACTCTTAACCAGAATACTACCGCCGAAGTCGGCTGCAAGCGCCCGCTTGCGGGAATCGCAATTTTCTGGACCGGCAACTTGCCGCCGACAAGGCCGGCCGCATAAAGCTGGCACCGGCAGGGGGCGAGCAGCGGCCAGATCATCGCTTTTTGAGCCTCCGCAACCGCCGCGGCCAAGATTAGCGCCAGATGAGCGAACACTTTCAGGCGCATTTTCGTACCGCAAAGCGGCGTCGACCGCCCTGACCAATCCAGAGATGTTGATACAATAG
>DATJEN010000216.1:0-3130 GCA_035496575.1 Pirellulales bacterium
AAGCGGCTATTCCGTCAGCCAAGGAAAACCGCTCGTCGGGCATCACCAGTTCGGGATCGAATTGCAGCCGCCATCCCAAGCCTTCGCACTCAGGACAGGCGCCGTAAGGACTATTGAAGCTGAAGGTGCGCGGTTCCAGCTCCTCGAAGCTGACCTTGCAGTGCGGGCAGGCATAGAGCGTGCTATACAGCCGCTCTTCCCATGGCGACTTGCGCTGGGCAGCTTCCGGCGTCAGATAACTGACGATCAAGGCCCCCTCGCCTTGAGAAAGAGCAAGCCGAGTCGACTCGGCCAGTCGCGTCGCCAGGCCTTCGCGGATGACGATCCGATCGACCACGGCGTCGATGTGATGGTTCTTGCGCGGCGCGAGCTCGCCCACGTGTTCGAGATCGACGATCTCGCCATCGACGCGCACTCGCAGCAGGCCGGCCTTGCGCACCGCCGCAAGCACGTCCTTGTGCTGTCCCTTTCGCCCGCGCACCAACGGCGCCATGATGATCACCTTGGTTCCCTGCGGCAGGGCCGCCAGGCTGTCGATGATCTGCTCGGGCGTCTGCTGGCAGATCGTCTGGCCGCACTCGGGACAGGCTGGCTCGCCCAGCCGCGCGAACAGCAGCCGCAGGTAATCGTAAATCTCGGTCACCGTCGCGACCGTGCTGCGCGGGTTCTGACTGCCCGCGCGCTGATCGATGGAAATGGTCGGTTCCAGTCCCTCGATCAAATCGACGTCGGGCCGCTCGAGCTGATTGAGGAACTGCCGCGCATAGACAGACAGGCTTTCGACATATTGCCGCTGACCTTCGGCAAACAGCGTGTCGAACGCCAACGAGCTCTTGCCCGAGCCGCTGGGGCCCGTGATCACGATCAGCCGGTCGCGCGGGAGATCGAGGTCCACGTTTTGCAAGTTGTGGACGCGGGCCCCGCGAATGCGGATGGATTCCGGCTGTTCGGCAGCGGCGGCGGTTTGGCGATCAGGCGAGACAATCGTCATTACTAGTCACTGGAAGCAAATGGGCGCAAGGTGCCAAGAATAAATGGTATTCAACAAGAGCGCATGGGGCAAAGATGGGTCCCGCCGGCGGCAGCGACTACACGCGCGAGTAGCGCTCGAGCGCATCGCCGTTGAGCTCGATGCCGAGCCCTGGACCCGTTGGAATGCGGAGCATGCCGTCCTGGTCGAGCTCGAAGCGCGGCAGCACGAGCTCTTCGATATAGGGCACGCCGGTCTGAAACTCGACCCATCGCGCGACCGGCATGGCGGCCGACAGTGCAAGATCGGCCGCTACCCCCACGCCGGTATTCCAACCGTGCGGCACGAGCAAGATGCCACGGTCGTAAGCAGCCCATGCCAGGCGGCGCGCTTCGCTCAAGCCGCCACACTTGGTCAAGTCTGGCTGGATGATATCGACCGCGCGGCGCTCGATGAACGGCTGGAAACTCTGCCGGCGCGTGAGAACTTCCCCCGTCGCGACCAGCACAGGCGACGCAGCGCGCAGCGCGGCAAAGCCTTCCACGTCATCCGGCACGAGCGCCTCCTCGAACCACGTCACGCCATAATCGCCCAGCATGCGCGCCGTTTCGCGTGCCCAGTTGATTCCGTGCGGCCAGAACTGCTCGCTGGCGCCAGCATCGACCATTAATTCCACCTCTTCCCCGACCGTCTCGCGCGCGGTGCGGATCAGCAGCTCGTCCGTGCGCCGGTCGACGCGGCCAAACGGACGCCATCCCATCTTGATGGCGCGGAACCCGCGCGTAACTTGCTCGGCCAGCTTTTCAGCAAGCGGCCCAGGCTCGTCAAACAACATCGAAGCATAGGGCTTGATACGGTCGCGGTAGTTGCCACCCAGCAGCTTCGACACCGGCTGCCCGAGCGCCTTGCCCCACAGATCCCACAGCGCGATATCGATCCCGCTGATGGTGTGCTCGACGGAGCCGCCACGGCCCAGCCAGAAAGTCGACTGCCTCAATCGTTCGCTGAGGGCCTCGGGCTCCAGAGCCGAGGCGCCGATCAGCATCGGTTTAAGTAGGTCGAGCGCGCCCTCGACGAGCGCGCGCGTCGTGTAACAACTGCCGATTCCGACGAGTCCTTGGTCGGTTTCAATCTCGAGAATGGTGTTGTATTGGACGTTAGGATCGGTTCCACCCGGCCAACCATGGTCGTGCGTGGCGCCTGCCAGCGCCAGCGTGCGCAACTGGACGATCTTCATTGGTTGAACTCTGGGCGGCGGGTGAAGATACTCATGGTAATAGCCGCGCCTGAGCGTTCAAGCGCGGTTAGCCTCACCGCCCAGTCCTCCCGTTGCCCATGCCTCCCATGACCAGCCGCGCCGCGACCGAGTATCGCTACGAAAAGCTTACCTGGCCGGAAATCAACGATGCCATCGAGCTCGGCAAGGTGTGCGTGCTGCCCGTGGGCGCGGTCGAGCAACACGGTCCGCATTTGCCGCTGGACGTGGATTTGGTTTGCCCCAGCGGCATCGCGCGCGGCGCAGGCCAGCTCATCGCCGACAAGATGCTCGTGCTGCCTATCGTGGCTTACGGCTACACGGGACACGTGATGGACTTTCCCGGCACCATCAACAACGACTTCGAGCACTTCATCCACCACGTCCTAGATATCACGCGCTCGCTGGCCTATCACGGCTTCAAGAAAATCGTTTTGCTCAACGGACATGGCTCGAACATGCCGAACTTGGACCTGGTCGCCCGTCGCACCAACTTGGAGACCGACGCCGAATGCGTGGTGGCAGCCTGGTGGAACCTGCTGACCGTCGACAAAGATTTCTTGCCACGGTGGCGCGAGAGCAAGTTTCCCGGCGGATGCGCGCATGCCTGCGAGTTGGAAACGTCGCTCTATTTGTACTTGGACGGCGACAACGTGCGCAAGGACCAGATCAAGAACGGCACGATCAGCTTTAACGAAGAGAACAGCCCGTTTAATTGGGTCGATCTTTTTGCCGCGGGTCCCGCGACGCTGATTTCGTGGACCAGCAGCTATTCGAGCACGGGAGTGCTGGGCGAGCCGGAGCTGGCCACTGCCGAAAAAGGTCGCCAGGTGTACGAAGAGGCTGTCTCGCAATTGGCCCGTTTTGTCAACTGGTTCAAGGACAGGCCGCGCGATGCTCGTCGC
>DATJEN010000217.1:0-14170 GCA_035496575.1 Pirellulales bacterium
AGCTCACGTCATACGGCGAAAAGATGACGGCATAGCGTTCGCCCAGCTTGAGCCCTTCGAGATACGGTTCGCCCGAGCGGACTTGCGACTTGAGCGGTCCGTCGGCGCCCGCGCGCTGCGGCTCGCGGCGCTCGACGTTACTCAAGTCGTCTCCGCCATAACGGTTGGAAAAGAGTGGATCGGAGGGCGGAATTCGCTCCAGCCGCGCGGCGGGGATAAGCTCATTGATTTCGCGCTTGAACGATTCGGCAAACTCGCGGCTGGAACAGATTCCGTCGGCGAACAGCATTCCGCCGCGTTCCAAAAAGGTGCGCAACTGTTTGCGTTCTTGCGGAGTGAGGCGGAAGCTGTTTCGCCCATGCATGAACGCTAGGTGGTAGTGGAACAGCTTGGGGTCGGCCATGCCCAGCTCGCGCGGTTCGGTGTCCACGCGCAATTGCAGCTTCTCGGCCGCCACGTGCAATAGATTCGGCAGGGCGCCCGGCGCCGCGTTGCAGCCGCCGGGATGCGTGAGCTTGGCGACGTACAACTTGCCGCGGTCGAACTGGTCGACCGGAGCCGTGGCCGTGGTCGCCACGAAATGCTCGAACTTGTATTTCAGCTCGCGGTTCGTGGCATAGGCCAGCACGTTCGCGCCAATTGCCAAGACGGCCGACACTTCCTCACGCACCGATTCCGGCAGCCGCCCTCGGCTCCCGATGCGCGCCAGCTCCCAATAGCAAGACAAGTCCTTAGGGCAATACACCACGCTGGTGCGGCAACCGATGTCGATGCCCCACAGCGGCCGCATATAGCGCGGCTCGATCGGCGACTCCGCGTGCCACACCGGATGCTCGGGCGGCAAAAGTCGAAGCTGATACTCCTGTTCCGGAAACACGCGCCGCATCAACTGTCGAAAACCCTTGTCGAACTCGCCGCCACCGCAGCACGCCTCGGCAAAGATGAATCCGCCGCGATCGACATAATCTCGCAGTCGCTTCTCCTGTTCGGACGTAAACTGCGGCGCTACTTTCCCGTTGATAAACAACACGGGCGCTTGTAGCAGGTCCTCGACACTTGCGGCGGCGGGATCGAGCACTTGCCAGGTCAGATCGCGGCTCCACTTCTTTTCGACATAACTGGTCAGGTTTGCCAGGTCGCTGCGATGATGGTTCCAGTCGTCACCCGGCCCATGCTTCATCTTGGCCACCAGCACCGGGCGACGCCCCTTGGCCATGAACAATAGCGCGAAGCTCGTGCCGATGAGCGGATTGGATTCGGCATTGCCGGTCCCTTTCCAATAGCTCGATAACGGATCTTGATGGTGCACGAGCATGTCCGCGCCCTCGCGGTACCAATCGTGCTGTCCGAGGAATCGCCGCGCGGTCATGCGTCCCGTGCGCTCGACGCCATACAAGTAATACAGCAAGTTGCCTTGCGCGGAGTTGGGGCCGCCGCCAGAGGGATTGGTGTGCACCGAAAAATTGCGCTCCAGCCAGCGCAAGCCGGCCTCGATCGCGTCGTTCGATTTTTGTTCTCCGCAGCAGCGAACTTCTCCGTTGACGATCTCAGCATCGCCGCGGTTGAGCTCGCCCGAGGCGATCACGAGCGAAGTAATGCCGGCGCACGTCATGCTGCCGCTGCCCGGGCCGCCGCGGTAGGGCCACGAGCCGTCGGCATTCTGGGTGTCTTGCCAATACTGCAGGGCCAGCCGCCAGGTCTTGTCGCTTACCTTCACGCCCGCCCGCTCGGCTTCATAGAGGGCCAACAACGCGAACTGGCTGTTGGATGGGTCGCCATTGCTGGCGGCCGGCGAGGGATAGCTCCAGCCGCCCTTGTGATTGCCGGTCGTGATTTGCGTATCTTCGAGCCACTTGGCCAACTTGCGAATCAGCAACAGGTCGCGTTTCGGCTCGGCTGCGCAAAACACCATGATCTGCAGCGACACCACATAGGTTTGCGAAGGGGCCAGGCCGCGCAGGTACTTGAGCGCGCGAGAGATGCGCTCGTCTTGAGCTTCCACCCCGCAATTCAACAGCGCCAAGGTACACAGCGCCGTGATGCCACCGTTGTATGCCGGATGATCGGTCCAAGCGCCGCTCGGGGTTTGCTGGCGCTCCAGGTAGGCCATCGCGCGATCGATCGAAGTTCGAACCTGGTCGGCCGTGATTTCCGCCCGGGCCGTGCGAGCCAGCGTGACCAGGACGAGCGCGACGATCAGGATCCGCTTGTGCATCGAGTGCTTTGCGGCGGCATGCATGGTTGGAGACTAAAGTGGGCGACCCCGTTCATTCTAGAGCCCACCTGCGAGAGCGGGAATCAGCGAAACCTCGAATCGCCGCGGCGAAGGACAACGGGCAAAGCCCGCGCCGTTGCTACCCCCGCCGGGCGTTCCTAGAATGAACCGTGAGCACGTGCGCCCAGCAGCTTTTCGAAAGGTGGGGTGCGGCCGCAAGGAATCCGCCACCCCGTTGCCGGTCGCGCGGCAGTGCTCGTTGGAACAGAGTTGCCCCGCGAAAGGACGACGCGTTTGGCCACCAAGCCCCGCAGCCTCGGCGACGTTCTGCAAGAGTTCAGCCAACACCGGCAGCTCATGCAGGAAGAGTTGCAGAAGGTCATCATCGGCCAAAGCGATGTCATCGAGCAGATCTTCGCGGCCGTCTTCACGCGCGGGCATTGCCTGCTGGTGGGCGTGCCAGGGCTCGCCAAGACCCTCATGGTCAGCAGCCTGGCCCGAATTCTGGACATTGGCTTCAAGCGGATTCAGTTCACGCCCGACCTCATGCCTTCGGACATTACCGGCACCAACGTGCTGGAAGAGGACGACCACGGCAAACGGCAATTCCGCTTTGTCGAGGGACCGATCTTCACGAACATCCTGCTGGCCGACGAAATCAACCGCACGCCGCCCAAGACCCAAGCCGCGCTACTGCAAGCCATGCAGGAGCGAGAAGTCACGGTTGGTCAATCGACTTATTCCCTGCCAGAGCCGTTCTTTACGATCGCAACCCAGAACCCAATCGAGCAGGAAGGCACCTATCCGCTGCCCGAAGCGCAGCTCGACCGGTTCATGTTCAACATCAAGGTCGACTACCCCTCGGCCCTCGAGGAAGAGGCGATCCTTTCGGCCACCACGCGCAACGAAAAGCCCGAAATTCGCAAGGTGCTCTCCGGCCGCGCGATCTTGAACTTGCAGAAACTGGTGGGCTCGGTCGCGGTTAGCGAGTACATCATCAAGTATGTGTCTCGGCTGGTGCGGGCCACGCGGCCCAAGAGCGATGGGGCCCCCGACTTCGTGCGCGAGCTGGTCGATTGGGGCGCCGGGCCGCGGGCGGGGCAATTCTTGATTCACGGCGGCAAGGCACTCGCCGCCATGGACGGCCGATTCTCGGTCGCCATCGACGACATTCGCAAAGTCGCCGTTCCGGTGCTGCGCCATCGTGTCAGCACCAATTTCCAGGCCCAGGCCGAGGGCATGAGCACCGAGGATGTCATCCAGCGGCTGCTCGACGAAATCCCCACCCCGGATATCCCGAAATTCGCCGGCTGACCCTAAGATGAAATCTTGGAGGGGGGACGGCGCGGAAGCGCCGCGCGCCCAGAACCCATGCCGGCAGTCGAGCAGTATCTAAAGCCCGAGGTCATTCGCCAGATATCGCGGCTCGACCTGCGCGCGCAGTTCATTGTCAAAGGCTTTTTGCAAGGATTGCACGCCAGTCCGTTTCACGGATTTTCCGTGGAGTTCAGCGAGCATCGCAAATATACCCCGGGCGACGATCCGCAGGATATCGACTGGCTGGTCTACGCGAAAACCGACAAGTACTACGTCAAGAAGTTCGAAGCCGAAACCAACATCACCGGCTACCTGGTGATGGACCTCAGCCGCTCGATGGCCTACACGTACCGCCAAGAGCTCACCAAGTTCGAATACTCGATCTGCCTGGCGGCCGCGCTGTGCTACCTCATGATTCAGCAGCAGGACCCGGTGGGCCTCATCGCCTTTGACGAGCGTGTGCGGCAGAGCTTGCCGCCGCGTTCCAAGCGCACGCAGCTGGGCACGGTGTTGTCGGTGTTGGCGAATCTGCGCCCCAGCGGCGCCACGGATATCGCGCGCAGCCTGATCCAAATCGCCGCCATGCTCAAGCACCGCAGCCTGATCATGCTGTTTTCCGATTTGCTGGCCGAGCCGGAACCGGTGATTCAGGCCCTGCGCCGATTGCGCCACGGCGGGCACGATGTCATCTTGTTTCACGTGCTGGACGAAGCCGAAGCCCATTTTCCGTTCGATGGCGTGATCGAGTTCGAAGAGCCGGAATCGAATGAGCGATTGCAAATCGACGCGGGCACGTTCCGCTCGGACTATCTCTCCGAGGTCCGCGATTTCTGCCAGCGCTATCGCCGCGAATGCTTCCAGATTGGAGCCGACTACGTGCAGTTGGATACCAGCATGCAATTTGATCGGGCCTTGACCGAATATCTGGCCAGCCGCCGAGCAAGGTACTAGCGGGACACGCGAAACGCATGAGTTTTCTGCACGTCGCATTTCTGGCAGGTTCGCTGACGATTGCCGTGCCGATTGTGTTGCACTTGCTCATGCGCCCGCGTCCCAAACATCTCGAGTTTCCCGCGCTGCGCTTCATCGAGCAGCGGCACACGGCCAACCGGCGGCAGATTCGGCTGCGGCATTGGCTGCTGCTGGCGCTGCGCTGCGCGGTGTTGGGACTGTTGGCGTTCGCGCTGGCGCGGCCCAGCATCCTGGCTTCGGGAATGTTGGGCGACGAGGAAGCACCGCTGGCCGCGGCGCTGGTGTTCGATACCAGCCCGCGCATGCAATATCGCGAGCGCAACCAAAGCCGCTTGGAGGCTGCCCGGGAAATTGCCGGCTGGCTGTTGCCGCAGTTTCCGGCGGAGTCGGACGTAGCGGTGCTGGATTCGCGCCTGGCGGCCGTCTCGTTCGCGGTCGATCGCGGCGCGGCTCGGCAGCGAATCGCGCGCTTGGAGCCGACCAACGTGCCGCAGCCGCTTGCGCAACTCATCCAGTCAGCGGCAAAGCTCGTCGCCGAGAGCGACAAAGTTCGCAAAGAGGTGTACGTCTTCACCGATCTGACCAAGGCCGCGTGGTCAGGCGAGAGCACGCGCGAGCTCGCCAGGCGCCTCGCAGCCGCGGCCGGTGTCGGCATCTATCTGATTGACGTCGGCGCCGAACACCCGAACAACGTCGCCGTTACCGAGCTGCGGCTTTCGGGCGATGTGCTCTCCAATCATTCGGCGCTGCGTCTGCAGGCCGACGTCGCACGAGTCGGACCGGCGATCGAGCGTACGCTCGAGCTCAACGTAATCGAGCGGGCTGGAGAAAAGCCCAGCGTGCGCGGACAAACGGCGCTCGAGCTGGCCGCGGATGGCGCTCAGCAGGCCACCTTCCAACTGCGTGGACTTGCGCCGGGTATTCATCAGGGATTTGTCAAACTCGTGGGCGAGGATGCGCTGGCGTGCGACGACACGCGCTGGTTTACCGTCGAAGTTCGCGAGCCGTGGCGCGTTCTGATCGCTGCCCCCAGTGACGCCTCGCGCAAGCCGGAGGATTACGCGTTGTTCTTGAACGAGGCGCTCGCGCCGCGATCGCTCCGCGTCAAGGGCGAAGCGGCTTTCGAGTGCCAGATTGCCTCGCTGAACATGCTCCTTAACGAACCGCTCGATTCGTTCGCCGCGGTGTGCATTTTGGATCCGCCGTCGCTCAAGCCCGAAGTCTGGCAGAAGCTGCGCGGATACGTCTCGGCGGGAGGTGGGTTGGGCATTTTTCTCGGCCGCAATGCCGCTCCCATCGAGGCGTTCAACGAGCCCGCCGCGCTCGAGCTCATGCCGGGCGGTTTGCTGCGGCAGTGGCGCGCCGAGGATTCCTACCTTGCGCCCACGAGCTTTTCGCATCCGATCCTGGCGAAGTTCCGGCCGCTCAGCGGAGCGATTGCCTGGGAGACACTGCCTGTGTTCCGCCATTGGCAATTGGGAAAATTGGCCGAGGGGAGCGCGGTGGTGCTCAACTACGCAGATGGCAAGCCGGCGCTCGTCGAACGGCCCTTGGGAGCCGGCCGCGTGCTGGTGATGACCACCCCCGTTTCCGATCCTGCCAGCCGGGCCGACGCTTGGAACTTGCTGCCCACCGGCGATGAGCCTTGGCCTTTTGTGATGCTCGCGAACGAACTAGTTTACTACCTGGTCGGCAGCGGCCAAGAACAACTGAATTATTTGGCCGGCGGCACCGTGGCCATCCACCTCGGTCCGGACCCATCGGCCAGCGTGTATTCGCTGACCACGCCCGCTGGCGATCAGCTCCGCACGAATGTTGATGAAAAGCGGGACGCGATCGTTGTCACCGCCACCGACCTGCCCGGCAATTACCTCCTGCGTGCCGGAGGAAGCGACGACCACAACGAGCGCGGGTTCAGCATCAACCTGCCGCCAAGCGCTGGCGAGCTCGCGCGCGTTACGCCCGCCGAGCTCAAAGCGGTGTTCGGTGACATTCCCTTCAAGCTGGCGCGCGATCGCACCGAGATCGATCGCAGCGTGAGCGCCGGCCGAGCAGGACACGAGCTGTTTCCTTTTCTGATCGTGCTCGTGGTCATCGTGCTGGCGGCCGAGCAGGTGATCTCCAACCGCTTTTACCAGGATTATGACACCGCGCGCAAGAAGTCGCGCGTGGCTCAACTAGCCGAACGGTTTGCCAGGCGCGGCCAGCCGTCCAAAGCGCCGGTGGCGGCACGATGACCGAATGGTACGTCAATCCGGTCGGTGGATTTGCCCTAACCGGCGCACTGGCGATTGGCCTGGTGCTGCTGCTCACTTTGCTGGGCCTGCCGAAGCATCGCGTCTCGGGCCGTCGCCGCGCGGCGCTCCTGGGGCTGCGAATCGGCGTGATCCTGCTCGCAATGTTTGCCATGTTGCGGCCGGCCCTGGTGTACACGCAAACCAGGCGACAGAGCGCCACGCTCGTGCTGTTGGCCGATCGCTCGCGCAGCATGACCATTGCCGATGCGGTGGGGGGCCGCACGCGCTGGCAGGCGCTCGAAGCGGCCTTGCAGGATTCGCTGCCAGCTCTGGAGCAATTATCCGAAGAACTCGAAGTCAAGCTGTACACCTTCGACTCCGAGTTGCATGCGGTCGATTTCCAAAACGGCGATCTCGATCTGGGAGCGGAAGCCGACGGGCAAGAGACCGCCATCGGTGCTGCGCTCGAGGATGTCCTGCGCCGCGAGGCCGGCAAGCGCCTGGCTGGCATCATCCTGCTCAGCGACGGGGCGCAGCGGGCGATGGCGCCGCGGGATATCCCCCCGCAGGGACCCGCGCGGCGCCTGGCCGATTTGGGCCACCCTCTCTATGCATTGCCGCTGGGCCAGGCCCACGGGGTGGGGCAAGCGCGTGACGTGGCGATCCGCGACCTGTCGATGAACGAGACCGTGTACGTCAAGAATCAGCTCGACGTGCACGCCGACGTCAGCATCCAGGGTTTTGGCAGCCGCCAGATCCCGCTCGAGCTCCTGATGGAAACGCCGCGGGGCACCATGCAACCGGTCGCCGGCCAGGAATTGCGTCCACGCGGGGATGGAGCGGCCGTGCCCATCGACCTGCAAACCGTGCCACAAGTGCCGGGCGAATTCAAGGTCACTCTGCGCGCCGCCAGCCAACCCGGCGAACTGGTGACCACGAACAACGAGATGAGCACGTTTGTCACCGTCCTCAAAGGCGGCATCAACGTGCTCTATATCGAAGGCGCGCTGCGTGTGGATACGAAGTATCTGCTCTTGTCGCTCGATGCTTCGCCCGACGTCAAGGTGGACCTGCTCCGGCTCGACCCGCGCGATCCCAAGCAGCGGCCGATCGATTTGGCTGAACGGCTCGAGCCCGGCAAGTACGACGTGTACGTGCTGGGCGACGTCGATGCCTCGATGTTCACCCCCGCGGAGCTCGCGTCGCTCGCGGCGGCCGTGCGCCGCGGCGCCGGGTTGGCCATGCTCGGCGGATTTCACACCTTCGGGCCAGGCGGCTATCAGGACACGCCATTGGCCGAAATCTTGCCGATTGTGATGCAATCGCGCGAGCGGCAGCGGCCCGGCGATCCGCTTCGGCCTGACGTGCAGTTGTCCGGACCCATCAAAATGCGGCCGACCAAACCGCTCGGCGAGCGGCATTATCTGATGGCGCTGGGCGAAGGCGCCGAGCGACTTCGCGCTTGGGAAAAATTGCCCGCGCTCGAAGGCGCGAATCGTTTTGGCGAGCCGAAGCCGGCCGCGCAGGTGCTCGCCGAAGCGCCCGACGGCAGGCCGCTGCTGGCCGTTCAAGAAGCGGGCGGCCGCGTGCTGGCCTTTGCCGGCGACACCACCTGGCACTGGTGGATGGAAGGATTCGAACAGCAGCATAAGCGCTTTTGGCGGCAAGTCATTCTGTGGCTTGCGCGCAAGGACGAGCTGACCGAAGGCAATGTGTGGATCAAGCTGGCGCAGCGCCGGTTTGGGCCACGTCAGCGCGTCGAGTTCACTGCCGGCGCCAAGTCGCCACACGGAGAGACCATTCGCGACGCGCGCTTTAAAGCCGAGCTCGTGCAGCCAGATGGCACGACCCGCCCGCTCAGCCTGGCGCCACAAGGCGACCACATGGTCGGCATGTTCGAAGGTTCGCAACTGGCGGGCGACTACACCATTGCCGTTTCGGCGGAGCAGGGGGGCGCGCCGGTCGGCGACACCAAGTCGCGTTTCCTGGTCTTCGAACAAGATTTGGAGCTCGACAATGCCGCGGCCGATCCCACGCTGCTGGCTAGCCTGGCTGAAATGACCAAAGCTGCCGGTGGGCAATCGCTCGCGCCGGAAGAGTTGCCCGACCTGTTGCGGCGCACGTTGGAAAAGCCGCCCGAGCTCGAGGTCGAAGTGCAAACCAAAAAGACTCCTTGGGACACCTGGCCCTTCTTCCTCCTTTTCGTGTGCCTGATCAGCACCGAATGGTATTTGCGCAAGAAGTGGGGTCTGGTTTGAAGCGGACGCGATTCGCTAGGGCGAATGCTCTCTAAATAGCTCCACCGTGGATCCGGCGCGCGTGTTGAATTGAGGTACACCGACGGTCGGCGGCTGGCCAACAGTGTGTGGCGATGCGTTATTGCAACACCGATTCCTAGTACCCGCACGCCAAAGGTTTTCGAACTAGACTTGTTCTGCGGTCGCAAGGAGGTTCCGCAACGTCGCGGTGGGTCTGGCCAAAAGGGGTTTTGCCATGAAGCGCTGGCTGTTCGTCGCCGTGTCTGCCGTCGGATTGTTGATCTGTGACACGAATGCGTTCGCCCGAGGCGGCGGCGCCAGTGGCCAATCTCGGACGCGCCCCGCTAATAACGCGAACGCGGTCAACGCGAAGCAACGGATGAAAACGATCTACAGCGGGAAACACGCACCTCAGTCCGACACACGGCGTGAAGAACCAGCGCCGCTTAAGTGACTTGCGTCGCCCCAAACACCCGCCGCTTGCGCTCTGAGGAGGTTTTATTTAGTGTTGCAGATTCCACGCATCGCGCGAGTAGCGGCTTCTGACGAGCTCCGAAACGCGCTCGCGCGGCCACACCGGGGCCGGCAGATTGGCTGACCAGGCCCGCGCGAGTGCCGCGCGCAAGTCGTCACCGATTACGGACAGATTGGCGACGAATTCATCGTGCGTTCGTCCCGCGCGATAAGCCGGCTGTCTATCCGGCATCTTGAGCAACTCGCCTACGAGCGGCAAGTCGAACTGGAACAGCAGCGTGCCGTGATAGAGCAGTGAGTTGCGGCGGCACCGCAAGCTGTTGCCCGAGAATTTTCGGTCGTCGATCGCCAGATCGCTGGTGCCCTTCCGAGCGGCGTCGATTCCTAGCGAGCGCACCGCGCGCAGATTCGTTTCCAGCACGAACCGATGCGCGTTCTCAATCGAACGCAGTTCCGGGCGCAGCCGGCAGTCGAGGACCACCGCATACATCAAGCAACCGGGACCCGCGACCACGGCGGCCCCTCCGCTCGGGCGTCGCAGGATGGGCACTCCGCGCTCGCGGCAGACGGCCACGTTGACTTCGGCATGTACGCGAGAGCTGCGGCCAACCACGACCAAAGGGGCGCGAGATTCCCACAGTCGCAGCGTTTCGTGCGGCTCAGCGGCGGCCTCAGCTACTTCGACGAGCGCCTCGTCCAGTGCCAGGTTTTCGGCGGCGCTGTCCAACGTTAAATCGTAGAAAAACACGCGACGAGATTTCCTGGGGTTCCGCGGCGAAGCGTCGCCGGCGCTTGAAGACCTGGCTCCGCCGGGTCTCCTTGACCACGCTCGCGAGCGCTCTAAACTAACAACTCTCCTGTTCGGCTTCGAGCGCCGAGTGTTCTGCCGCTTGGCGGCCAACGGACCGCTAGTCTCGGCGCCTGACCGACCGCTGCTTTCAGTCGTGCATCTCTCTTATTTGAGCGTTCAACATGGCCGATGACCGACAGCCCGGCCTGTCACCGGATGACGTATTGCCGCCGGTCGAGGCCCCGAGCGCCAGCTTCATCTTGCAGTTGTTCATCGTGCCGGGCGTCATTGTCGTCGTCGTCGTGATGATCTGGCTGATGTTCAATTGGCTGGCTCAAAAAGGCAACGATCGCGACGCCTTCGTAAGGGCGCTCGCGCGAAATAACGACGCGCGTTGGCAGGCCGCCTTCAATTTGGCGAATGCCCTGCGTGCCGAGCGAGGCGCCAAAAACGGCCCGCTCACCGGGGATGCCGAGCTGGCGCGGCAATTGGCCGAGATTCTTGATCGCGAAATCGACGCCGGCAGCATGGAGAATAACCCGGTTACTCTGCGCATTTATTTGTGCCGTGCCCTGGGGGAGTTTCGCGTGCCTGGCGGATTGCCGGTGTTGATCAAGGCGGCGCAGACCGAGCGCGATCCCAAAGAGTCGGACGTGCGCCGCGCCGCGCTCGAAGGCATTGCTTTATTGGCCGCGAATGTGGAAGCCAACGCCAACGTACTCGACCCCGCCACCTGGCGCGACAATGCGCCGCTCGAGGAGGCGCTCAACAAGGCCAGCCAGGATTCCGATCCGCGCACGCGCGCCGTGTCGGCGGTGGCGCTGGGCGTGATCGGTGGCTCAAAAAACCTGGCCCGCCTGCGCGAGATGCTCGACGATCTGGATGCCGACGTGCGCTATAACGCGGCGGTGCGCCTGGCGCAGCATGGTGATGAGGCTGCCGTGCCCGTGCTCGTCGAGATGCTTGACCAGCAGGAGACGGCCGGCGTCGAGAGCGAGAAAAGTGAAGAGATGCGCCCCTTCAAGCGGGCGCTAATTACGATCAACGCGCTACGCGCGGCGGGGCAACTGGCCGAGAAGAATCCGCGCGCGAATCTCGAGCCGCTGATCGCCGCAGTCGACAAACTCGCCTCAGCCGATTTGCAAGGAGAGTTGCGACTGGAAGTCACAAACACTTCGCGCCAACTTCATGAGCGAGCGCCGGCGCCGCGCTAGCTCCGCTCGCGCAGCATTTCATGCGCATGATCGCGCTCGCCCGGCCGGGCAGGGGTTCGACCTTGCCGGTTAGGAAAGCGGCCACCTGTAAGTGCTGTATTTACAGCCACTTGCGCGACGGACCGATTTTGCCGCTTCGGTGAGTCGCGCCGCCAACTTCAAATTTTTTTCTCGGCCACAACTCATTCTGCAAGCAATACTTTCGCGGGTTGCTGCCACTGGGCGACGGCAAATTATTTGCTGAAATTTGGTCCGTCCGCCATGCTCAAGGTGACGCGATGCGGACCTGCGTCCCAGCGACCGCCATGGATAAACTTGAAACAAAAGACCGCGGATTGAGATTTTTCGCGATCGATTTCGATCCCCGAGGAGTGCTCTCGATGATTCGGCTCTGCACGTTCTGTTCTGTCCTGTTGGGCGCGAGCGGGGCGCTGGCGCAAGAATTCTGCCAGACCTACCGCCTGGTTTATCAAACCGTCTACGACCAGCAACAGATCACGGCCTACAAGGTCGAATGCGAAACCGTTTTTGACGAGCGGCGGCAAACCGCATATCGCCCGGTGATGGAAACCGAAATGCGCGAGCGTCGCTACACGGTCGCGCGCCCCGTGACGGAAACCAGCGAGCGCGAAGAGCGCTATCGCGTGCAGCGCCCGGTGTGGGAAACGCAAATGCGCGATTCGAGCTACGACGTGGTCCGCACCATCCCCGAAACCGCGGAGCGCGAAGAGCGATACGTCGTCGCGCGGCCGGTGATCGAAACACAAGAGCGTGAAGAACGCTATGTCGTGCAACGCCAGGTCATCGAGACCGCCGAGCGCGATGAAGCCTCCGCGGTCATGGAGCCTGTTACCACCTACACGACCAACTATGTGGACCAGGGCACCTATGTCGATCAGCAGGTCGTCACGCCGGGGCGCGTCCACAGGCATCTGCGTTGGCTGTGCGGCGGCTGCGCAGTCGATCCGGCGACGGGTGTGGCAGCGTATCAGCGCGGCGGACTCAATTGGGTCGCCGAGCAAGGCCCGGCCACCGTCACGGTCGCGCGTGCCTGGCAGCCCAATGTCGTGCCGGTCCAAGTGCCGCAGACGACTTACGTGCAGCGGATCGTGACCCGCAAGGTGCCGATTCAAGTGGCGCGGCTGGTAAACGAAGAACAAGTTCGCCGCGTTCCGGTGCAAGTGCAACGCGTGGTGCAGGAAGAGCAAGTTCGCCGCGTTCCGGTGACGACCTATCGTCAGGTAGTCGAGCGCGTGGCCCAGCAAACCCCGGTGCAGGTTTGCAGGATGGTTGAAGAGGAAATGGTCCGCCGCGTGCCGGTGACAACGTGCCGCATGGTGACGGAAGAACGCGTCGAGCAGATTCCGGTGCAGGTTTGCAAAATGGTGGCCTTTGAGCAAACCATTCGTATTCCGCGCGTCGTGGAAAAGCGGATTCCGGTCACCTTCACGCGACAAGTGCCGCGCGTGGTCGTGATGCGGGTGCCCATCAATCCGTGCGAGGAGACTCCTTGCTGCGGCGGCGCTCCGGCGGCTGTCGCCGTGCCGGCGCCCGTGCCCGCTGCGGCCCCGGCACCGTCCTATGCTCCTCCCGCGCAGCAGCCGCCAACTGGCACGTTCCAGCGCAGCCAGCCGACTCCGGCCGAGCGTCGCCCGAGCGAACAAGCCCCGCGTACCCGCGAGCAAAATGGCGCCGATCAGCCTCCGCGGCTGAGCCCCGGCGAAAAGGTCGGCCCCGTGGACGAAGAGTCCGACAGCGCGACTCCTCCAGCCGACAACAGCGACGCCGATTCAAACACCTGATCGCTGAGCCGGGTTCGGCTCTAATATAAATCGATGAGAAGGCCGGCGCTTTGCCGGCTTTCTTTTTGCGCGGGTCTCATGTCTATTGAGCGGAAGGAGCTAAATCATGAGCACGACCATCCGCAACCCATCTGTCGAGTCGCCCGCTGCGCATCCGCCTGCCAAATCACGGCTAGTCTGGATCGGCCTGGCGATCGCGCTAGCGGCAATCGTCGTCTTCTTCGTCCAGGTGTTTGCCGCGAAGCGACTGATCACGCCCTGGTATCTGCCGATCGGCGGGACACTGGCCGGCTTGTTCGCGATTGCCGGAGCGGTCGAGCGCCGGCGCTGGTGGGCCTGGCTCATCGCCACCGTGTGTGTCCTGCTCGCCGGGCTCGAATGGGCGTTCCTGCTGTTCGCGACCGTCTTGCCGGACTACACGGGTCCGCTTGCCGTGGAGGGCAAGCTGCCCGAGTTTCACGCCAAGCTGGCCGACGGCAGCCCCATCGACCGCACGTACTTCGAGCGCGGCCGGCCCACTGCCGTCATTTTCTTTCAGGGCCGCTGGTGCCCCTTCTGCATGACCCAGCTCAGCGAGCTGGAGGCGAATCACGAAGCCTTCGAGCGGAGCGGGGCCGACGTCGTGGTGGTCTCGCTCGAGGATGTGCAGACCGCCAGCCAGACGCAGCGCGATTTCCCACACCTGGCGGCTGTCTCCGACGCCGACCGTGAGCTGTCCGCAGGCGTCGATCTGATCAATCCGGGCTTTGCGCCGGATGGCAGCGATTGCGCTGCGCCGACGATTGTGATTCTTGACGGCGCGGGCACGGTCAAATGGCTGCACCGCCCGAGGCGCTTCATCGCGCGGCCCTCGGCGGCGGAATTGGCCGAGCGCTTGGCGGCGCTGAAAGC
>DATJEN010000218.1:0-13192 GCA_035496575.1 Pirellulales bacterium
CGCCAGGTTGCCCGAGTCGTCGCCGGTGACCGCCGCCGCCGTATCGCTAATGTTCACCGCGCCCGTGTTCGACCACGTCGTCGAGTATCCCGTGCCCGCACCACCGCCATTGAGATCAAGCGTCGGCGCGACGTTGGAGACCACGGAGATTTCCCACGCTCCGCGGCCGTGCGTGCCCGCTACCAAGATGTCGTAATCACGATTGAGATCGAGTTGGAACACCGTAGCGTGCGGTAATCCCGATCCCAACGGAGTCCACGTTGCGCCCAGGTTTGTCGTGACATAGACGCCGTCGTCGTTGCCGATGTACAGCGTGTTGGCTTTTACGGGATCGATCTGCAGCGTTCGCGTGGGGAGGTTGGGTAGATTGCCGCTGATGCTGGTCCAAGTTGAGCCGCCGTTTGTTGTTCTGAACACGTGGCCAGCCGCCTGAAAGCCGTCGACGACCGCATAGGCGATTTGGGAATTCGTCGGGTCGACTTGAATATCCCTGACCGAGTTGCCAACGGGCAGAAAGGACAGAGTCCAGTTCACTTTGTCGGTCGTCACGAAGATGTTGTTGCCGCCGGTGGCCGCGTAAATCGTGTTCGGGTTGCTTTCGGCCAGGCCAATCGCCTGCACGCTAGGAGATGCCGGCCAGCCATTGACTCCTGGAGCATTGATAGCGGCCCAGCTATCCGCGCCATTGGTCGTCTCATAAATCCGATCGGCGCCCAACAA
The DNA here is from genome assembly GCA_035496575.1 of Pirellulales bacterium. Taxonomy (GTDB): domain Bacteria; phylum Planctomycetota; class Planctomycetia; order Pirellulales; family PALSA-1355; genus PALSA-1355. Next base: position 721 of record DATJEN010000218.1, read on the forward strand.
AAGGTGATTTCCATCATTCTGATCAACTACGAACGGGGGATAGAACAAAGTTCCCGCGCCGTCATTGAGACCGCTGGTTTTGGATGTCCAATGCGCGCCGCCATCATCCGAACGGCGGAAAAATCGGGTGCCGCCGAAACTTTCCACCGGGGCAATGTGATAGACGCGACTGGGATTCTGTTGGCTGAACTTGACCATGCCACCGTCGCCGCCGTCGGTTTCGGTCCAGTCCTGCGTGCCGGTGTAGCGGATCGTTCCATTGTCTTGCGTGCCGCCCAAGACCAGATTGGGGTCGGTCGGGCTAAGGGCAACGCCTTCGAACTGCGTGACGCCCAAGTTTGAATTCAGGTTCGTCCACACCAGGCTTCCGGCATCGGGATCATCGAGCCGCCAAACTCCGCCATCATTGCCGTCGAGCAGCTTTCCGCTGGCGTCGAACGCAAAGGCATGGTGATCGACGTGTGGCCGAACAAGATTCATGTCAGTTTCGATGTCGTTCCACGAAACGCCCGCGTCGGTGCTCTGGATAATCGAATTCGGACCAGCCTGCCCGGCGGCGTACACGATGGCGGGATTCGAGGGATCGACAATGAGCGTGGTGTCGTATCCGCCCTGGTCCGCCAGGTAGTTCGGCGTTGTCGCGGTGAGATCGGTCCAGTTGTCGCCCCCATCATCAGACCGCTGGAAACTGAACACGCCGGAGTCGAAGCTGTTGCCGGCGATTGAAACGAAGATCTCGTCTGCGTTTGTCGGCGCAACTGCGATCGTGATTCGGCCGTCCTGCGCGCCGTGGGGCAAATTAGCCAAAAGCGTCCACGAACCACCTGCGTTGATCGACTTGTAAACGCCATTGGCCGCGTTGCCGGACACTTCGCCGACGGCGGCGTAGAGAATGTTGGAATCGCTCGGGTCGATCGCCACGTCGGTAAACGAAACCGTGGTCGTGACGGCGCTGGTCGTATTCGCCCAATGCACTCCAGCGTCGATCGTCTTGTAGACCCCGAAGCCAGAGGCTCCGTTGGCGGCCCGCGCGACCGCGGCGTAGGCGATACTGGAATTCGTGGGATCGATCGCGATCTTCGATATCGCGCGGCGGTCGAACTCGTTGTTGCCGGTCAACACCCAATTCGCGCCGAAATCATGAGAGACAAGAACGCCGCGGCCGTAGAATGAGTCGCCCGAAAAGTTTGCCTCTCCGGTGCCGGCATAAATAACACTTGCATCGCTTGGCGCAACCGCGATGGCTCCCATCGAAAGCGTCTGCTGGCTGTCCGTGAGCGCCGCCCAACTGGCGCCGGCATCGATCGTCTTCCAGACTCCGCCGCCCGCCGCGGCGGCATACAAAACGTTTGGGTCTGTGGGATCGGCGGCCAATCCGGCGATGCGCCCCGATACCGGAGCCGTAAGAAATTGCATGTTGACGGGCGCCGGCCCAATCGATGTCCACGTGTCCGTACTCAGCAAAGGCGAGGCGACAGGCTCGCCCACTAGGGCTGCCGGGGCATTGATACTCAGCAACCGTCGATCTTCGAGAACTTCGCACGCATGGATGCGCAGGCGGTGGGCTCGAGGTTCGCGACATGATTTCGCAGACAGATGAATCATGGCTGCCTCTGCAAACAGAAGGGGTCGTGCGCCTCACACCAGCGATGCACGAGAGCGTCTGCTATTGGGGCACGTGAACCGCCGAACGGACCGCGGCCAGACAGTATAGCCATGATGCAACCCGCCAGCGCACTTTGTGCCCGTTAGGGTTGGAACGGTCCGCCGCGGCCGCTTAGGCCATGAAATCGAGGGTCGGGTGGGGACCGCGGCTCATCCCTGGCCAGAGCGTGCCTCGCTCGACACGGTGGCATGCTTGCCCAAGAACTCGAGTAGCTTGCGGGTAGCATCACGGGGCTGACCCCGTCGACGTATCAGAATTCCGCTATCGATCGCGCGAACCTGGCGGCCCAGGCTTCGAACCGCGACCTTGCGATTGCGCGTGACCGCCCCCGACGGATGAAGCGGCACGATGGCGACTCCCAGGCCTGCCTCGACCATCCGCACGATGAGATCCGTATTGGTCGCCTCCAGCTCAATGTGCGGCGCCAGCCCGCGACGTTGAAAGGCTTCGGCGACGTGCTGCCGGCCCGTCGAACCGCGCTCGTAAAGAATCAACGGGTGCTTCACCACGTCGGCCAGCCGCACATTTCGGCGTCGCGCCAACGCGTGACCGCGGGGAGCTATCAAGCTCCAGTGCATCGAAAACAAATGGCGATATTCGAGATCGGGCGAAGGCTCGTAGGGCGCTGCCACGCCGAAGGAGAATTCCGGCGAATCGAGCAAGGCTTCTTCGATCTCGTGCTCCGTGCGGGCGCTCAGCCGAACGCGAATGTCTGGGCAGGAACGATGGAAGCGGCGTATCACGTCGATCAGCACGTAGGCGATCAGATACTGGCTGGCAACGACATGCACCTCCTGCGGGCCTGAGCTCGCGTCGAACAAGCCCACGAGGTGCCTGGCGTTTTCCAGTAGCGACTCTGCATGCGGCAGAAACTCCTGGCCCTGTTGGGTCAGCATGGTTCCGCGCCGCAATCCGCGCTGCTTTCGATAGAGCTCGACACCCAGTCGCGACTCGAGCGCCAACAAGCGGCTGCGCAGCCCCTGCTCCGATACGAAAAGCATTTCCGCGGCGGCGCGCAAGCTGCCCTGGCGGGCAAGTTGCACAAAGGCGGCCAACTGGTCTGTCGAGAGCGAGGGGAGCGGTTGAGGAGTGGACATGGAGAGGTTGCCGCCAATCGCGGTCTTCGTCGCACATCTCAGCACGGCGGAGGTCGTATGCGAATAACGATAAAAACGTTATCTCGCGTAGGAAAAACAATTATCACCTTACTCACGCGGCGCGCCACAATCAAATCGAGCCCGTGCCATCCGTGGCCAACGCAAGCCGACGCCGGGCGCTCTGAGAAGGAGAAATCCGATGGCCCGCCATGTCGTTCGCCTGTTGAACGTTTTGCAATGCGTGTTGATCGCTGGCTCGGCCATGGCGGGTTCGCCGATTGCCTCGCGAACGCTGCTGTTGCAGGGATTTCCGACAACGTCGGTTGAGTCCGTAGCCGTTTCGCCGGACGGATCGTTGGTCGCGACGGCTGCTGGCGAAGGTGGAGTCCGCCTCTACGACGCGAAGACAGGAGCCCTTCTCAAGGCGATCGCCGACGCTGGTGATCGCGGCGTCGCTTTTTCAGCGGACGGAAAATCGTTGACGGCCGCCGGCTTTCACATGGACAAGCTGGTGCGGCTCTACGATGTGCGCACCGGAGATCGGAAACTGGCGCTGGCCGGCCACATCGAATGGGAAGCTTATGCGACGGCCCTCTCGCCCGATGGAAAATTGCTCGCGTCCACCGGGATGGATCAGCAAGTCCTAGTTTGGGAATTATCGACGGGCAAGTTGCGGCTGCAGCTCAAACAGCCGGCTCGAGTCGCCGCGCTTGCATTCTCGCCCGATAGCCAATGGTTGGCGTGTGGAGGCAGCGACAAGACGGTCCGTCTCTTGGGCGTCACGGATGGAAAAACAAGTCGGACGCTAACTGGGCACCGCGACGCCGTGGTGACCCTTTCCTTTTCGCCGGACGGCAAGTGGCTGGCCAGCGGCTGTTGCGATTGGAATCTTCACCGCGGCCACGACTGGCCGCGGCCAGTTTGGAAGGGCGCGGAAAAATGTGAATGGAAATTATGGGAGGTCAGCTCTGGAAAATCGTTACGAACCGTCGGCGATACGGGACAACTGCTGTCGCTCGGCATTTCGCCAAGCGGAAAATCGCTGGCCTGCGGAATCGACAAGGAGCTTCGCCTCTATGATCTGTCCGGCGATGAACCCGCCCAGGTGGTAACGAGCCACGATGGCAACATCACGTCGGTTGCGTTCACGCCGGACGGTGCGTCGGTCATCAGCAGCAGTCACGATCACACTGTCAAATGCACGGACTTGGCTACTCGCCAGGTGCGCTGGCGAGCCCCCGGCTCCTTCGAACAAGTGAATTCCGTCGCGCTCTCCGAGGACGCTTCGCTGTTGGTTAGCGGCAGCAGCGATTCTCGCTTTGCGCACGACCGGCTGAGGGCAGATGCCCCATTCATCGGCCCGGGCGCGACGCGCTTGTGGGATCTGCACAGCGGTCGCATGCTGCGGCGGCTGGGTGATGACTCGCAACAGGTCATGGCGGTCGCGATTTCCGCGAATGGCGCGCTGGCCGCCAGTGGCGGCGCCAATCAGGCAGGCGCGGGCACCGTGAACGTGTGGGAGACGGCGAACGGCAAGCTTCAGTGGGGAACGCAAGATCAAGAGGCGGAGGTGCTCGCGGTGGCTTTCTCCCCCAACCATGCCTTGCTGGCGACGGCTTCGGCCGACGGCGCCGTCATGCTGCGCGAGACGAAATCGGGCCGAGCGACCCGCACTTTTAGCGCGCACCAAGGGGGCGCCACGTCGCTGGCCTTCACGCCCGATGGCAAACTGCTCGTGGCGGGCGATGGTAAGGGGAGCGTGTACGCGTGGGAAGTCACGAGCGGACAAACCGCGCACACCTTCCAAGTGGCAGGCGGATTGCCCCGCTCGATCGCGAGCGACCGGCTGATGAATTCCATCAGCGTCAGCCGAGACGGCGCTACGCTCGCCACCTGCAACTCCAGCGTCAACATGCAGTTTCCAGAGTTTCTTAAAACTTGGGATCTGCGCACGGGCGCACTGCGGCGAGATTTTTCGGCCGAGAAGATCGCGGGCCGCCCCATGGTTTTATCACCGGATGGTTCCATAGTCGCGACAGGCGGAAAGACCGTTCGCCTGTGGGATGTGCAAACCGGCAAACTGCTGCGCGAGCTCATTGGTTATCTCAAGCGGACCCAATCGATCGCCTTCTCTTCCGATGGCCGGCTGGTGATTGCCGGCGGCAGCTATGGCACGATCAATCTGTGGGACGTGAAAACCGGCAAGCACCTGGCGATTCTGTTCGCCTTCACCGTCCATCGCGACGAGCGCGCGGCGGACGATTGGCTGTGTTACACGCCGGAGGGGTACTACGAGTGCTCTCCGGAGGCCCAGAAGTACGTGGCCTGGCGGATCGGCGACGAATTTGTCGCGTCCGACGCGGCCAAGGCGGAGCTGTATCAACCGGCAAAAGTCACCGCGGCGCTGGCGAACCTTTCTGAGGCCGGCACTGCGAAATAGCTCAGCCCGGCTCGCATCTCAAAAGTCCATCGCGAAGCATAGGGTTACGCGATCGAATGCGGCGCGTGCGACACTGTAGTTGCTGTGCTCGCCGGTTAGAAACCACATAGCCTGCACATATCCGCCGGGCAAGTTGGCACCGATGCGATCAGAACTCGAATTGCGCCCGCAGGCCAAACAGGTTGCCGTAGCTGGTGCCCACCTCGCCGCGCGTGAGCATGGCATGCACGTAGTTAAACGACAGTCGCGTGTAGGGATTGAGATGCCAGTTGAGTCCGAACGTTAGATCAACGAGACGACCGCCCTGAATATTGCGGTTGTTGAGATTGAGATCGTCGATCCGAAACGCGATTTGCCATGCACCTCTACCCCTGCTAATTCCGTCCTTTGTGCGCGTAAAGAAGAAAGGTTCAAAGGGTGTGACACGATTGAAGATGGCCATCTCCTGTTGATAAGGACGGCTCTCTCCCGTCAAGAACCAACCGGTTTCAACGTACCACGCCGTAAAGGCGAGATTCGGGCCACCGATCTGATTCACGAAATTAGCGGCGTACTCGGCCTGCACGTGCCACGGTCCCATGACCCATGCCCATTCGAGATCGAGCAGCGTCACGTTGTTGGTGGCAATCAATCCCGTATCTGCCCAGCGCGGCCATACGATCGTGTCGAATGAACCCGGGCGAAATCCAGGCCAGTAGCCGAATCTCTCGGTTTGCTGGGAAGGGACGCGAAAACTGAAATCACCCCCGACGTGCATATAGTAACGGCCGTCAGAGGGCTCGTCCCAATAAGGCAGAAACGTTGTGCGACCGGTAATCGCGGTGCCGCCTCGGTTAGTTTGCTCTTCGCCATCATCATTCGTGTCCGTGGCGAACATTCCAATTTGCCAAGTGCCTCGTTTCTCGGCATAGGTGTCGAACGCCATGACACCAAGGTTTCGCGAGGGTGCGAACGCATCCAAGAGCGGACGCTCCATGAAGGTTTGGTAGCGATTCGAGGTCAGCCGTGCCAAAGTGAACGGCTCGAAGAAGTGACCGATGCGAACATTGCCGAGAATCGCTAGATCTGTGAGTTGGCCGTACACGTCCAGAAAGGTTGGCCGTCCTTGCTGCGCAAAATCAAATTCGAGGCGATAGATCGTATTCTGAAAGAGACTTCCGATCGCGCCGAGCCGCGCGCGGCGGAAGTCCGAAAAATCCTCAAGTGGTCCGAGCACTTGCCTATTTCCTGGCGACTGGGAGACCATCACGTCATCGGTCTGCAATTCACCCGTCCAGGCAACCGTAGGCTTGTCTGGCACGGGGCCGGATGACCTGTTTTCATCCGCGCTGCTCGTGCCCGGCGCGGGACCTAAGCCCTCTAAATCTCGAATCCGTTGCTGGCCTTGGATGCGCTCGGTGTCCGCGTCGTCACGATCGGGTGGCTGATACGCGGCAAGTCGTGCGGAGGGTGGAGATGCGACAAGCTGTTGCTCTATAGCGGGCGGAATCGGCGGCAGTGGCTTTGACACCGGTTGCGCATCGCTCGCACTACCGACAAACGCTAGCGTCTGAGGGCTGCTAATAGTCTCAACTGCGCGGCATATCTGCGCGCATGCAATCAGCCAGCATGCAACGAGCACACTGGCATGCTGTCGTACCCTTTTGCTGCAGAAAGGGAATAGCAGTGCCGTTCTCCGGCGAGAAGTGGCGCAGTCCGACGAGTTTCCAGCCCGAAACGGACCGGCGCACCGGCCAATTCGCCCCGCTTTTTCCGAAAGCGCAAGCGCGCAACTCCGGACAGCAAATCGGCCCTTCTGCCCGCAAGGTTTAGCTAATCCGCAAGTTGGGCGTATTCCTTAGGGTCGTTCAGCCTATCCATGAGGCCCTATGTGCTGCGGACGCCGCATGCAGTGCGCGCCGCGATCGGAGAGAGACTCGCCCCTAAACCCTGCTGCGATTAGATTCGCTCACGCGAAAGCAGGCTGCCGTCTCATTTGGGCCGGGCGGCGGGTTTTTGAGGTGATCCTGCGAAGAGCATGGGTAACTACTCCGTGGCCCGCAGCTACCCAGGATCTTTCGCGGCAGGTTGATCGCCTCAAGTTCTGCTCAGATAGGGCAAATCCACGACGACCTGCGTCCCCTGGTCGAGCGCATTCTGAACCGTGCATCGGCCGCCGGCGATTCTGGCACGCTCGGCCATCCCGCGGAGTCCGTGAATGCCTTTGACCACCGCTGGCTGCGCCAGGCCGATGCCCCAATCACGAATTTCGAGATGCACACGGTCTTCCCCCCGCCGAAGCTCGATGCGAACTTTGTCGCTTCGGCTGTGCCGGTAGGAGTTCGTCAATGCTTCTCGCGTGATATGGTACAGCGCCAGTTCGATGCTCGAGGCCATTCTTCCTAATCGGTCCGAATCTTTGATGAATTCAACTTGGACATGCGAAGGCTTTTCGTCTTCGATCAATTGATCAACAGCGGCCACGACTCCACAGTGGTCGAGAACGGTTGTGTGCATTCCATTGATGATCCGGCGGCCGTCGTCGACCGCCTTGCGCAGACTGCCGATGATCGTATCGAGCTGCGTGTGAACTGGTGCCGACTGGATCTGGCCTCGTACGGCTTCCAATCCCAGCAGGGCCCCCGTGGCATACTGCACCAATCCGTCGTGGATTTCATAGGCGATCAGTTGGCGCTCCTGGTCTTGGCGCTCGATCGTATTGCAGAGCGTTTCCTGTTCTGCTTCCAGGGCATCGGCGGTTTTTTTGCGTTCGGTGATGTCTGTGGAGATACCGCCCACGCCGCTGCACCGCCCGGCAGAGTCGAAGATCGGAAACTTGACTGAAATGTACGTATGAAGGCCGTCGCTCTGCGGTACAACCTCCTCAAACTCCAAGGGCAATCCGGTCAAGCTGACCTGCCGATCATTGGCTTGCAGAATCGCCACGACTTCACTGGGGAACACTTCAACATCCGTCTTGCCGAAAACCTGTAGTTGGGTGATGCCGAACAGCTCCTCGAACCGCTTGTTGACCAACAAGTACCGCCCTTCGAGATCTTTCAGGTAGATCACGGCTGACGTGTTATCCATGACGGCGCGCATGCGGCCTTCGCTGGCCGCAATTCGTCGTCGATCGACTAACAGCGTGTTGACAACCCACACCACCAACCCGCTGATGAGGACAAAAGCGCCGAGCCGATTCGGGAGGTTCTCCGGCAAAGCGTTGTCCCATCCACGGTCTGCCGTGGTCAACACGAGGCTGGCGATCACTCCCAATACGGTTGCGAACACACCAGCCGAAATTCCGCCAAGGGCGACTGCGGCTAGAACGGCCACAAAAAAGGGCGTAACGCGATTCTCGAAACCAAAGAGCGGAATGAGCACGAAACTGCGCACGAGGGCAACCATGACCGTCGCCGTGAGTGCGGTCGTGAAAGCCCTCGTTGTGGATTTGAATACCTTCATCGAAATACTCTTCGGTCGATGTCGCGGCCGGCGATCGTGGCGAGTGCCGAGCGTCGAGCGGATCCGACCGCACAGTGTCCGACTACCGAAATTCGTCGGCACGCTCGCCTGCGGCGGTCAAAGCTGCCCGCTAGGGAACTGGCCGAACCTGTGATCTTTTGACAACGGGATAGGCCGTCTGGCGGCTACGGTCGAGCCCGTCGCTTGCGCGCCGCCACGAGGGCAAGGCCGGCTGTGGCGAACAGGCCGAGCGCGAGGCTGCTGGGCTCCGGCACGACGGATGCCGTTATCGCCAGATTCGGCTGATCTTCAAAGACAAGGTACTGAACGAACAGCGTGTAGGGACTTCCGGGCGAGGGAATCGACTCCAACTGCAAGTAACCGTAGTGAATTTCTGAATTCTGCAGAAAACTAAGCGCCAGAAATCCAAAGTTTCCCCACCAGTCGTTGGACAAGCCCGCGATGCTGTTTGAATCCGTGAACGTGAGATCGGGGCCGATCACGGCGCCAACGTCAAATCGCATCGCGAGGCCAGTCGAATCCGTAACCACCTTTCGACTGATGCCGTCGTCCAAGAGATTCAAGCTGCTGTCGATCAAATCCTTGAAGTCCTGCTGGTCTGGGATGTCTCCATTCTGAAACTTCTCGTAGAGATAGCTCCGATTCTGTTCCGCTGCCCAGCAATGGGAATCGCCCACAAGGGCCGCTGCCGCGATTGCCAGTAAGACCATTCCTGTAAAGCGAGCCGCGAAATGCTGAATCTGAGCCATTAGCGTTTCTCCCTAAGCATGAGTCGCGAAGAGTGTGACCGGACTTGTGCCAGAGTAGACTCGTGGGCAGCGGGTTGCAAGAAAGGGAAACTGCCAGCCGCAAGGCAACCCGCCGCCCTCGCCGTCGGGGCACTTTAAAAACTTCCTCTAGAAGTTTCCCCCAAGCGCCGTCAGCTCCCGTGCGATGCGCTCGAACACCTCGTTCCAGTTGCCACGTGCGGACTGACGAAACAACCGCATGGTTGGATACCAGGGGCTGTCGGCCCGCGCGAGCAGCCAGCGCCAGTCGGGCACAAGCGCGAGCGCGACCCATACTGGCTTTCCGAGTGCTCCGGCGAGGTGCGCGATCGCCGTGTCGGAAGCGATGACCAAATCCAGATTCGCAATCGCGGCGGAGGTGTCTATGAATGCGCCACATTGTTGATCCAAAGTGGCGCCCAGGTCGACGATTCCCGACCGCCCGCCGAGCCTGGCCAACTGTTCGCGTCCAAAATCTTTTTGCAAGCTTACGAGCTGCACGCCTGGACACGCGGCCAAAGAAGCAAAATGACTCAATGGAATCGAGCGCCCGGCGTCACTCGGATAAGCTGGGTTTCCCTGCCAGGCGATGCCGACTTTGAAGCGATCCGGAAAAGCAGCGTCAAAGCGCGCCTTCCATTCAGCCACGCGCTGGGGCGAAGCCGACAAATAGGGCACACTCGCTGGAACGCTATCTAAAGTCGTGCCGAAAATGTTCGGCAGGCCCAGCAGAGGCGCGTAGTAGTCGCATTTCTGATCCGCCGTTGGTCCAGACGTCAATCGATCGATCCCCGCTGCATTTGCCAGCAATTCGTGTAAGTCGGCGACGCAGTGCAACACGATGCGCGCGCCGGAGCGCGCTTTGACTAACGGCGCATAGCGGACAAACTGGATCGTGTCGCCCAGTCCTTGTTCGGCAACCAATAGTAGCGTCGCACCCGGCCTTGTTTCGCCCAGCCAACGAGGGGCCTGCGGAACTTGCTCGGCCTCGTCCATCCGCCAGCGCCATTCATACTCTGAGAATCCTTCAGAATAATTTCCCAGCAGTAGTTGAAACATGGCCCGATTGCGATGGGCAGCGGCCGAATCCGGCCGCAGGCGAACGGCCTCGTCGAACAGCGCCTGAGATTCGTCCAGACGGCCTTGATCCTTGAGCATCATGGCCAGTTCCGTCTGTGCCCGGCACTCGGCAGGTTCGATCTCGATTGCGCGGCGAAAGGCGATCTCCGCATCGTCGTACCGACCCAAGCGGCGCAGTGTGCTGGCCAGCATGCAATACCCATTGCCCGTAGCCTTGGCCGACAGCGCGCGCTGCAGCCGTGCGGCCGCCTTTTCGACGGCCGGCCGGTTCACGGACGACAACACGAAGTCATCCTGTAGTTCGGTCGCGGAGAACGCCAGCTCGATCGCCCGTTGATGGGCCGCTTCCGCCTCGGCGTGCAGTCCTTGTTCAGCCAGCAAAGAGGCGAGCAGCTCCTGCGCGTCGATGTAGTTCGGTTGCAATTTCAGGGCCCGACGCACGCTCACGAGTGACTCTTCCAAAGCCCCGCGACGTCGCAATGCAACGGCCAGCGCCAAGTGCTGTTCGGGCAGGTTGGGCGCTAGCTCGATCGCATGGCGGAATACCTGGATGGCCACGTCATCGCGCCCTTGTTTGATTAGCAAGTTGGCAAAATTGAAGTGCCCTTCGGCGTCGTTGGGTGCGAGCGCCAGGGCGCGAAGCAAGGTATTGCCGGCTTCGTCATCGTGGCCGCACTGCTGAAGACACACGGCCAGCTTGTTCAGCAATTTGGCTGAATCGGGCGCGAGAGTCACGGCCTCGCGCAGCGAGGACAGTGCGTCGTTGTCCCGCCCCAGCGAGCGATACGCGATGCTCAGATTGTTATGGAACTCGGGATCGCCGCGGAACGTGGCGATGGCACGCTGCAGATAACTTTCAGCCTGGGCAAACCGGCCAGCCGCAAGCGCCACTGTCGCCAGGCCATTCAGTGCGTAGGCCTCCTCGGGCTGCGCCTTGAGGATCCGCTCATAGATGAATACCGCCCGCGACACATCGTTACGGGCAAGCGCGTCCCGAGCGATTTCAAGTGCTTCGACAAGCGTTGGCATAGTGTTGGGTGTGCAGTTCTTCGAAAATGCCTCGTCACAAGATCGACCCGCAGGCCGTCTAGTTCTCGCAGCCACGTCAAAAACAACCCTTCGATTCTATCGACGGTATGCGCGCTGTTCAGCCGGCATGGCATGTCATTTTCGACCTTCGATGAGCTTGGTCCGTCAGGACCATGAGGCCCTGCGACTGACCGGTCCGCGGTCGCGCGGGGGCGCCCAAAAATGGCATCACCAAACGCGCGGGACGGTCAGCGGTTCCGCGGGGGCCCAGGACAGAGTTAGAATTGCCGCTTTTCAATGAGAATTGGGCACGACATGAACACGGAACACTTGAAACAATCCTTGCAGCGCCACAAACACTTGATGCTGCTGGCGGCGCTGGTGGGCATGTGCGTCGTCCAGCCCCTGGCGCAGGGCATTTTCGTTGGCCTGGTGCTTTTCGATGCTTTCCTGATGTTCCTTCTACTCGGCGTGTTTGTTGTCGTCTTCAAGCGACGGCACGAGCGCCAATGGGCGGTGGCGCTCGCGGTTCCGGCGATCGTCGCCAAATGGGCCGCCTATGGTCTGCCCGTCGACATGCAGTGGATGGCGATTATCGCGCACCATGCTTTTGTTCTGATGTTTCTTGCCATGGCCGTGGCCATCATTCTGCGCGGAGTGTTTGAGGAGAGGACCATCGAGTCTGATCACGTCATCGCCACCGTTTGCGGTTATCTATTGGCAGGCGTGGCTTGGGGCAACGCCTATCGGATCGTCGACCTGCTCGTCCCCGGAGCATTCAGTATGAAGCCGGAGATCGTCCTGCAAATTAACGACGATCACACACGAAGCTTTTTGTTCAACTACTTCAGCCTCAGCACGCTCACCGGAACAGGCTACGGCGACATCACGCCGATTTGGCCGGGCGTGGCCTCGCTCACCTGGATGG
>DATJEN010000219.1:0-4688 GCA_035496575.1 Pirellulales bacterium
GACCGGGCGCCGAATCGGCCAGTTCGTCTCCGCGCGCTTCGCGTGCCTGATCGAGCGAGGCGTGAACCCGCTCGCGGCGGCGCTGGCTGACGGCCAGGTTGAATGCAATGCGATACAACCAGGTGTAGAACCCGCTCGCGCGCTCAAACGTGTTCAGCTTGCGGTAGGCCTGGATGACCGCGTCTTGCGCAATGTCTTCGGCGGCCTCCGCGGAGCCGGCCACGTAAAGGAGCGAGCTGTACAGCCGGTCCTGGTAACGCGACACAAGTTGTCCGAACGCGGCTCGACTGCCGGCCATCGCTGCCTCGACAAGCTGCGCATCGTCGTGCACGGGTCGCCTATCCCTTAGACGCGGAGGCACACTCGAAAGTTCCCACTCGGGACGCCCCGGTCCGGTTGCCCGGGGCCGGAAGTCCAGATGGTCCGCCCTGGTGATTCTTGGCCCTTGGGGCGGGAGTGTCAAACCGCGCGGAACCGGGCGAAAGTCACCTAGCTGGCGCGGCGAGCATGGCTTCTCGCGGCCAGCCAGCCATGCCCGGCCGGCGCATCAACAGATAGGCCCACAGGACCATACCACCCAGGAACACGGCAATGCTGATGTTCTGCGAGATGCTCATGCCGGTATTGAACACGCTGGCTTCGTCGACGCGGATGATCTCGAGCAGAAACCGAGAGATGGGATGAATGGTGAGCACAATTGCCGTGAGCGCGCCGTCCACGCGATTGTAGGGCTCGTATGCCAACAGAAGGAAGCACAACAACAGCGCATCCATCAGGCTATAGAGCTGGGTGGGATGCACGGGCCGGCTACGCTCCGGCGGCCCATTCAACTTCCACTGTAAATCCGCTGGCCGATCGGCCACGGTCAGCCGTAGTGGTGCGCCCGCGCCATAGATCTTGAGCAGATCCAACTGCGCCGCCCCGACGGTGAGCGCTGGTTGACCGTTGATGGCCACGATGCGCTCGCCGGGCTTCAATCCCGCGGCCGCCGCCTGTGAATCCGGCTCGACCGCATCGACAACCGCCGGACCATCAAGCGACGCTTGGAATCGCAATCCGTGGATGAAGATCTGTCCGCGTTGCAGTTGGTCGACATACGCCGGACTGTTCTGCGGGAATTGGACGGCCCACGGGACATCGGTGAGTCCGCCGTAGCAGCAGCCGTTCAAAAAGCAGCCGATGCGGCCCAGGCCCACGCCGAGCACGACCCCCGGCGCGATGAGGTCGGTAAAGGCCAACCCTGGCAGGCGATATTTGTGCACGAAAATCACGAGCGCCAATCCGCCGGCCAGCAGCGATCCATACACGACCAGTCCGCCTTCGGTCAGGTTGAGCATCGCGAACAGCGTTTCGGCCGGCGTTCCTTTCTGAAACTTGTCCCAATATTCGATGATGTAAAACAGCCGGGCACCGGCGATTCCGAAAAACAGAAACCACACGCCCAGCGAAAGCACCAGGTCGGGATCGATGCCGCGCCGCCAGGCTCTCCACATCGAAAGGCCCACGCCCGCTGCGACCGCGCCGAACAGCATGACACCGTAGCCGCGGATCGGCAGCCCCTCGGATCCAACCATTCGCGGCAAGACCCATCCAATGACCGCTCCCAGGACGCCCAAGACCACGATTTGATCTCGTGTCTGCTTCGACCAGCCGAAGAGCCGCCAGGAGCGCGCAACGAGCGCCAGGCTGACAATCGCCCAAGCCAGCAGCAGCCATCGAAAGTCGATTACAAACAGCGTGGGATACATTCCAGTTTCCTGCCGCTCATCCAATGAGCTCGTTGTCGATGAGGCGCGTGCCGCCCACGTGCGCGGCAATGAGCGCGACAACAGGCCCATTGATGGTGGTGACGGGGGCGAGCGTGTCACGATCGGCTACCGCCACGTAATCGATCCGCAATCCCGCCTGAGTGAGCATGGCTCTCATCTGCGCAACGACAGCGCTGGCCTCGCGGACTCCATCTCGAACGAGCGTGGCGGCCAGTCGCAAACTGCGCGAGATTGACAAGGCACGCTCTCGCTCATCGGCGCTCAAATAGCGATTGCGGGAGCTCAGCGCCAACCCATCGGGCTCGCGCACCGTGGGACAGACTTCAATCCGGATCGGCACGTCCAAGTCGGCTGCCATCCGGCGCACCAAGACCGACTGCTGATAGTCCTTCTGACCAAAATACGCGCGATCGGGCCCCACCAGGTTGAACAACTTGAGCACGATCGTGGCGACCCCCGAGAAGTGTCCCGGACGAAAACGACCTTCCCAAGGGAGTGCCGGGCCGTCGAGCTCGACGCGGGTAACGTGCCCGTGGGCATACATGTGCTCGGCCCAGGGTGCAAAGACCAGGCAATCGTCGCGGCCGCTCAGCATTTCGAGATCGGCCTGTAGCGTGCGCGGATAGCGATTGAAGTCTTCTCCCGGGCCGAACTGCGTCGGGTTCACAAAAATGGAAACGACCGTTAATCCGCACTCACGGCGCGAGGCTTCGACCAGGCTGATGTGGCCAGCATGCAGCGCGCCCATGGTCGGCACCAGGCCGATCACCTTCCCCGCGCGACGTGCAACATCGATCGTCGGGCGCAATGTGGCTGCATCGGCAATGACGGGCACTGAAGAATCGAGCGACGCTTTGCTCATGTTTGAAACGAGTATCTTCCTGAGCCTGAAATAAGAGGGGCTTACCGCATAGCCTGGACGGCCGCTACCGCTTCCTCGGCCTGCCGGCCGGACTCTCGACCCGCGAACAAGACCGGTCCCAAGTTTTTCCGCCGGGCCAAACGGACCATGGCAGCCCGTAGCCACTCGCCTGGCTCGTTCGCTCGTGAACCAACCTCTTGGAGACTCGACCCGGGCAGATCGTCGAGGACGACGAGCAAGTTGGGTTGCACCAGTTCTCGGTGGGCGCTTGTCCAGGCTTGTTCTAGTTCCGCCTTGAGCTTGCCTGGCAACGGTTCGGCGCAGGCCAGCACCTGGTCGAAATAAAAATCGCTGACGACCAGCGGAGCCTCCGCGGGCCAACAGTCGCGTGCGAGGCGGGCCCGCGCGCGGTCGAGGAATTCTATCTGTCGCTGGAAAACCTGACTAGGCGAGTCATTTCGGTCCGCCGCGCCCATGGGCGATTCGTCCAAGAGCGTGCTCCCGCCACACGCCGCGACAATTTGGCGCGCGAGCTCGCTCTGTCCACTATCGGGAGGAGCCAAAATCGCAATGTAGGGGTGCGCCGTATTTAAGTTTTCCAGCAGTCGGGCAACGGTCCAACCGGAAGCCGGGTGAAGCATATCCCCTGCGATCTCGGCGGCCGGCTCGACGACGAAGCGGCGGGATGCCATCCGCGGATGCGGGATCAGCAAGCCCGGCGAATTCATTTCCAGTTCGTCATAGAGCAACAGGTCGAGATCGATGGTCCGCGCCGCCCAACGCTCGGCCCGCTGGCGTTGGCTGGCCGCTTCAATCTCCGCCAACAGCGCATGGACCTCGTCAGGCGGTAAATCGGTGGTGAACCGGGCGGCGGCGTTCAAGAAGGCCGGCTGTCCGCCAGGCCCGCCCACCGGGGCGGTTTCATGGAAACCGCTGGCGCGCAAGTGATTAATCCTGGGATGAGCCCGCAAATGCTCGATCGCACGCGTCAGAGTGTGTGCGCGATCCCCCAGGTTTGCGCCCAGCGCGATCAACACGTCCGCCATCGAAGAAACTGCTCAAGAGAACAAGGGAAACCAGGTGGACCAGCTTCCATTGTGGCAGAGCGGGCGTTGCTCGTGGAGCGCAGCCGCGCCGCGCGCTCTCGTGCGCGGCAGCGCAACGCACAGCTTATCGAGAAAAAGCTAGGGGGGGCATCCAAGCCACGACCAGGGCCGCCGACTATCGCTCCGTTCAGTCGCCGCCCCCCAAGCTGCGTGATACCTCGCACTGCAGTCGAGACCGGCGCTGCGCACGCAAGAGCGCATCAGCCGAAGTGAATCGAACCTCTGCGCGCACCGTCAGACAAAAACGATCTGAACGCGACGCAGCAGGTACCGTGTGCTGCGATCGGGTCGCGTGTCACTTCAGCAGACACGCTGTCGATCGCCGCGATACGGTCAATCATAAAAACACCGAGAGGTCGGTGCGGTCGATTCGCTTTGCTTGCCAATCTCGAACAGACGACATTTTGCGTTCGAGATCGAAAATGTCAAGCAACATTTAGTCGAATTCCTTGCTGCACGGAAATCACCGAGAAATCGACACGCGAGAGCACAGCTCGATCGCTCTCTCGGCTCGGCCGCCGCCGCGCTCTCGATTGAAACCGAACGGCGCTCGCCAAAAACACTCAGCGAAAAACCGCACAAGCTCGCGCGAACTCTTGTGCATAAAAAGTCGAGCGGCCCTCATCAAGACTTTAGCCGGCCGATTCGTGCGGGATTTTTCGAGCGCACGTCGCGATACTTGTAGCGGTGTCGCGGCGTGATTTACGATGAATGGATATCCCTTCAGCCACGCAACCATCAAAAACAATGCCAGCAAGCCGCGACCCACTCACGGTGCCCGAGCTTTCGCAGTTGCAAGACAAGCTTGCTCAGTGGCGGCGGGAAATCGGCGGCGAAAATAGCTCGCGCGATACGGTTGACCTGCTCGAACAGTTGCTCGGCCCTGCCGTGTGCCGCCGGCTGGGCATTTATCGCTTGAGCGACGACTTTCTGCTCTCGGTGGTCGTGCCC
>DATJEN010000220.1:0-33569 GCA_035496575.1 Pirellulales bacterium
CCCGGGGGATACACAGCGCCATGAGGCTAAAGCTCGCGTACACTCGCTTGGCTGTTGTCAGCGTGGTGCTCGTTTCTTTGGTCGGCTGCGATCAAGCCACGAAGCAACTTGCGATGTCCCGCCTGCGCGGCGGCCAGCCACGCACCTATTGCGGCGACGTGCTGCGGCTTGAGTACGCCGAAAATCCGGGCGCTTTTTTGGGCCTCGGTACCGACATGCCGCCCTGGGCGCGGCGCGCCTTGCTGGTCGCCGCCAATGCCGGCGTGACGCTGGCGATTCTGGGCGCGGTTGCGCTTCGACAAAGCGTTTCGCCTTTGTCGCTCTGCACTTGGGCTTTGCTGGCCGCCGGGGCCATCGGCAACTTGATCGACCGCCTGCGATACGACGGACTGGTCGTCGATTTCCTGAACGTCGGCATCGGCCCCTTGCGCACGGGCATCTTCAACGTGGCCGATATGGCCATTACCGCTGCCGCCATCCTGCTGATCTGGGGCGGACTCGGCACCACGGCCGCCGCTGCCCCCAAGCCGCAAGCCCGCTAGAGCCTGTTTTTCAGCATGTTAGCTGAGCGACGGGTCACGTGCCGCGCTGGCGCGCGTGCACCTGTCGGCCCAGGGGACTATCATGATGGGCATTCGTTTGAGGCCTTTCTGGATCCGCGTCTCCGATTTACCCTGGCCACAGGAAAACCTTCTTTGCAACGTTCGTGGCGTCCATCGGTCTCGGCCTTCTGCGTTGTGATTTTCGTCGGCGTTGCCGCCTCGGCCCTGGGGGCCGACAAGGGCGTGCTGGGACAGACCCATCCCTGGGCCAGATTCCCGGCCGGCTCGTGGCGAAAAGTCCAGATCGTCACCGAAAACTATGACGATCAAGGCAAGCAGGTTGAGACCAGCTCGACCGACAATGTTACGACCATCGAGGAGACCAGGCCCGACCGCGTCTCGTTGCGCGTTGAAGTGACGGTCGAAGTCGGCGGGCGGCGATTCCCGGCCCAACCACAAGTCCTACGCCAAGGATTTTTGGGCGAAGCCATCGGCCAAACCGTCTCGTTGGTCCCCATGCGCACCGAGACGATACGGGTAGGCAACCGCGATCTGTCGTGCTACACCGAGCACCTCGAGATCCTGGGCGGCCAATCGAAAGAAGTTGGCCTGATCAGCTATTGCTCCAGCCCGGTGCCCCGCATTGTTCGACGGCAAACGACCAGCAGCGACGTAACCTCGGGCGCAACGCTCAACGAGTCGACCAGCCAATTGAAAACCTGGGATGAGGTCTACCCGGTGCTCGGGCAGCCCAAGCACGCTTTCCGTGTGACGCTCAAACAAAAGAGCGACCGTGGCACGACCACTACCGAGTCGATTCACGTGCCGGAGATCCCGGGCGAGATCGTCCACGAGACATCGGAAAAGACGAATGCGACCGGCCAGCTAGAACGCCGCAGCAAGCTGGAGCTGATGGCCTACAGCGTCGAGCCCGACGACAGCCATCGCGATACCGGAGCTCGCCGCAAGCGGCGGGCCAAGCGCGGCCGCTAGCGCTCGAATCTTGAACGCCGCCTCTAGCAGCCTATAATGGAATTCCTGTTTTGGCGCGCGCAAATTTCTCTTGGCCTGCCTCGGTCGCTGCTTCATGCCCGATACGTTCAACGGCTATCACGTTTGGCTTGGCATACCGGCCAGTGAGCAGCCGCCCAATCATTACCGATTATTGGGGATCGCCGCGTTCGAGAGCGATCTGGATGTGATCGAACACGCGGCCGACCGGCAGATGGCGCACGTGCGAACCTTTCAATCGGGGCGACACCAGGCTCTCTCGCAACAGATTCTCAATGAGCTGGCTGCCGCCCGCTTATGCCTGCTCAGCGCCCCCAAGAAAGCCGCCTACGACGAAGAGTTGCGCCTCAAGCTCGGCGCTGTGCATAAGGCGGTGCCCGTGGGCAAGGCGATTCCCGTCGCCCCGGCCAAGGCACCACAGGCTGCAGCCGTCAAGCCGACAACCAGAGCGCCGCAGACGGCCGTGATCGACACGGATCCCCTGGAATTGGACGTAAGTTCCGAGATCACGAATCACGAAGGCACGCTCTCCGCGCCTTTGGGATCCTCGGTTACGTTGCGCCGGCCCAAGCGATATCGTCGCTCATCCACCTGGCAAGGGCCGGCAGTCATGGGCGTGGTGGCTGGATTGGCGGTGATCGGCCTGATGCTGCTTTACGTATTCGTCAAGTGGGCAGCGCAGCACGATTGGAGTACGATTGACACCTCGTTGTTCGAACCACCTGCCTCCGCGGTCGAGCCGCGCGACGTGGAGCAGCAAACAACCGATCCACCTGCGCCTCAGCCGGCGCCGCGAAACGCGGAACCGGCCGAGCCTTCACGCTAGTACGGCGATCGTTGACGCCGTGCCCTTCACGCTCGCGCGCCTGCCTGGCGTTATCTCGCGCGCCGCATTCGAGCGCGTTGCCAATCCGCGGCACGCGCTCCATAATCCGAGATTCTCTTCAGCTTGCCGAACGGGAGTGTGCCATGCAGAACAAACCGATGAACCTGGGCATCACGTTTGATGATGTGCTACTCGAGCCGCGCTACAGCACGGTCGTGCCTGCCGACGTCGACGTGACCACTCGGCTCACGCGCCGCATCCGGCTTAACATCCCGCTGCTCAGCTCTCCCATGGACACCGTCACCGAGAACGAGATGGCCATCGCGCTCGCGCAAGAGGGCGGCCTGGGCGTCATCCACAAGAACATGTCCATCGAGCGCCAGACCGAAGAGGTCGACAAGGTGAAGCGCAGCGCAAACGGCATCATCACCGATCCCGTCACGCTGCCGCCCGATGCTAGCGTTGCTCGCGCCCGCGAGGTGATGGATCAGCACAATGTATCGGGCGTGCCCATCACGACGGGAGGCCGGCGGCTGGAGGGCATCATCACCCGCCGCGACCTGCGGTTTCTGGAAGACTCGCAGCTCAAAATCTCCAGCGTCATGACCCACGAGCATTTGGTGACGGCTACGGGAAACGTAACGCTTGAGGAAGCTGAGAAGATTTTGATGGCAAAAAAGGTCGAGAAACTTTTGCTGGTAGACGACAAATACAATCTGACCGGCCTCATCACGATCAAAGACATCGACATGATGAAGCGGTTCCCAAATGCATGCAAAGATGCGCAAGGACGCTTGAGGGCAGGTGCTGCCATCGGCGTGCACGACTACGAACGGGCGGAAAGTCTCATCGCCAAGGACGTGGACGTCCTGCTGGTCGACAGTGCCCACGGCCACTCGGCCAACGTGATCGAGACGGTCAAGAACCTCAAACAACGTTGGGACATTGACGTGGTTGCCGGCAACATTGCCACTTCCGATGGTGCTCGCGATCTGATCGCGGCGGGCGCCGACGCCGTCAAGGTCGGTATCGGCCCGGGCTCGATTTGCACGACGCGGATCATCTCGGGGGTTGGCGTGCCACAAATCACGGCCATTCAAGAGGCGGCACAAGCCGCTGGCAAGTCCGACGTCCCCATCATCGCCGATGGCGGTATCCGTTATTCGGGCGATGTCACCAAGGCGCTTGCGGCCGGAGCACACGTGGTCATGATCGGCGGCTTGTTTGCTGGATTGGCGGAAAGCCCCGGCGAACAGATTCTCTATCAAGGCCGCAGCTTCAAGGTCTATCGCGGCATGGGCTCGCTGGGCGCGATGATGCAAGGCTCGAGCGAACGCTATCGCCAGCGTGGCGGCGAGCGGCGCCCCGGCAAACTGGTGCCCGAAGGGGTCGAAGGCCGCGTGCCTTTCAAAGGTCCCTTGAGCAGCTTCGTCTATCAGCTCGTCGGTGGCCTGCGGGCCGGCATGGGTTACTGCGGCACGCACAACATTGAAGAGCTACGCACGAAAACTCGGTTCATCCAAATCTCCGCGGCAGGAGTACGGGAGAGTCATCCACATGACATCGCCATCACGCAGGAAGCGTCGAACTACAGCACCCAATACAGCGCGGGCGAAAACTATTGAGCCCGCGCCACGCCGCCAGCGACTGGTCCTCGTGGCTGGCTGCCTGCTCGCGGCCGGCTGGTTGGCGGCCGGCGGGTTTTTGACTGCCGCTGAAATTGCCGCGCCCGCTGTGGGCTCCACCAAGCTGAAATGGCATGCGCGCGGGTTTCCGCCGAAGGCCGAACCGGCTGCCACTGCCAAGTCCGATCCAGCGATCACTCAAGCCAATGCGGAAGAGCCCGGCATACTGGCCAAAGCGCCCGATGCACGGCCTCTTTCGCGCAAGCTGCCCGCGCGCACCTCGCGCTCCCGATTGCGGGACGCGGTCATGCAGGTGAACGGTGAGTTTGCCGGGCAGCCCAGGGACGAACCGGCGCCGAGCGACGCGCCTCCGGCGCTCGAAGAGCTGCCGCCGGCCGACACAACCGCGCCGGCCGCGGACGCCAATGCCATGGAGAACGAGCCGGCGCCTCTGCGGCCCGCCAACGACCCGTTTGCCGACGAGCCGATCCCCACGCCACCTGGGACGCCGGAGCCTGCCACACCGCCTCCGGCGGCTGAAGCGTTTCCAGGCGACCTGTCCGAGGGCATTAGCACGGCGCCTGCGGATGTAGGTTGCCAGGGCTACGGCGAGGAGTGCCGCCGCGCGATCGCTGATTTGCAACGTCGCACCATCACGCAAATCGTGGTTGGCCTGGAAATCGAGGGCGTGGAGGGGGAAGATTTCCCCTGCGACTGTCGCTTGGGAGTCAATGTCGAGGCACCGGAGTTCTCGGGACGCCATTTTTCGCGAACGAACTTCGCCTGGAAGGCAACCGGCACCTGCCACAAGCCGCTGTACTTCGAAGACGTGCAGCTCGAGCGCTATGGGCACTCTTGGAATCCTGTGGTGCAACCTTTCATGTCGGCCGCGCACTTCTTCGTTTCCGTGCCGCTGTTGCCCTACAAGATGGGCCTGAACCCACCGGGCGAATGCGTCTATACGCTCGGCTATTACCGGCCGGGAAGCTGTGCGCCTTATCTGCTCGAGCCCATCCCGCTTAGCCTGCGGGCCGCCATCTTCGAGGGCCTGGGCGCGACAGCGTTTGCATTCTGGTTGTGGCCGGGTTAATGGAAACGAATGGCATAGCGCCAAGCAAAACCGCCAGGTCCAAGTGGCCTGGCGGTTTTTGTTTTTGCTCGACGAACGCCTGCGAACAACTAATGGCCGTTGTTGCGCCGCACGGCATTGCCATAAAAATGTCCGGGCCGCGACGGCCGCTCCAGCATCGGCAATTGCTTGATCTCACGACGGGTCATACTGCGCGCCATCGCTGTCGAAACCACCCCGATCTGCGTTGCTAACAAGGCTGCCACTGTCAGATAGCGAAACATAGTCCTTCTCCTCACGCTAAATGCATCTTCAAGTTCTGGAGTTTCGGGCATTGGCTTGCGCTTAACTGCCCCTACCACCAATCGGCAGCCGTTCATCGTTCGTTTGCTGAAAGTGGCCTCCGCTGGAAACGGGTGCTGAAATCGGGCCCGAACTTGCCAACAATCGCTAAAGTATCAGATGAGCGGCGGCGAGCGTTTACGGCGGACAATCTCGGTCAAGCGGGTCACTGCGATACAGCCCGCATGATCGGCAAATGTTTGCACAGTTTCTCAGGTATGCGAATCGATGCCCGCACAACGAACCCTTTCGCGCGACCAGGCCCGCGAGTTGGACCGGCGTGCCGTCGACGAGTACGGCATGAACAGCGTGGTGCTGATGGAAAATGCCGGGCGCGGGGTGGCAGATCGGTTGTGCGCTGTGGGTATCGCTGGCCGTGTACTCGTGTGTTGCGGCCCAGGCAACAACGGCGGAGACGGTTTTGTGGTGGCGCGTCATCTTGACCTGCGCGGCGTCAGGGTGGAGGTCCTGATGGTTGCCGATCCGACCAGACTGCGGGGTGACGCGCTCGCAAATCTCCAGATCACCCAGCGCGCGGGCTTGCCCATCCAACACTGCCCCGACCGCGGCCTTATTTCCACAGCAGACGAATGGGATTGGATCGTGGACGCGCTCCTTGGAACCGGCGCACAGGGCGAACCGCGGCCGGCGATGGCGCGCGCCATCGCCGCCATCAACGCATCTCGAACCCGAATCATGGCGGTCGACCTGCCAAGCGGGCTCGACAGTGACTCAGGCACGCCGGCATCGCAAACCGTGCGCTCAAATCACACGTGCACGTTTGTGGCTTGGAAACGAGGATTCCTGAATCCCGCAGCAGGGCCACACTTGGGCGAAGTGCACGTGGTGGATATCGGCGCCCCGCGCAAGCTGGTGGACGAAATCCTCGGCCCGGCGAGCTGAAGTGACCAGGCAACAACGAGAGTATCACTCGGCCGGCGGCGGCTCGTATTCGTAGTCCTTCCACTTCATCGGGCGACGGAAGGGCTCGATGCGCAGGGTGACTTCCCCGTTTTGAAAGATGCGCACGGTCCCGTTCGACTCGCTCACCGCCACCGCCACGGCGTTGGTCTTGCGGCTGATGGCCGCCGCCGCCCAGTGCCGCGCGCCCAGTCCCTTTGGCAACGTGATATTGTCGGCGGGAGCGTCGATGTAGCGAGCCGACGCCTCCACGATGCCCTCGGCCGAAACCACGATCGCGCCGTCGAGCTGCGCGATTTCTTTGATGCCCTCGCGCACGCGCGGGTCGTCCAGGTTTCGCTCCTTGCGGCTATAACCTTTCACGGGATCAAAGCCCGCCGGGTGGCTGCTCGCAAGCACTTTGCGCGAGTCACCCACCACGAACAGCGATCCCACGGGCTTTCCCTCGCGTCCTTCGCGGCCGATTTCCACCGCCATGTCGACCACCGTCTTGAGCGTATCGAGCGGCACTCGCGTCTCTAACTGCCGCAGATCGCGGGCGGTCAACTGACCTAAATGTTCATCCAGGTGCACCAGGCTCAATGAATCGACGGTTCCCGCTTCGAAACCACTGTACAAAGCCACGACCTGAGCGCCCGCGGTCAGTATGTCGTCGGCCACGCTCTCCAGAAGTGCCTGCGTCAGCTTCTCATACACCGGGGCTTCGGGCATGCGAATGACGACGGTGGCAAGGCCCGCATCGGCCGCGCCCTCGAGCTGGCTGGCGAAGTCGGCGGCCACCAGAATTCGCTCGTCCCCAGCGTGGGTTTTGAGACGATCCCAGTCCGTGGGCCCGTCGAGCAAGAGCAACAGCGCATCGGCATCGACCGCGCGCGAAAGCTTCGCCGCGACGTCGATAATCGTCTCAAATTGCTCGGTAAATCGGTACGTTTTCAAGCAATCGTTCGCCTGAACAGAAGGGCCCGTGCGGCTTTAAATGGCGAGGCACCGCAATCGTAGGGCTTCCAGCGAACCCGGGCAACCGTAAGTCAGCCGCTTACGTTAGACGCGCGCGGGCGGCCTAAAGTAACAGCCAAACTGATGAGCGAGCCCGGCTGCTTTCTAAAGGTTTCTGGGTCGCGCGGCCGACAATCGAAACTACTCGAGCGTGGTCGCGGGCAGGCGTGCTTGCAGCGTCGCTTTTTCAGCCGACTCGCCCACCAGGTTCTGCGGCCAGCCCGGTTCGGCCCCTTTGAAAACTCGGCTGTAATAGATGGACAGAGAGTGCAATCCATGGCCGAGGGGTCCAATTTCCCAGGTGTGGTTGCTGTTTTTGAGCAACAATCCTGCGACGTAGTCCACGGCTTTAACCATCTTGGGGTCGCGCAATTCTTCGTCCGAGAGCGAGAACGAGATCCACTCCAGGATGTGGCCGCTGGTCTTTAGCCGGCGATCGATATCTGGACTGTTGCCGCGGCGCGTGAACCATTCGGTGCTGAAGCTGCCGTCTGGATTCTGCAGGCTGAACGTGTAGCGGTGATAATCCTGGATGAACTTTTGAGCGCGTACGAACTCGCCCACAATCGGTTCGCCGCGTTGGATGCGTTTGTTGACGGCATAGCTGAAGCCCATCAAGCGGTGCGTGCCCCCGCACGCCGCGCCGCGGATCGGCTGCCGCAGCTCTTCGCGCACCAGCCGTTGGATCGACCACTCCTGGCCGTCGCGGGTGGTCCACGTTTCATCCGAGTTGAGATAGTGCATCAGCGAAATGAGCTTGAACGTAAGCTCCTCGCCAGACACGCACGTTTCTTTTTCATGCTCGATCAGGTCCGCCAGGGTAAAGTCCTTGCCGCTGACCAAGAGTGGATAGTCGGATTTGACGTGCGATTGCGCCAAGATGGCCAAAAACTGGCCGGCATGTCCCTGCACCCCGACGCCACGCCGCGCGTCGACTTTGCCGCGATTGACGAAAAGCATCTTCTCGCCCGCGCAGGGATTGTTGAAGCACATCCAGCCGACGGCATTGACGCGGTCGCCAGTGGGCCCACCTTTGAACAGTTGGGTGTCGACACCATAAGCAATGATGGCATGCATCACTTCCCACGGCGTGTTCTCGCGCGTGTTCTGGTGCCGTGGATAATAGAGAGTCAAAACCCGGCGCAGCTTGTCGCCCAACTCGCGCATCTCGGGCGAGAGCTGCGTGTCGTAGCCGGGGTCGCTCGGCGCGGCTTCTTGCAGCCCACCTTGCTCTTCGCCGTTGCCGGTCAGAAAATCGAAACTGTTAGGAACCGGCACTCGAGTTTCATTTCCGCCGCCGCCATCACAAGCCGGATCAATGCGAAAGCGCAAGCTGACCCAACCTTCTTCGCCCGCGGCCGCTTGAGAGGGAAGGCGAGCTTCGCGAATAGCTTGTTCGGATTGCGACTGCCGCTCGCCAGGCCCCGCCAAGGTGCGATCGGTCGCGGGAGCCGGATCGAGCTCCGCGCCAATCAACATTCCGGCCAGGCACGCACTGCCCACAAAAGGCGCAAAAACTCTTAAAGTCCGCCGAAACGAACCGGTCATCTGCAAACTCCTCAACTGGCACGATGCAAACATCTTGATGCGCGGAGTGCGAACACGACTGGGGATGAAAAAGATGGAACCAAGCCAACTCGGCCGCAAGCACCGGCGCGCAACTGACGGAGGTTAGATATCGGACGATGCCAGCGATTCATTGACCGCCGCGGGCCGTTTCCTAAACGTGCGGAAAGAGTTAACTCTGCCGGTGGTCAGCCCAGGAAGAGCTTGCGGGCTGTGCCGATTAACGCCAGAGAGGCGTGATTAAAAGAGGGTCCGCATCACGCGCTCGGCGATGCTGACCTCAGGGGCAGTGGTGGTGCCATTCTTCGCGTACTCGCGCCAGGCTTGCGCGTTTTCGCCGTAGTCGCGCCCGCTTACGGCAGTGAGCGCTTCGCGCGCGCCCTTCTGCATGGCGGGGTTCGAATCGACCATCATCTCGGACAAGGGAACCAGCGCCGCTCGATCGCGCGTCGTTCCCAATGCGTGCACCGCGGCGATCCGCACGTCAAACTCCGTTTCGCTGCCCACCACGCGGGCCAGCTCGCTGATAGCCTGCTGGTCGCCCCGTTCGCCCAGGCATTTGCAGGCAACGCGACGGGTCTCGATATCCGGATCCGCAAGCGCGCCGACGACCACGGCGCCTGCCGAGGGAACCCGACAGGCGGCCAGCGTTCGCAAAATCCGACGCCGCAGTATTGGCTCGCTCTCCTGCTGATATTCCTTGGTCAAATTGTCGGCCAACTGTTGTTGCTCGGCCGGCGGGCGCTTTTTGATCGTTTTGGCGAGCTTCTTGAGTTCTTTGATGCGGTCGGCCGGTGTTTTGATATGCAGCGTCTGCTCAGGCGTCTTGCGCATCAGGAGCTTCGAGCCAGCCGAGTTGACGCGGTCGGCCATCTCGGCGCAGCCGCCGGTCAGCAGCGTCAACAGCAAGCCGGAAGCGACAGCTAGCCTGGAAGCGGACCACCGCATGCGCGCAATGACTCGGCAGAAAGGAAAAGCGCTCGAAATGGAGCCGCGGCTTATAGCAAAACGCCAAGGGTCCTTCCAGATGACTCCGGCGGAGCGACGCTAGGAATGCTGCCACGCAGAGTGATCGTTGCGGCTAGCTAGCAGGCCGCTAAACCGCGAAAATCGCGGCCCATCTCGCCGCGGGCGCGCCCGCTAGGCCGACATCGGGCTGCTCGGGCGCCGTGGTATGATAGTAGGTTGGACCCTCGCAACACTCGAACATTCGTGCCATTCGTGAAGCCCCTCGCTTTTGCTTTCCTTCTGCTCGCCCTGTCGACCCAGCCGGCCTGGTCGCTCGATCATGTTGCGTTTCGCCGCGACGGTCGCGAGCAGTCCGTGGCCGGCCAGGTGAATGTACGCGCCGAAGATGGCGGCATCTTGCTGATGGCTCGGGATGGCGCTCTGTGGGCGATCGAGCCCGGCGAACTCGACGAGCAGCGCGAAGACGACGAGCCCTTTCAACCCTATTCGCGCGACGAGCTCGGCAAGCAACTCTTGGCCGAAATGCCCGCGGGATTCGAGCTGCACTCGACGCACCACTATCTGATTTGCCACAACACGTCGCGCGAGTACGCCCAATGGTGCGGCGCGCTGTTCGAGCGCTTATACAAGGGTTTTGCGAATTATTGGTCGCGCAAAGGCGTGAAGCTGCGCGACCCCGAGTTCCCGCTCGTGGCGCTCGTGTTCAACACGCCGCAAGCCTACGCGCAGTATTCGCGCGCCGAGCTAGGGGATTCCGCCGAGTCGGTGATCGGCTACTACAGCCTGCGCAGCAACCGCATCACCATGTATGACCTGACCGGCGTGGAATCCTTGCGGCGCCCGGGAGACCGCCGCGGATCATCGGCCCAGATCAATCGGCTGCTCGACCGGCCCGAAGCCGAACAGCTCGTCGCCACCGTGATTCACGAAGCCACGCATCAGATCGCTTTCAACAGCGGCATGCAAACGCGCTTCGCCGACGTGCCGCTGTGGGCCAGCGAGGGGCTGGCCATGTATTTCGAAACGCCCGACCTGCAAAGCGCAAAGGGTTGGCGCACCATCGGAGCCGTGAACAGCAACCGGCTGAGCCGCTTCCGCGAATACTTGGGCCACCGCCCAAGCGACTCGCTCAAGTCGCTCATCTGCGAGGACAAGCGAATTCGGGACACGCGCACGGCGCTCGATGCCTATGCCGAGGCCTGGGCGCTTAACTATTACTTGATTCACCATCACCCCAAGCAGTACCTGGCTTACCTGCAAATGCTCGGTCGCAAGGGGCAAATGCTGTGGGACGATCCAGCCACGCGGCTGCGTGAATTTCAGGAAGCGTTCGGCGATAACCTGGCCCAGCTCGATGCCGACTTTCTGCGGCAAATGCAAAAGGTTCGTTAGCCGTCGCCGCGCACCCTTGCATCTTACGCCAGCGGGCCGGCCATGCTTATAATCGGCTGCAAGTGTCGGCGTTCTTCCGCCCAGACCATCCGGCAGGAATTCTTGCGATGAGCGATTTGGAAAAAACACCCGCGACGGACGAGGCGCCTTCGCGAAGAAGCTTCCTCAAGGCCTCCACCTTGGCCTTGGCCGGTGCGGCAGCCTCGCAAACGTGGATCACCCGATCCGTCCACGCGGCAGGCAGCGACACCTTGAAGATCGGTCTCATCGGTTGCGGCGGCCGCGGCACAGGTGCTGTCGGAAACGCGTTCGCCGCCGACTCGAATTGTCGGCTCACGGCAGTCGCCGATGCCTTTGCGGATCAGGCGCAAAACAGTCTGGCGCAATTGCGCAAGACCGCCTCCGACCGCGTGGCCGTCGATGCCGAGCGCTGCTTTGCTGGTTTTGACGCTTATCAGAAACTGCTGGCCACCGACGTCGACGTGGTGATCCTGGCCACGCCGCCGCACTTCCGACCCGCACACCTGAAGGCGGCCATCGCGTCGGGTAAGCACGTGTTCTGCGAAAAGCCCGTCGCCGTCGATGCGCCTGGCGTGCGCAGCGTGCTGGAAACGACCGAGGAAGCCAAAAAGAAAAATCTGACCATCGTTTCCGGATTGTGCTATCGCTACGATCCGCCCAAACGAGAGCTCATCAGCCGCGTTCACGATGGCGCCATCGGCGACATCCTCGCCATGCAGGTCAGCTACAACACGGGCACGCTGTGGCACCGCGGCCGGCAAGACTCTTGGAGCGAAATGGAAAATCAGCTCCGCAACTGGTTGTATTACACCTGGCTGTCGGGCGACTTCAACGTCGAACAGCACGTGCACAGCCTGGACAAAGCTGCCTGGGCCATGAAGGACGAACCGCCCGCGCGCGCGACCGGGCTGGGCGGGCGGCAAGTGCGCGTGGAGCCGCAATGGGGCAACATCTTCGATCACTTCTCGGTCGTCTACGAATATGCCAACGGCGTGAAGCTGTTTGCCCAGTGCCGCCAGATGGCCGGCTGCTCGGTCGACGTCTCCGACCACTTGATCGGCTCCAAAGGATCGGCCGAGATGATGCGGGCCACGATCGAAGGGCCGCAGGCGTGGCGCTATCGCGGCGCCAAGCCCAACATGTACGAGGAAGAGCACCGGGCTATGTTCGGCGCGATTCGCTCCGGCAGCCCGATCAACAATGGCGTGTACATGGCGCGCAGCACGATGCTGGCGATCATGGGGCGGATGGCGGCCTATACGGGCCAGACGCTGACCTGGGATCAGTGCCTCAACTCGACCGAGGACCTTTCGCCGGCCAAGTACGAGTGGGCCGACATCCCAGTGCCGCAAGTGGCCAAGCCGGGTTTGACGCGGTTTGTGTAGCTACGCTGCGGGCTCGTCGTCGCGATTAGTCTCACTCTGAGTGAGGCGCTCGAATCCACTCGGCATCTTTGCTCTCGCGCCATGCTTGCCAACCGAGAGGCAGATCGGCCAGCTCGGCGACAGCAGGCTCGATTTTCAGAATACGGTGCAGCGCGACTACGAGAGCCTCCGCCACCCGCGGTTGACTATCTCGAGCATGGTGGAACTGCCATGCACCGTCCTCGGCATCGTGAGTAACAAGATAGATCCACTCTTGCCGATCAACGACGCCGATCGTGGTGAACACTGCCGTATTGGGCGGGTCTGCGAATGGCCATTCCATAGACATTGGCCGAGGTCATCGGCACGTTCCCGAAGGCCCTACCTGCTTAGTTGAATTTGGCTGACTAGGAACTCGCGTCGCCGCTCGTTGGAAAATCATCGACGAACCGTTCCTTCGAGTACGTGGCCCGCCAGCCATCGCTGCCGAGATACCAGCCTGCAAGCTCGCCGTGTCCATCTTTCGTTAGATCCACGGTCGCGGCATTGGGCGTAGTGAACATTAAATTGAGGTCCCCGCCGTCAATGGCTTGAAGCAAGAAGAAAATCGTGTGATCTACGACATCCGGTATGATCGTTCGCGCGAAATCCAGCGGCGATTGCTGGCTGGCTGCCTGTTGCCACCGCCGCGCTGTGGGACCCCGCGCATTGCTGCTCAAGATCAGGTCACCATCTTGAATCGCGCGGTCCCGAACGAGTTCGACCAAGCGCCGCGCGAACTCCTGGATTTCAGGTTCCATGTGACGTTCTTCGCAGGCTGACCCTGCCGGGTTGAATTGCGGCCGACTAGGAAGTCGCGTCGCCGCTCGTTGGAAAATCATCGACGAACCGTTCCTTCGAGTACGCGGCCCGCCAGCCATCGCTGCCGAGATACCAGCCTGCAAGTTCGCCGTGTCCATCTTTGGTTAAGTCGACCTGCGTGCCATTTTGCGTAGCAAACGTCAGCTTGAGCGAACCATTGTCAATGGCGTTAAGCAAGTAAAACACGGTCTCATCAACGATGTCGGGTATGATCGTTCGCGCGAATTCGAGCGGAGATTGATGGGTGGCTGCCTGCTGCCACCGCCGCGCCGTGGGGCCCCGCGCCTGGCTGCTCAAGCTGAAGTCACTATTTTGAATCGCCTCGTCCCGAACGAGTTGCACAAGTAGCTTTGCGAATTCCTTTAGTTCAGGCTCCATTTACCTTTGCTCCAACCCTATCAGTGTTCCTGTCCCGTTTCCGCAGAGTCGGGGAAGTCTTCCACGAAGCGCTCCTTGGAGTAGGTCGCTCGCCATCCGTCACTTCCGAGATACCACCCGGAGAGTTCGCCGTGCCCTTCTGTTGTTAGATCCACTGTCGCGCCGGATGAGGACCTGTACACGAGCGAAAGGGATCCATCGTCGATAGCATTTAGAAAGAAGAACAACGTCTCATCAACTACGTCGGCGATTACAATGCGAATCAGTTCGTCCGAGGACATGGAATCGGCCACCTTCTGCCAGCGCTTGGCCATCGGGTCGACCGCAGGGCGTTGGATAGCGATGTCACTACTTCGAATAGCTTCATCTCGGACTCGAGCAATTAGAGTTCGAGCGAACTCCTGAATCTCGCTGTTCATTAGGTTTTCCCCCAGGGAATTCGCGTGGGACCCTTTACGCCGCTTGCCATCAACGCGTCTATTGCCCTTCTAACTGTCGCCCTGGCTACGTGACGATCCATTCCGGCTTGTACAAGCGCTTCGGTCTCAATTCGTTCCACCTCGCCCCATGTCAGGCGCTCACCCTTTTTTGCGAATTGCAAATACAACCGTTTCTGAGCACCAGTGACGGCAGGATGCCTTACCTTATGTCGCGCCAGTTCATCCGCAGGAACCGCGAGCGCCTCACCGGGATTATAGTTTGGGTCTCCTTCAAACGCCCTCTTGGCCGGCGCATGATGCCCCCCGGCTTCGTTATAGGGCTTTAGGGTCGCCGGTTTTGCGAGCCTTGCACGAGCGCTGGCCGCGGCTCGACTCAGCACCGCCTTGCCCATCCGCAAGACTGCTGGACCAAAGACAGTTGCCGCGGTGATTACGTCGACTTCGATTCCGGTCGGCCGAAGTCCGGCCGGCGTACCTTGATTGACGGCCGCGTCGCCGACTCTCTCGATTCCCGATCCGCCGATGCGCGTCTCGCCGGGAGTAAATGCTCGATATTCAACGTCGTCGTAGCCGGAATCGTGATACGCCTGCTTCAAATCCTTAAGCTGCTTCTCGAGCTCAGGCGCGAGCTGTTTCGCGGCTTCGAGTTTTTTTTGCCCATCCGCGACGTGCTGCGCGTGGAGATACATGTAGCGCCCTCCCTGGTCATAGAGGGCGCGTTCTTTGGCGATGCTCTCGGGCAGGTCCCTTAGCTCACGCTTGGCCTGCTCCAATGCCTCGTTGGTATGCCACCACGCGCGCGCCAACTCGAGCATCTCCGGCGTGGCGCTTGCGGTTGCCGATGCTTCGTTGGGTGCGCTTGTTGCCGCTGCGTCACTTCCTCCGGCTCCGCCGCCCCCACCACCTCCAGCGAACCAGCCCGCATTGGGCGGACCACCGCGCCTGGGATGCTTGGCGGGATCCCACTGCTCCTCCGCATATTGATCGTGTGCTTGCAGTTCGCCCGAAGACTTTGCTTCCTGCTGGAGAAAATCACGAAGGGTCGCCTCGTGTTCTTTGGAAACCGCTGCCAGCCACTCCAAGTGCTCGCGCTTGCGCCGCAATTCATGCTCGTCGTGGCGTCGCTTGCGCAGCGCTTCTTCATGGCGCGGCGAAATCTGCGCGAGCCATTCGCGATATTCCAACTCCGCGGCGAGATCGTGGCCCGCAGAAGCAGGAACCGGATTTCCGAGCAATTCTTGAGCAAACAGCCACGCTTCGCTTGGCGGCTGCCCCGCGGGAACACCTCCGCCGTGATTCGATTCGCGCATCGGCGACCTCTTAGTCAGATGCAACAAAAAAAGCCCGCACCCAGCGCGTGCCTTGCGGCAAGCACCGGACGCGGGCTCTTCTAGATACTCTCGCTTAGGGAGCTCTTCGGATACCCGATCGCGGAGCGATCACGTTCGTCGAACTTTCGTCCGAACGGATGGAAACAATATCACAACCGGCGGCCCAATCAAGGCAATTACCGGCCACCTGAGATGGGCAGAGCAGAGCAGGGCAGCCGCGAAGAGAGCGGCGTCAGCTTGCCCGCAGGCGCGATTCGACGCGGCGGATCGTTTCTTCCAGCGTGAGCGCGCCGGGGACTTTCGCTGAGGCCGATTGGCCCATGCTGGCTTCGATCTTCTTTTGGGCCGAGATGACGGTGCTGTGGCTGCGGCGGCCGAAATAGCTGCCGATCTCGCTCAGCCCGGCGCGCGTGTGCTTGCGCGCCAGCCACATCGCCAACATGCGTGGGTAGCAGGTGGTCTTGGCCTTGTTGGACGATTGAAGCGTGTCGCCGTGGATACCGAGCACTTCGCAAACGGCCTTTTCAATGTCCGAAAGCTTGACCACCGCGCCATGATGATCGATCAACTCCGAGAGCACTTCGTCGGCGAAGGCCAGCGTGATCGGCCGCTCGTGCGCGAGGCTCGCGGCTTGCAGCTTTTTGAGCGCGCCGATCAATTCCCTCGCCTGATTGGTGAAGTGCGAAGCGATGTACAGCTCGACTTCGCCATCGAGCTCGATTCCCAGCTTCGTGGCCCATTGCCGCAGAATGCCAAGCCGCGTGGCATAATCGGCCGGATCGACGCGGCACACCATCCCGCCCGAGAGACGGCCGATCAGATCGGGCTCGAAGCCCTTTAATGACGATGGCGACCGATCGGACGCGAACAGAAGTTGCTTGCCCGATCGCAGCAGGGTATCGATCGTGTGCTGCAGTTCGACGAGCGTCGCGCGTTTGTTGTTGAAGAACTGCACGTCGTCGATGGCGAGCAATTCCAAATCGCGATACTTGCGTCGAAAGCTGGGCATGCCGCTGCCGTGCAGCGCTTCGAGAAACGAGCTGGTGAACTGCTCGGCCGACAACAGCACCACGCCAGCGCGGGGATGCGACTGGCGGAAGGCGCGGCAAATTCCCTCCAGCAGATGCGTTTTGCCGGTCCCGGTCGGCCCATAGATGAACAGCGGCGAGTACGTGCCCGGACACTCGGCAAACATGTGAGCGGCCTTGTGAACCAGGCAATTCGCGGTTCCGACCACGAATTGCTCGAGTTGCGCCCAGCGCCGCCCGACCTTGGTCGCGGGATGGTTGCCCTGGGTTGCTTCAGCCAGGTGCAGCTTCGCGGCGCAGTTCTTTTTGCCAGGATTGCAATCTGGCGGAGCCGGGGGCGACACCCCGTGAGCTTGCTGGTTTTGCGCCAATTCCGGCGCGATCCGAAACTGCGGCACGAGCGCCCTGCCACAGGCCCCAAGAGCAGCCGCTTCCAGATCGTGCCGGAAGTTGGTGCGCAACCAATCCTGGTAGAACTGATTGGCCACACTAACGACCAGCGCGTCGGCTTCGACGCAGATATGCGTCGTCGAACCGAACCACACTTCCGTGCGATCCTGCCCGATCCGCTCGGCGAGCTGCGCGCGGATCGAGGTAACGATGTCCCTATCGTCGATGTTCACGTCCTGTGTCCTCAACGCGCGCAACGGCCTTGTCGCAGTGGCATCGTGACGAGTGGGCAAGGCGTCATTTCCGGCCAAGATGCGATTCAAACAACCGCTCGCGGCCCTCACGTCATGTGGCCGCTGGTTTGCCTCTCGTGTGGGCGATTGTACGATCGCTAGCGGTGCTGTCAAACACCCACTGCCCCTTCACGACGGATACGGCGAGGGCCCTTGGGCGATGCTCGGTGAAACACCGGCGAAGCGTGACGGCGCACCGGCGCAACTCGTTACAAGTTTTTTTTCGCGCATCCGCAAGCCGCGTGGAAAAACTGTCTGCCGCCACCGATCTCTTTGCGCGGCTGGCCGGGTGTGCTGCGCGCAAGTGGCGTTGAGGGTGCAACTTCCAGTTTGCTCGCAGCAGCCGCGCAGATTTTCCGCGCGTTAGCGATTGATTAGCGTCTCGCGAAATTTTGTTCGGGTGTCGGCCCGCTTACATGTGGCGCACGAAAATGGCTCGCTCATCCCACACGACAAATCCGGCCGCGCCATAAACGCGAATCGCCGGCGCGTTGTCGGCATCGACGGCCAGCGTCAGACGCGACGCACCTTCCATGGCGGCCAACCACTGTGCCTGTCGAACGATCGCCAGCCCAAGTCCGCAACCGCGGCCTTCGGGCACCACGCCCATGTACGTCAATTCGAAGGACCGCTCTGGAAAATGTCGTGCAAGGAGCAAACATCCCAAGTCTTGACCCGACTGGGTGGCAATCCACCAGCGCGGTGAATCGGACCCCTCGAGGTCACAGTAGCCCGCCAACGCGTCCTCGGCCGTGAATTCGCCGCCGCCGGGCGAGCAATCGAGCGACCCTACGTAGGTGCGCTGCACAAGCTCAGCAAACCGCGCGTGCTCATCGGGGCTGTACGCAACGAACTCCAGGCCGTCGTTGGGCTGATCGGTTGGGAAGCTGCCGGGCAAGCTTACCTGGTAGACCAGGTTGGCCAGGTGCTCGAAACCAACTTCCCTTAACAGGTCCGCGTCGACGCCATGGTCTCGATCGAGCAGCACCTGGGCCGAACGAATTCCCAATTGGGCCAGCTCTTTGACGACCGAGGCGGCAAGCGGTTGAACGAGGTTCGCGGGTTGCAGCGCGGAGACTTTGGGCAGCCACATGTCGGCTATCCCGCCAGCCCGGGTCGACGTCAAAGCGGCGGAGAGCAACTGGCCGCGGCGATAGGCCCCCCACAGAGTGTCGCCCGCTCGAGTGCCCAGGTTTTTCGCGGCTTCTTCGCGGCGGCGCTGGCGATCCTCATCCCCCAGATGAGCGAACAAAAGTTCGAGCGCTCCCGCGTGGTCGGGCGGAGAAGTGCGTCGAATTTCCAGGGTTGGTCGAGTCGGCATGCTCGTCTCGGCGAAATACCCTCGTTGGCCGCTGCCTCTATAATAAGCGCCAGGGACCACTTCGCCCTTTTTTGCGAGAGGCACGGCGATGAAACGCATTTTGCTCTGCTCAAGCGTAGGGTGTGCTTTCGCGATCCTGGCGAACACTGCACTAGGCCAGCCGGTTTTGAATCGGGTCGAGCAGTTGCTGCGACGTCAACTGGCCAATCC
This sequence comes from Pirellulales bacterium, assembly GCA_035496575.1. Classification (GTDB taxonomy): domain Bacteria; phylum Planctomycetota; class Planctomycetia; order Pirellulales; family PALSA-1355; genus PALSA-1355. Next base: position 18,897 of record DATJEN010000220.1, read on the forward strand.
AGCCGCGCCGGTCGAACAGGGCTACTTGGGGCTCGTCGCCGACGACCGGCTGGATGCGGGGCGCGGGCTGCGAGTGATCAGCATCGTGCCAGCAGGAGCTGCCGCGGCGGCCGGAGTTCAAGTCAATGATTTAATACTCGAAGTGGATGGCCGCGCCATGCGTTCAATGGATGACATGGCGCAAGTGATCACCGGCAAGCCGCCCGGAATGGCAATCGCGCTCACGCTGGAGCGCGGCGGCGCGCGGCAAACACTGCAAGTCACCCTGGGCCGCCGTGCCCAAGCGCCAGTTGCCGGCCCAATCACCGATCCTCGCGCAGGCGCCGATGTTCGCCCCGGCGCCGAGGAGTTGCCGAATCCACAATTCGTGCCGACCCCGCCGCCACCGCGCCTGGGCATCCGCACGATCGATATCAGCGACGAAGCGCGGCAGAAAAATAATTTGCCCCTGGGCAGCGTGGGCGCAGTTGTGCTCACCGTGACGCCTGGCTCCGCCGCAGAGCGCGCGGGCATTCCGGTCGGCGCCATCATTCAAGCCGTCGATGGGCGAGCCGTTGATTCACCGCAAAGCCTGGCGGCAACGATTCGCGATTCCGCCGCGGCGGCGGGTGTCGAGCTGACGTATGTTTTCGGCGGCGAACAGAAGCGGGCCCGCGTTAGCTTTGTAGCGGAACCGACTGTCGCTGCTCGGCCACCTGCCATTCCACCGCCGACTCCTGGCCCGTTTCCTGGAACTTCCGCTCCTGGAACTTCCGCTGAGCAATCGCCGCAGCGTTTCGAAAGGCCGCATCCAGCACTCGAAGCGCTTGATGCGCGCTTGCGCCAGATAGAAGCCCGGCTGGAAAAGCTGGAAGCTCGCTATCGCGGGCTGCAGCCAGCCGACGACGCGCCGAAAGATGCTCTCGATACGGCGCCCGACGCGAAGCCTTGACGCGATTACGGCCGCTTGATCGCCAGATCCACTTCGTAGCGGGCAAAGGGCTGGTCGGCTCGCAGCACGCGAGCGGTCCGAATTCGCAGCTCGCTGTGGGGCTTGCCGTTCCACTTGGCCTGGTACAGCATCAGCCCAGGATCATCCGTCGCTTGCGGCAGGAGCTGGTATTTCGTGCTCACCAGCCCAACGAGTTTGCGAGGATCGCCGGTCGTGCCGTGAAAGATGATCCGCGCGACTTGTTGGTTCTTGTCGAAGTAATAAGTTAGCGAGCCGGCAAGATCGTCTGGACTCGTGCCGCTGACCAGTGGCACTCGATAGCCTTGCAGGTCGAGCTCGGCCAGTCCGGCCGTGACGCGCGGCCAGCGCGCCATGACCCAGGTGGGCGTCGCCTGAAATTGCAACACTTCGGCCAGGTCTTGCGGCTTGGTGCCCTCAAGCGGCTGTGACTTTCCGGTCAGGTAGAACGGCCCGGGCGGGGTCCGATCGTGCATGTTGGTCGCTGCGGCGCCGGGCAGTTCAACGCTCGGGGCGGCAGGCTTGTCGGCGGAGGGCGAACTCGTTACCCGCGAAGTCAAGTTGTTCCATAACTGACCGCCATTTGTGACCAGGTACGGCATCCCGATCGCGCCTAGCATGAACGACATGAAGAACAGCCGTTTGATCATCGTTTTTGGCCCTGCGCGACGAGACGGATCGCTATCGAACGGGTATCGACGCTTGGGCGCCCGCGCGTCCAGCCTCGCGCGTGGAGCTATTCGCCGCTTGCGCCTGGAGACAATCTGGCATGCGGCAACTAATCGGCACGACCGACAGGTCGCGCGCTAGCTCGCCAGCACGGCGAAGGTGAGCGCCGCGAGCGCCATCACCGCGGCCGCCAGCGCCGCCAGCGCAACCACGATGGCCGTAAGCCACGGCCGACCCGCACGCAGTCGGGCGGCCATTCTGGGCAATGAAGCTGTCGGCGGAGAAGCATTCGGAGCTGAAGTCGCGCTTGCCTTTTGGGCTTCCGCGGCCGCTCCTGCCGACACGATTCGTTCGATCGATTCGGGCCTGGTGTTCAAGAGAGCCGCGGCATACTCAAAATCGTCGAAATACGCGTCGCGTTCCCGGCCTAGCTCGATACCCAGCGAGTGAACCATGTGCTCGACCTTCTCAGGCGAGTACCGCCGCTTGAGCTGTTTCAAGTAGGATTGGAATTCGTCGTCCGCGAGCGCCGCGGTCATTGTCGGCCAGGTTCGCACCAGGTGATGCGCGTTGCGCGCCAGGATTTTTTGGCGGCACAGAGCCGAGATCTGTCCAAGGCCCATTTCCTCAGCCTGCACGCCGGCCAAGATCAACAGCTTGTCGCGCACCAGGGGCTGCCGCCGCGCCTGGCTCGCTCGCGCCAGGTGCAAGTACATCCCCAGAATTCGATTGGCTTCGACCATGCCCGGATGAATCGCTTGCGGTTGTCAGCCGAGAGCAGTTGCCAGAATATAGTAATCATCGGGCCAAATGCGACAAGTTCAAGCCCGGTTGCCCAATGGCGCTACAGCGTGCGAGAAACGACTCAAAATAGTGCCGTGTCAACGTCCGAGGGCGCCGGCTGGCTGACGAGCCAACAGGCGCGCGACTGCTTGTTGTCAGTCCGCCCAGGCGAGGCGCAACTCGCGGCGCTTAGCCGATTGCGGAAAGCGCTGTCCGCGGAGCAAGCCCGCCTGATCGTCGAGCAGTGGAAATTGCGCGAGCGCGGTCTCGCCAAATTCACCGCGGCTGGCCAGATGTTTTTTACGGCCCAAGGCTTGGAGCAAGCGACCGACGAGCTCGTGGCCGATTACAAAGCCGCGCGCTTCCCCGCGGGTGAGCCGGTGGCCGACCTGTGCAGCGGAGTAGGCGGAGACCTGCTGGGCCTTGCTGCTCGCGGAGGGGTGGTTGCCTGCGATCGAGATAACGTGCTGGCCGCGTTTGCAGCATGGAATGTGGTGGCAGACAGGCAAGTGCGCGGACGCTCGTCGCATCCGCTTGAGGTGCGCTCGTCGGACGTGAGCGACGTCCCGCTCGAAGATTGCGCGGCCTGGCACATCGATCCCGATCGCCGCCCGAGCGGCCGCCGCACGACCAAGGCTCTCCTGCACGAACCCTCGCCAACGGTGATCGATGGCTTGCTCGCGCGCAATCCGAACGGGGCCATCAAGCTCGCACCGGCTGCGGAGCTGCCCGCGCATTGGGTCGAGCGCGCCCAGCTCGAATGGATCAGCCGTGCTGGGCAATGCCGTCAGCTCGTGGCGTGGTTCGGCCAGCTCGCGCGCGAGCCGGGCCGTCGGCAAGCGACGGTGCTCGGCGCGCTTGGTAGTGGCCCGCGCACCGTATTTCACAACCCGAGTGCTGAATTGCCGAATGCGAGGGCCATCCGGTCGCATGTGTTTGAGCCGGACGCGGCCGTGCTAGCCGCCAAACTGGTCGCGACGCTCGCGGCTGAATACCAGCTCAGTCCGATTGGTGCTGGCAGCGCTTACCTGACGGCTGACCGAGCGATTGACGATCGCGCGCTTGCCTGCTTCGAAGTATTGGAAGTGATGCCCTACCGCGTGCAGCCGATAAAAACCTGGCTGCGCGCGCATGACGTGGGACAGCTCGAGATCAAAAAACGCGCGGTCGACCTCGACCCGGAAAAAGTTCGCCGCCAGCTCGCGCCGCGGGGCAGCCAGCGCGCTACTTTGATCGTGACCACGGTGGGGGAAAGAGTGACCGCGATCATGACCCGCCGGCTGGGAGTGCCCGCCTAGCTGCGCGCAGGCGCCGACTCCTTGGCCGATTTTTTCGGCGGCGTCTTCAGCTTACGAGGCGCCGATGCGTCCGGCTTCTTCTTGGCCGTCTTGACCGGCGACTTGAGCAGCTCCTCGGTAAAGCGCGTCACATAGTGCATACTGCTGGCCGCGCCACTGAAACCGATCACGTGCCGGTCGAGATCGAGCTGTTGGCCGGCGACACGGCCCGCCGCGATGTCAAACCGCACCGTGCCGCTCGACATCCGCTGGATCAACTGCGCTTCGATGGCCGGGTCGTTCACGGGCGTGAGCACTTGATAATCGACCGTGATGGTCGCCAAATCGGCCGATACTTTTTCAAGCGTGAACTTTTGCCGTGTTTGAATTTTTTTCGGCAAGTTGTCCTTGAGTACCTCGATTTCAACAGGGCTCGACCAAGATTCGCCAATCGCAATGGGCTTCTCGGGCAGCGGCATCGTCATTTGCGTCGAAACACTTACTGGCTGGACTCGCTTTTCCTGACGCCTGAGAATTTTTCCACGGCAGTCCATCGTCGCGATGGTCAGCGGAACGCCAACCGCCTTGGCGACGTCCTCATACCCGGCTGGAGGCTCCGCATCCGTCAAACTGTTGTAGCGAATTTCTTCTCGGCCTTGCATCCGCTGCCACATCTCGATGCTCTCAACGCGGTGCACGAACGTGATCGCGCCATCCTCGTCGACACCCTTGATCTGCCAAAGTTTGATGGACTTGCTTTGTGTTTCAGCACGTTGAGTTGAGCCATCGATCGTCGATTGAACCGTGGCGCGATGAATCACCTCGGTGCGGACAATCTCGCCCGGGCTGAACTTGTACTTCAGATCGTACTTGGCCGCGGGATCCACCGGCGGATCCGCATCGGGCGCGAGTTCGCGCGGGGCAGAGTCCCTGGCGTCTTTGCCGCCATCGCCCGAAGGGGGTGCTGAATCTTCAGCGGGCGAACTCGATGCTTCTGCACTCGCCGGCGGTGTCGGCTCGGGCGAATCTTCGCCGCACAATCTGCCGCCCAAAGAGAATGTCAGACCCAGCGCGAGCCATCCAGAAAAACGCAACATACTCGCATCCTTTCGAGTCGTTGGTCAAAGCCCAGGCCATGTGCCTGGCGATCGATGTTATTTCGAGTCAGACGGGTGCAGTCGGCCGCCCCAGCCCAACTTTTCGCGCAACTTGCGGTAATACGTATGGCCGCTCAAGCTCGCCAGGCGGAACTGGGCCGCTGATCGCTCGATACGCACGCGGTCTTCCGCGCCCAGCTCGCACACCAGCCGCCCGTCCGTCACGATGGACGTGCCGAGGTGTGGCCGCGGCACTACGATCTCGTAGGTTCGCTCGGCCGAATCCACCACCGGGCGATTCGTCAACGTGTGCGGGCTGATGGGCGAGATTACGAAAGCTTGCAAATCCTGTCGCAAGATAGGCCCGCCCGCGGACAAGCTATGAGCTGTCGAGCCGATCGGCGTGCTGACGATCAAACCGTCGCAACTATAGGTAGTCACTAATTCTGAGTCAACGTAGAGATCGATATCCACGATCGAGAAGGGCGGGCCCGCCAGCACCGCCACTTCGTTGAGGCCCAACCGCTCGCAAAGCACTTCGCCGCGCCTGAGCACGGTGCACTCGTACATCAAATGATGGGTGACTTCATAGTTGCCTGCGGCGATAGCCGGCAGTTGTTCGACGAACTCAGCCGGTGATAAGTCGGCCAGGAATCCCAACTTTCCCAGGTTGACGCCGACAACCGGCCTCTGATGGCGAGCCATTTGATGAGCGGCGCGCAGGATCGAACCGTCGCCCCCGATAACCACGGCAAGATCGAACTCCAACGCAGCCAGATCGTCGCCGGCTTCCAGGTCGCGCGATAGCACGTTTGCGTGTCCCGCGACCAATGGCGCTAGCCGCTCCGCTTCGCGCGCAATCTCCTCACGCTGACGGGCAGCCAACAGCAGCAGGGTTTGAACACGTTTAGCCATCGGCAACTCTGAGGGAATCTTCCGCGCCGGATCAAGTTGATGATAGAAGAACCCGCGACAGGAAGAAAGCTGAGCTCCGCCGCGAGCCGATTCCAGCAAGCGGGAATACCCGTGGCGTATAATTTTAATAGCGGCGAACCCCGAAACCGGCGAGTGAGGAGGTTTTATGAACCCTACCTTTGAGCGCAAAGTTCAAGCGGCGGCTGTGGCGGGCTGGTGGGTCGTCCTTGCAGCCGCGATCCTGCTTACCGCCAGTTGGCTGGCCTATCTGTCCCTCGTGCCGGCTCAGCCAGAGTGGCTGCGGAATCTGTGGGGAGAAAACCTCAGTTGGGAATACATCCAGAACGTATGGTTCTGGGCCATCGTCGTTTTCAAGCTGATGGCCTGGGTCATGGCCATGGCCGCGCTGTGGCTCACCCTGTGGGCACGCCAACTCCGCAAGGCGGGCAGCACAATCTAGAGCCGTTCGCCCAAGCGTTGCTCTGGGAAGGCGATCGACCTGCGCGCGTCTCCGATCCCTTTTGAGAGTTCTTTCGCGGCGATTGCTTCGACCGCTTCGATCCGCTCTAGTGGAACTCGCGTAGGCTCTCAAACCCCCTCTGAATTCGGAGAGAAGTCATGCGCCGATCAACACTCGCGGCCTGCGTCGTCGTCTTGTTTTCCAGTAGCGCGCGGCTCGTCTGGGCCGATGACGCCAACGCGGCGCAAAATGACAAGCTCCCTCGCTATCGCTTGGAAGTAGGGCAAGAGCTCAACTACGAGGAAACGAGCTCGTTCAATTACACCCGCGGGTTCTTGAATAACAGGGTTCGCTGGAAGCTGCTGGTCGTGAAGAAAGAACAGGACGGCCGCCTGATCTTGCTGGTGCGCTATGCTAGAGCGTCCAACCAGACCAAGACCGCAGAGGAACCCGTCGAATTCAAACGCGAATCCAGCCGCTTGGGCCGCATCGAAATGCTGCCCAACGGGAGCATCGTTGAAACTCCCGATGCGGACATTCTGCTCGATGTAGACGCCGTGCTGCCGCGCTTGCCAGATCGCTTGGATCAAAAGAGCTGGACGTCGGATCAGGTCGCGGCCGGCACGCAGCACGTCTTCTCGCTCGACCCTGATTTGGGCGAGGCCGGAAAGCTCAACTTCGTTGACGAAGCCCACACCATCTTTGACGAGATTTACCTCAGCAGCAAGACGCGGTGGTTCTCCTTCGATCTCGAGCGCGGACTGGTTGATCGCGGCCGAGCCGAGACGACCCAAGGGTACGGGTTCACGGGCAAGGGCGAAGGCAAGACATCGCTTGCTAGCGTCGAAAAGCACGACGCTTCAGAGTGTGCCGGCATCTACGCCCAAATGGAGGCCTATCTTTCCGTCAAGCGCCAATATGATCGCTTGCTCACAGACGCCGAGAAGAGCCCCGATCACGCGGACAGCATGATCGCCAGTGCCAAGGAAAAACTCGATGGGCTCAAGGGTGAGATCACGAGCGTTCTCATTCGCGAGCAGTTGGACCAGGACCTCGAGTCGCACGAACGAACGGCGAAATACTACCGCGAGACCGCCGAGCGGTTCGCAAAAGTCTTGGGCAAGCCTTCCGAGGAGTGGGAATCATTGGCGCTCGATGGCACAACCCACTCCATCGCCGAGTTCCGCGGCAAGGTCGTGGTGCTCGACTTTTGGTATCGAGGTTGTGGCTGGTGCATTCGGGCGATGCCGCAGGTGAAGCAGGTTGCGGCCCACTACCAGGATCGCCCGGTCGCGATTCTGGGCATGAACACGGATCGCGACGAAGAAAACGCGAAGTTCGTGGTCGATAAGCTCAAGCTCAACTATTTGAATATCAAAGCCGAGGGGTTGCCCGAAAAGTACGGTGTGTCGGGCTTTCCGACGTTGGTTCTGATCGATCGCGACGGCGTTGTTCGAGACGTGCACATCGGTTGGTCAGCGAACTTGTTCGAAAAGCTCACGAAATCGATCGATGGGCTGCTTGCCGAAACGCCGACGCCGGCAGCCGAGTAGAGGCGAGCGCTTCGCCGCATGAGCCAACCCGATACCTACGCGGTCCTGTGGCCGCGCGTGCGCGGATGGGCGATGCACACCCGCGCGTCGCTCGTCTCGCCCGAGCGCGAACCCAGCCTTGTCATGGTGCATGGTCTGGGCGTGTCGGCCCGCTATTTGTTGCCGACCTTCGACCGCCTGGCGCCCTTCTACAACGTGCTCGCGCCAGAACTGCCGGGCTTTGGGCTGAGCGATCGGCCGCCGCACGCACTCGGCGTGCCTGAGCTGGCCGACGTATTAGCCGAGTGGATGGACCACATGAAACTCCCGCGGGCCGCGCTGTTGGGCAACTCGCTGGGTTGCCAGGTCATCGTCGATCTGGCCGTGCGCTATCCCGAGCGCGTGGAGAGCCTGGTGCTGGTTGCGCCCACCGTCGACACGCGCGACCACACTATGCCGCGGCAGTTGTGGCGTGGCTTTAAGGACTTGCTCGGCGAACCCTGGTCGCTGCGGGCGATTATCGCGCGGGATTATTTGCGCACGGGCACGGTGCGCATGTACCAGACGTTCCGCCATGCACTCGATGATCGCATCGACGAGAAGATCTCGCGCGTTCGTGCCCGCACCCTCATCGTGCGCGGCAGCCGCGACCCGGTTGCGCCGCGCCGTTGGGTTGAAGAGTTGGCCGCCCTTGCCCCGCATGCGCGGGTGGTGGAAATCGAAGGTGGCACGCATGCCACCAATTACACCAGGCCAGAGGCGCTGGCGCGCGTCACGGCTCGCTTTCTGGAGGGTCGCGAAGTTACAGATTCGCCAGGGGCTGTTCGATCTGGCTACCAGCAGAAGTCGAGCCCCAGGTTGATGCCTTGAGCCCAAAAGTCGGTTTCGTGGAAGACGAACTGCGGATGGCGCAAGTCGCCGCTGGGGGGGCTGGGGTTGTTCGGCAGCTGGGAGCTGTTCACCTCAAAGTCGATCTGCTCGCCCGCTCGAGCAACCTGGCTCAAGTACACAAACGTGTAGCCGCACAAGGCGCGCAGCCGCGGCGTAATCTGAAACCCGGCGTTCAGGCCCAACTGCGGCATGATCGCGAAGTGTCCGCGCTGATATTGCCCAATGTTCGAGGGCAGGGCCAGCAGTCCGCCGGGGCTGACCGTGGTTGTGCCATTTTGGTTGGTGAGGGTCGATCCGCTGATGTTGACGACCTGGTCGACACCGCCCAGCGCCAACTTGGAGAGAAACTCGATCGACACGCGTCCGCGGAACCCAACCATTTGCGTGCCCAGCTCAATGCCGTGGAACTGGTTGGTCGTGTTGAACGAATCGTTGACCACAAAAGTGCCGGCCGGGGCAGCAGTCGAAAGGTTCGTCATGTTTCCTTGCACCGATACCGAGTCCGCCAGCCGGGCGTAGCGATAGCCGACGAGAAAATCGATCCGGTATCCGCTGTGTCCGTTAAGCCAATCAAAGGTGTAGTCGTTGTAGCAGCACTCGCCACCGCCGAGATTGAACAGCATGCGCAGCCCGGCCGACTGAAAAGTCGTCGGCACAGTAACCGCCACGGTCCCTGCGATCACTCCGGGCGAAGCGATTTGCTCGACGTTTTGACCGGTGCTGCCCGGCCGCACGTCAAAGAAGGGCCGTGAGAGTATGGGGTCTCCTCCCGAAGTTGCCGAGAACGTCGAGTTCGCGCGGGCGAGCCCAAAGTAGTCGGCCTCGAGTCCAAAGAGCTGGCAATCATCGAGCCACGAGCCGGCTGTCACGCGGCCGCCGGAACGGCCGAAGTCGTTGAGACCATGGGCGCCGAACAGAATGGTGGTGCCCGGCGAGCCAATGAATCCAGGTTGGTTGGCCGATGGACCGGTGGTTACGAGCGGCGGCACGTTCATTCCCTGCATCCACCAATAAAGGTATTCACCGCGGACCCAAAACGCGGCTGCCGCGCAGGTGTCGAAATTGCAGTCGCAACCCGGCCCACCATAATCGTCAAAAGGTCCGCCCTGATACTCAGGGCCGATCAGCTCGGACGTGTCTGGTGTTGGCACCGCATTGGGGTTTGCCGCGCCAGCTCGCCCCGGCGGCACCGTTTCGGCGGGTGCGGCGCCGGCCTGATACTTCGCTTGGCGCACCTCGGAATCCACAGCGCGCGCGGCTAGCCGCTTCTCGAAGTCGCGCAATGGCAGTCGCTCATCGGAAAGGTTCGGAAGATCTGCTGCGACGGCGATAGCAGGTGAGGCCGCAACTATAAGCGCGGCAGCCCAACGGATTGAAATCCGTGGCATGAGAGAAGTCCCTTTTCTCGGCCAGATGAGATGTACGCCGAACGGAATCTGCAAGATGTGAGGTGCGACTTGTAGCTGGGCGGACCCCGCGAGGTCAATGCCAGCCGATTTTGCTGCCAGCCAGCGCAAGCACATGGGATTCGCAAAGCCCTACTGATGAGCAACTCGAAGAGCGCCTTGCAGTCGGGCGTAGCTGTGAGCACTTCGTGGGCGGCCGGTCCGGTTTGGGCTTCCGCGCATATGCAACAAATTTTTTTCGGAATTTACGATTTTGCGCTTTAGAAATTCATTGACATCATTAACTGCACGGATATATTCGCGCCCGGCAAGGCTTTCTCCAGTCATGAAAGGCTAATGCTCAGATAACCCGGTTCTTTGCGGAGGGCCGCCAATGAACAACTCGCGCGCTACGGCGTAGGTGGCGCGCGTGAAGCGGATTTGATCGTTCACGATCGTAATTCGTGTGTTCTTGGCCCTAAGCCTCTCCTCAAATTAAAGGGTTATCACCATGTCTCCATCGACGCTTCGCGCTCTCGTCTTGTCGTCCGCGACTGTTTCCGTCGCTCTAGCCGCGCTCATGAATGGCGCCCCCACGCACGCAGCGGCGATCCCCAGCGACGAATTGAAGATTTCGGATATCGGCGGTGCCGCGCCCGTGACGATTTTTGACTTCTTCCTTGCTGAAGCTCCCGCGCCCGCGGGCGAGCCTGACCTTACTTGGGCTCCCGGCACTGCTGTTCCCGTGCCAATTCCGGTCCCGCCGCTCACGGCGATTGGGCTGGCAGGCGCCAAACTCGTTGTGCTGCTCGAACCGTCCGGCGAAGTGCCAGAACCAGGTGAAGTGCCGATTCCTGTCCTACTGCCCACTGGCCAGACCGCCATTCTCAGCGATTTGGTAATCTCAACGCTTGGAGTTACCTCGGCGCCGCAATTCGTCTCGCTGCTATCGGACGGCCATCCGGATTTGCCGGCGATCGCGAGCGTCTTGCCGAACATACCTGGCGTCACCTACTTGGGGGAGACAGGACTACTTCAGGATTTGACTCAGTTTCTAGTTCCGGCAGGGCTCCCCTTCGGTGTTCAGGTCGCATCTGACGTGACGATTCCCGAGCCCGGCAGTCTCATGCTCGCCGCAATCGGCCTCATTGGCCTGTTTGCCTGGAGCCGACGGAAGCGCTGAACGCATTCACCCTTGGCGGGATGATGCTAGATGTCTGGGCCAGAGAAGAGGCTATGGAGGCCCGGTGCGGTGTCCATCAACGGGTCATTCAAGTCAGAGCCCGCTCGCCCGTTGTAAACCGCCTCTTTTTATTTCGCCGCCCCCGCGGTAGCGCCCGGCGCCGAATGGTGGGCAACTAGCTCCGAATATCAACTCGTTACAGGAAAGGCAACGGAATACGCTCGGAGCCGAAGCAATGATGTTCCAAGCTATCGCTTTCGTAAGCACAATGCGCGCGAAAGCATTACGTTGCTAGTTAGTTACTCAGTAGACCGCTGCGCCTCTGCGCACAACGACTGAGAAGAAGAAGCTTCGAAAATTTAATTTTGAAGCGTTGTTACTCTTCACAACGCTCTGGGCATCAGTAGGTTGTGTCGCGTTTTAATTGAATTTTAACGCTCGGCCCATCAATTGCGTTAGTCGCGCACTCGCCTTTTGCCTGCTTTGCCCCCACGCGGACACGGTTCGGGCAATCGTGCGCCGTGTTTCCCCCCTCAGTCCTTCTGCCCTTCTGCAAAGCGGAGAGCGCCACATGAAGACTCCACTGGAGAATCCCTCCCTATCACAAAAGTGTTCCAGACTGGCCCATCGTCTTCGTGACCCTGAATGGCGACGCTATGGCAAGCTGTTGTTCGTAGGGAAGATGATCGGCGTCGGTTTGGTGTTCGTGGCGATGGCACTCTTCGCCGTCGCTCCTGAATTGCCGAGCATGCTTGAGAGCACTGCCCATGCGCAAGAAGCACCGACCGCCGCCGAAGCTCCGGCTGCTTCCGGCGGTCAGCCGGCCGCGCCCTCCGACGGTACGCCACCCGCGCCCGACCCCTACGCGACCGTGACGGCCAAGGATGTGGTCAATCCGCTTAACACGGTTTGGGTATTGGTGGCGGCCTTTCTCGTTTTCGGAATGCAGGTCGGCTTTACGATGCTGGAAGCCGGCTTCTGTCGCTCCCGCGAAACGGTCAACGTGCTCATGGAGTGCGTCGTTGACACTTGTCTTTGCGGGATCTTGTTCTGGGCATGGGGCTTCTCGTTCATGTTTAGTCACGGCAATGGTCTCATCGGACAACAGTGGTTTTTCTTGCAAGATGTTCCAGCGACGTATGAAGCGACGGGCGTGGCATTCCTGGCGTATTGGCTGTTTCAGTTTGCTTTTGCCGACACGTGCTCCACGATCACGTCGGGCGCAATGATCGGGCGAACGGGATTCGTTGGCGATCTTCTCTACAGTCTGTGCGTGTCGGGGTTCATCTATCCGATCATCGGCCATTGGGCCTGGGGACCGGATGGCTTTTTGGCCACGATGGGCACGCCGGACGGCTTCCTGCCGACACTTGGGATGGGGTTCCACGACTTCGCTGGCTCGACCGTCGTCCACACGATCGGCGGCTTCGTGGCCTTGGCCGGTGCGATCGTGCTTGGTCCGCGGCTGGGTCGAAAGTTTAAGCGCGACGGCGGCGGCCCGATGCTGCCGCACGACTTGACGATCGCTGCTTGCGGCGGACTGCTGCTGTGGTTCGGCTGGTATGGCTTCAATCCCGGCAGCACGCTGTCGGCGATGGATTATGAAGGCATCGGCCGGGTCGCTGCGAATACGACACTTGCCGCTTGCGCGGCCGGGTTGACGTCGTTGTTCTACGCCTTTGTCAAGAACAGGACTTGGGACGTCAGTTATACCGTGAACGGATTTTTGGCCGGCCTCGTTGCCGTGACTTGTCCGTGCTATTGGGTCAGCCCAGCCGGAGCCGTGGCGCTTGGCGGAATTGCGGGCGTCCTCGTCGTCATCGGCATCGAACTCTTGGAGTGGCTACGGATCGACGATCCCATCGGAGCCGTGCCTGTGCACGGTCTGAATGGCATTTGGGGCACGCTTTCGCTTGGCCTGTTCGCCAGCGGACAGTATGGAGTCACGGGAGTGGTTTCGCCCGACCACTCCGCGCCGCTGACCGGACTTTTTTATGGAGGCGGCACGCAGGTGCTCGCAGCTCAAGCCGTAGGCAGCGCGATTATCACCGCCGCGACGTTTGGCGTATCGATGGTGGTCATGCTTGCCATCAACGCCACCGGACACCTGCGCGTTTCGAAGGAAGGCGAACTTCACGGTCTCGATTTGTACGAGCACGGAATTTCTGCCTACCCCGAATACGTCATTACGGCGGCGGGCTCACCGATGGGCATCATTGAGAAAACTTAGCGCCAGGTAGTCAACGCATACGCGTTTCTCTTCTCTTTGCGAATCTGGTCTGGTCTCCGCTTGACCAGAGGGACGCCCCGCTTGGGCGGGTTTCGGCCCGTCCAAGTCGGGGTTCAAGTTCGCATCGCGCGAGCCTAACGAAGCCCGCCAGTGATGTAGAGCGTCTCGCCGGTTAGCCAGGCTGCATCATCGGAGGCTAGAAACACAACCGCCGGCGCAATGTCGCTCGGCTGACCAATGCGTTTCAATGGCGTTTGTGCTTCCGTCTGTTTGCGGAATTCGCTTTCGGTAATGCCCGCCGAGTGCGTGCCCTCGGTTTCGATCATGCCGGGATTGACCGCGTTAACGCGGATGTTGCGCGGACCTAACTCCTGCGCAAGCGATCGGGTGATCGCGTTCACGGCAGCTTTGGTGGCACTATAGACCGAGGTGGTCGGCGGGGCCTGGGTAGCGGCCACCGAGCTGATGTTGACGATGCTGCCGCCGCCGGAACTGAAATGCTTGATCGCTTCCTGCGTGGCCAGCAGCAGGCCGAGCACGTTTAGATTGAACTGTTTGTGGAAGTTCTCTGGAGTTACCTCCTCGATCGGGGCAAATTCGTAAATCCCCGCGTTATTGACGAGGATGTCGATCCTTTTGAAGGCGGACATTGTCTCGGCAAACAGCCGCTTGATGTCTGCCGGCTTGGACATGTCTGCCTGCACGGCCACGGCACGGCCACCTTTCTGAGCGATCTGCGCTACGACCTTCTCGGCTCCGGCCTTGCTCGATGCGTAGTTGACCACCACTGCGGCCCCTTCGGCAGCCAGATGCGCAGCGATTGCGGCCCCGATTCCCTTCGACGCCCCAGTCACAATGGCGACCTTACCGGCAAGTTTCCCTAACATAGCCAACCTCCTTCGATGCGGGGCGGTTTTACCGAATCGAAAAATGGTAGGCGCCTGTCAATGCTCGGGACAAGGCCCCCGCGGAGGTGCTGATCGCTCGCACGGGAATCCCAAGCGGAAGTGGAAGCTTCACGGTGGCTATGACGTGCTCGCAGGCGGCGCGGCAGACGGAGATTCGAGAGGTGGTTTGAACTCGATTGCCTGTATTGGCATCAACAATTCGCCCTTCAATGGCTCGCCGTCGATGGAAAGCAGGCCACGCTCATCAAGAGGGCTTTCGTAGAACAGGCCTCGCCACACCAGAAAAGCGAGCAGCATAAGATCGACCGTGAGACAGCTAAAAAACCGGGCTTTGTGCTGCGGTAATGCAAAGACCGGCAGTCTGTACTTATGCACCGTGCCTTTGGTCATATAG
>DATJEN010000221.1:0-10909 GCA_035496575.1 Pirellulales bacterium
CGTCCCGTGCCCTCGGGGATTTCGCCGATTTTAGCTACCGTCGTAAACTCGCCCACGTCCAAAACCTGTAGTCCGCTAAGCTGCTTGCCGGTCCGCCGAATCCTTTATCCTAAATGAGTGCCAGCGGATCGGACAGGGGACCTCCAGCGGCCTAGCCCATAGGCAAGGCGCTAAGTGGGGTGATTTAATAGATGTGTTCGACCGCAGGCCTCTCGAATTCCGCGGCTGGTTTTAGCGCGCTTCATGTCTAAGCAAACTTCTCGCATTCGCCTGCTGGCGGTCGATATCGACGGCACGCTGGTCAACAGCAACCACGAACTGAGCGAGGCGACGCGCAGCGCCATCTTGCGCGCCAAGCGAGCGGGTATTCACATCGTGCTGGCCACCGGGCGGAGGTACAGCCGCGTGTTGCCGCTGGTGGAACCGCTCGAGCTCAATGTGCCGCTCATCACGGCCAGTGGCGCGCTCATCAAGCGCGCGTGCGATCACCAGACATTGTTCCGCGCCGCGTTTCGCCCTGGGTCGCTCGAATCGTGCTTGCGATCCGTGACCGAGGCCGGCTTTTCTGCCGTGCTCTATGGCGACACCTACGACCAGGGCTTCGATTTCTATCACTGTCCGACCGCGCCGCCGGGCCCGTTGCTGGCCGAATTCTTTGCGAAGAACCTTGGATTCGGCCGCGATTGGCAGGAGCTGGCATCCGCGCCTCCCGAGGGCATCTTCGCCGGATTCGCGATGGGAACACGAGACGAAATGTCGGCCCTTGCTGATCGGCTGCAGACAGAGCTACCCACGGATTTAACCGTCCATGTCTTGCGCAGCCCGCGATACCTGGGCTACATGTGTGAGATCGCGCCCGGTGGAGTCAGCAAATGGACGGGAGTCACCCAGCTCGCTGAGTCGTGGAACATTTCGGCCGACGAGATTTGCGCGGTGGGTGACGACGTCAACGACATTCCCATGCTCGAGGCGGCCGGGCTCGGCGTCGCGATGGGAAATGCGTTGCCAGAGGTGCAGGCGGCCGCTGATCGGATTGCCGCCTCCAATGATGACGACGGGTTGGTGCAAGTGGTCGAGTGGATCCTGGGCGAGAACAGAACCTCCGCCGCCAACGCGTAACGCCTTGAAGGCGTGTGGCGCCCGCGATAGGGTTAGCATTGGTCAGCGCATGTGTGCCTTTTCAGTAAGTGGTGGCCTGTCACGAGACCCGCGATGATGGATGGCCCTCCGCGCAAATTCTGGGCGGGAGCGATCGTGCTGGTGGTATTGGCCGGCGCGGTTTTAGCCCAAGAAAAGCCGGGCGGACTTGCTGGCGCTCGGCAACTCTTTTTTGAGGGCAAATACGCCGAGGCCGAGGAGGCATTCTCCGCTCTGGCTGCCAACGAGCCCGTTTCCGCGGCGCTGGGGGTGGCGCGCTGCCGCGAAGCGGTTGGCCAGCGTGTCAAGGCCGATGAAGCCCTACGCGTGGCGTCGGAAAAGGATGGCCGATCGACCCCGTTTGTGGCGGAACGAGCCCGAATGGCGCTAGCGCGCGGCGACGCCGCGGCGGCCGAGCAGCTCGCCCACGCGGCCCTGGCGATCGATCAGGATCAGACCCTCGCCCTGTGGGTCAGCGGCCAGGTGCATGCTGAACAAGGCAAGCTCGACAAAGCCAAAGCTCACGCCGAGCGGCTGGTCAAGCAATACAACGACGAAAAGAAGCTCGATCCCGATGAGTTGCTATATGTGGGCCTGGCCGCCGCGGAGCTGGCCCGCTGGAATCGGCAATCCGAGCAGTTTCGTTTCCTGGTGAATGACTTCTATCCGGACCTGCTCAAGGCGGAACCGCTTTTCTGGCCGGCCCATTACGAAGCGGGAGTGCTGTTCGCCGAGAAATACAACTTTGCCGAGGCCACGCGTGAGTTCAAGGCGGCGCTCGCGCTGAATCCAAATGCCGCTGAAGTACACGCCGCCTTGGGACGTCTGGCACTGGAGGAGTTCGAGCTGGCTAACGCCGCATCCCGCTGCGAACGGGCGCTCGAGATCAATCCGGAATGTCTCGCGGCCTGGCATTTGAAGGCCGACATTCACCTGGCCAACTTCGAGCCGCGGCAGGCCGCCGGCGTGCTGGCCGATGCACAGCGCCTGCGCCCGCACGATGAGCAGACGCTGGGACGATTGGCCGCCGCGTATGCCGCGACCGATGGCACGGCCCACATGGACGCGAACAGCCGCTTCGGCAAGGTCGCCGCCGAGGTCATCCAGCGCAATCCGCGCTGCGGGGAGTTCTTTGTGGCCGCTGGCGACGCGCTCGACCGCTTGCGCCGTTGGCCCACGGCTGCGGGCCTCTACGAACAAGCGATCCAGCGCATGCCGCAACTCTCCGCGGCGCGTGGGCAGTGGGGGATGGTGCTCATGCGTCTGGGCGATGAGCAGCGCGCGCAGCAAGTTCTGGACGATGCCTTCGAGGCCGATCCCTTCAACGTTCGCGTAAACAACACGCTGAAGGTGCTGGAAGTTCTCGCCGACTACGAAACGGTCGAGACCGAGCATTTTCGCATCAAGTTTGACGGCAAGAAGGACAAGATGCTTGCCCGCTATATGGGCGCCTGGCTCGAACAAGTCTATCCGCAGCTCGTCGAGCAGATGAAGTACGAGCCGGCCGACAAGTCGCTGTTCGAGGTGTTCAGCAGCGCTCGCAACACGGACGGGCATGGCTGGTTTAGCGCTCGGCTGGTTGGTCTGCCGAACATTCACCCCATCGGCGCTTGCGGTGGCAAGATCGTGGCACTGCAGTCGCCCAGCGAAGGGCAGCAGCGGTTCAATTGGGCCCGCGTGCTCAAGCACGAGTTTGTCCACGTGGTGAACTTGCAGCAAACCGATTTCAACATTCCGCATTGGTTCACGGAGGCCTTGGCCGTTTTGAATGAAGGTTACCCGCGGCCGCGCGCGTGGGATGTGGTGTTGGCGGCGCGATTCAAGAACAACAAATTGTTCGAGCTCGATTCGATCAACGCCGGCTTCATCCGTCCGCATTCGAGCGACGACTGGAACCTGGCCTACTGCCAAGCGCTGTTGTATGCCCAATACATGATCGAGCAGTTTGGGCCGGATTCGATTGGCAAGATGCTTGCCGCCTATGCCGACAATCTCACGACGCAGGAAGCCGTGAGCCGCAGTCTCGGCCAGGACGTGCGTGATTTCGAAGCGGGGTACAAGAAGTACGTCGCCCGCATCGTGGCGGAGCTGCCGGCCGGGGCGGACGGCGGCGAGCTGTCGTTGGCCGATGCGCAAAAGCGGCTGGCCCAACAGCCAGACGATGCGGCGGCGCTAGCCGCGATGGCCCGCGCCCAGTTGGGGCGTAAAAATTATGCGGAGAGCCGTCGGCTAGCCGAAAAGGCGCTGGATGCCGAGGCCCGCCAGCCTGTGGCCGGCTACGTGCGCGCACGACTGCACCTGCTCGTCGGTGAAACGCGCGAGGCGCTTGCCGTTCTGGAAAAGGTGCTCGATCGCCAGCGCCCCGAGCCGAACGGGCTGGCCCTGCTGGCGGGGCTGAAACTGGCGGCCCAGGATTACTCGGCCGCGGCCGATCTTTATGGTCTGGGCCTGGGCCGCGACCCTAGCGATCCAAAGTGGTTAAAATCGTTGGCGACGGTGTACCTCAAGTCAGGAAATGAAGCGGAACTGATGAAGGTTTTAGAACGGCTGGCCGGACTCGATCCCGACGACTTGCCGATTCGCAAGAAGCTCGCCCAGCTCGCTCTGGCGCGCGGCGACGCGACCGCGGCGGAGCGTTGGGCACTCGAAGGTCTGCGCATTCAAGTGCTCGATCCCGAGTTGCACGCGCTGCGCGGCACGGCCCACGCGCAGCTCGGCAACCACCTGGGGGCCATCGAGGAGTATGAAGCCGTCTTTGAGCTGGAAGCCGAGGACGCGCAGATTCGGCTGGCACTGGCGAAAGAGTATTTCGCGGCGGGCAAACCGGCCGAAGCCAAAGCGGCGCTTGAGAAACTCCGCCAGCAGAATCCACAGTTTCCCGGCGCTAGCGAGCTGATGGAAAAAATCGAGGCCGAGAAGTGAACAACGCTCACGACAACTCTCCCGGACGATCCGCGGCCGTCGACCTGGCGGAATTTCAGCGTCTCATCCGCAAAATGTATTTCGACAAGGATGTGGCGCGCGGGATTGATGGCACATTTATGTGGCTGATGGAAGAAGTCGGCGAACTGGCATCGGCCCTGCGCAATGGCTCGCACGAGGAGCGATTGGGCGAGTTCGCCGACGTCCTCGCCTGGCTGGCGACGATCGCCAATGTGGCCAACGTCGACCTTAGCGAAGCGATTTCACGAAAGTATGGCTCCGGCTGTCCCGGTTGTGGCCACTTCATCTGCACTTGCGCCGACGCGGAGAAGCCATGACCTGCGGGCCTCCGTTCGGGCAGTTTTCAGCGCGCATGCTTCTGGTGTCACTCGTGGCCGTTTCGTTCGGAGCCGGCACGGGCGATCGACACGCTCAGGCCATGCAAGCGCAGGATGCTTCTGCGCCCGTCGAGTCGGAATCGAGCGCCGTCCAAATTGTCGACCTGAAACCGGGTTTGGCCGGCACGTTCAAAATCGGATTCTGGACCGCGTTCGAGATCGCTATCCAAGCCGGCGATTCGCCCGCCGTCGGCCGCGTTGAAATGACCGTGCTGGACGGCGATGGCGTGCCCAGCCGTGTTATGGGCCCGCCGCGCGAAGCGATTTCCATCGCGGCCGGGGAACGCAAGTCCGTCGTCCTGTACGCCAAAGTCGGCTCGATATCGAGCGACATCATCGTTTCGTTTCGTGAGCACGATGGCGCGGTGAGCAGCCATACCTATTCCGCGGATGATCCCCGGTTTGTGGGCCGGCTGAGCTCGACTCGCCCGATGGTGGTTTCGATTGGCGGCGGGCTGCTGCCGGCGGACGTGGCTCAGCTTGCGGAGCGCCAGATTGTCGTCGCCGCGATTGAGCAAGTCGATCAGCTCCCCAGCGATTGGTGGGGTTATGAAGGCGTCGATACGGTCATTATTGGCGCGCATGAGGAGGAGATCGCGCGCGTGCTCAGCGCTCAATCTCCGCAAATCCAGGCGCTCGAGCAGTGGATCACGCTCGGCGGAAAAGCCGTGCTGTCAGTGGCCGGGCGCGCGGATGCCATTCTTGGCGCGGGCTCGCCGTTGGCCGCTTTCGCGCCCGGCCACTTCGAAGGGATGGTGCCTCTGCGGCAGAGCATCGCGTTTGAAACTTTTGCCGAAACGAGTGAACCGCTCGGAGCGACGGGTGGCTTCTTGCTCGAGGTGCCCAGGCTGAGTGGCGCGCGGGGCCGCGTCGATGCGTATGCCGGCAGCAGTGCGCGCGATTTGCCGCTGATCGTCCGCACGCAGCATGGCCTGGGTCAAATCACGTATGCGGCCTTCGACCTGGCAAAACCGCCTTTTGCGAACTGGGCCGCGCGCAATCAGCTCGTCAACAAGCTGCTCGAAGTTTCATCAAGCGAGGCGCGCGAAGAAACATCTGGATTGGGCCAGGTGACCACGCTCGGCTTTGACGATCTGGCGGGCCAACTCCGCGGAGCTCTCGATCAGTTTGGCGGCGTGCAGCTTGTGCCGTTCTGGCTCGTGGCGCTTTTGATAACCGCCTACATCGCCTGCATCGGCCCGCTCGATTACTTGCTCGTAAAGCGCGTGTTTGGCCGCATGGAGTCTACGTGGGTCACGTTCGCCGTGACCGTGCTGGTATTCGCGGGCGGAGCCTACGCGCTGGCCGTCTCGCTCAAGGGAACTGAAATCCGCGTCAATCGCGTTGAAATCGTGGACCACGATTCCGAGTCGCAAGTGGTGCGCGGAACCGACTTCGCCACGGTGTTCAGCCCTGACGTGACCGCATTCGACTTCGCCTTTATTCGTCCGCACGATGGCGAGCAAAGTCAGCCAGGTGTGCGAGACCCGTCCAGTTCCGCCCCGCGCAACATGCTCATTTCCTGGCAAGGGCTGTCCGGCGCCGGTTTTGGCGGGATGGATGCCACGACGACCCCCGTGCGGCTATTTGATCGGCCATACGATTTCTCGCCCAACTTGGATGCTCTCGAGAGCGTGCCGATTGCCAAATGGTCGACCAAGGCGCTCGTTGGGCGCTGGTGGGCACAGCACGCTTCCGGAGTGCAAGCACAGTTACGAGAAACGACCCGGCTGCAGGGCACGATTGCCAACAACGACCGCGCGCCGTTGGAAAACTGCGTGCTCTTTTACGAACGCTGGGCCTACTTGCTGCCGACATTGCAACCGGGGCGCACCCTCGACATGGGCTCGGTCGATCCGCAACGGGTCGAGACCTATTTGCGGCACGTTACCGTGCAGGGGGACCGCAACGTATCGACGCCCTATAATCGAGCCAGTTTCGACGTGGGACGCATCGTCGAAATCATGTCGGCCCACGAGCTCGCCGGGGGAGAGAAATACACCGGCTTGTCTCACCGCGATCTGGCATTTTTGGATTTAAGCCGCCTGGTGAATACGGGCGCGGCGGTTTTGATCGGACGCAGTCCCACGGCGACCGCTCGATTCCAGGCCCAGCCGGCCCCCGCGGCCGAAGATTCTGGCTTCGAGTGGTGTTTTCACCGTTACGTGTTTCCCGTGTCAAACGAGCCGGGCCCTTGAGCCGAGCAAGCGGCGACGTGGCTGAACTAGTATGAGACGAACCTTTGGGAGTCCAACCGCGTGATCGAAGCGCATGATCTGACGATGAAATACGGCGAGCTGTTCGCCGTCAAAGAGCTGGAGCTCGATCTGCAGAAAGGGGACGTGTTCGGCTTCATCGGCCCCAACGGCTCGGGCAAGACCACCACGATGCGCATTCTGGCCACGCTTTTGAATCCCACGTGGGGCGAGGCGTACGTGTGCGGATATTCGATCTATACCGGCGCCCGCGATATTCGGCGGCTGGTTGGCTTCATGCCTGATTATTTTGGCGTGTACGACGACATGAAGGTGATCGAGTACCTTGAATTCTTCGCCGCCGCTTATCGCATCAAGGGCGCCGCCCGCCGCAAAGTGTGCGACGAAGTGCTGGAGCTGGTCGACCTGGGTTACAAGCGCGAAGCGCTGGTGACCAGTCTCTCGCGCGGCATGAATCAACGGCTTGGCCTGGCCCGCGTTCTGCTGCACGATCCGCAGGTGCTCTTGCTCGACGAGCCGGCCAGCGGACTCGATCCGCGCGCCCGCATCGAGATTCGCGGGCTGCTCAAAGAGTTGCGCAATCTCGGCAAGACCATCATGGTCTCAAGCCACATCCTGCCCGAGCTGGCCGACATCTGTAACAAGATCGGCATCATCGAGCGCGGCGAGCTGTTGGTGAACGCGGACGTGGAGCAGGTCATGAAACAGGTGCGGCGACAAACGATGCTCAACGTGACGGTGGTTTCCAACATGCAAGGCGCGAGCCGGCTGCTAACTGAGCAGCCCATTGTCGAAAGAGTGGAAGAGCAGGGCG
Source organism: Pirellulales bacterium (assembly GCA_035496575.1). Taxonomy (GTDB): domain Bacteria; phylum Planctomycetota; class Planctomycetia; order Pirellulales; family PALSA-1355; genus PALSA-1355. Next base: position 7,488 of record DATJEN010000221.1, read on the forward strand.
CGATCCTGGTCGTCACTCTGCGCCCGGACGTGAAGGAGTATAGCCAACTGGCGACTCTGCTCGTGCAGGCCGGATATCAGTTATCGCTCTTCAAAGAAGACGAGCTGAATTTGGAAACGGCATTCATGGCGCTGACCAAGGGAATTACGGCGTGAGCGAGCAGGGGTTAGGGGCTGGGGATTAGCAGTGGGAGAACAGAAGAGCGTTTATAGGCACGCCTGGTTCCACTGATCACATGCTCTTGCACAGGTAATCGACTAACCCTAATTCCTGACGCCCTAATCCCTGACCTCGTGCGGCCGCGATTTGCTCCGCGGCAGGTCCCGGTCCAGCCAGTGCCGCAGCTTGGAATAGAATTCCGCCGCCGACTCACCGTCTCTGCGGTCGCACCCGCCGAAGCGTTGTACTCGAGATTCGATTTCGATGCTGCCGGCTGGCGTGCGTTCCAACTGGCCAATGAACGCCAGCAGTTGAGTCAGCTTTTCTTCGGCCACTTGCCAATCGAGCAGCGACTTCTGTCGATCGCCATAGCGACGAATCGCATCTTGAGCTTCTCGGTGCGCTTTGCGCGTCATGTCCATGTGCTTCTCCTGCCACGTCAGTATAGCAGATATGACATTGAGCAGGGGTTGGGGGTTAGGGGTAGGGGATTAGGGAGGACGAAACTTTCTATGTGCGCGTGTTGCATGGATCACCTGCTCAACCGCTCTTGCAAACGATTCGGAGTAGGGTCTAAGGAACAGGTGAACACAAGAGCATCTCAACCCAACCCCCAACCCCTAATCCCCAACCCCTACTCCTCACTCTCCAATCACCTTCACGAGCACGCGCTTGGCGCGGCGGCCGTCGAACTCGCCGTAGAAAATCTGCTCCCACGGGCCCAGGTCGAGCGCGCCCCCCGTGATCGCGACCACCACCTCGCGACCCATGATCTGCCGCTTGTGGTGGGCGTCGGCGTTGTCCTCGCCCGTGCGATTGTGCGCGTAGCGGGCGGGCGACGGATCGAACGGCGCAAGCTGCTCGAGCCAACGTTTGTAATCCTCAATCAAGCCCGGCTCGTCGTCGTTGATGAACACGCTGGCCGTAATGTGCATGGCATTGACCAGCACCAGCCCTTCGGCGACGTCGCTGGCTTCGACAATCGCCGCAACCTTGGGCGTAATGTTTTCGAACGCCATCCGCGCCGGCAGGTTGAACGTGAGGTATTCGGTGCGGGATTTCATGGGGTTGGGGGTTGGGGAGTAGGGGTTAGGGGTTAGGCGTCTGGACGAAGAAGGACCGAGAGGGAGCCCCGCCGCGACCCCGGCTCGCTGACGTTTATGGCCTGTGCGGACCGCCGACCGCCCGAGCACATCCAGCCTGCTACGGCTTAAGCGGTAAGAAACAATTCTCAATGAGATTGTGAATGAACGCCTCCACCTCCAACTGCTTGAAGATGACTTTGTTGGGATGAGCGGCCATGTTGCGGTCCTCAAGTCTGTGCATCCAGATTTTGTGAGCGTTCTTGTCGATGATGTCGGCCGAGCGAGCGACCGCCAAAACATCGAACTCCTTGAACTCTGCCAAATCCTCCTGCTTAGTGATCACCGTCCGATTGGCGTTCGGCAAACGTCTCGGCAGTGTTTGGTTGAACTCCGCCAGCTTCTTATTGATGATGACTTTGCAGAGGTGACCATAGGCGACGTTCCAAGTCATGACGATGGCCGCTCGATAGGCTTTGATGCGAAAGCAAGCTAAAGCCTCCTCAAGATAGCCGCGCTCTTCTGCGTCTGTGAGCTTGGGAAGCAAATCCGTGAGCTGCTTATCCACGACGATGGTCGATGGTTTGGGGTCATACTTGGCCTCATAGTCCTGTCGTGCAAGCCGGGTCAGTTTGTACGAGCCAGGGATACCGTCTTGTCCAAGCAAGAACGGCGGGTTCATTCTTACCAGGCCAACGCAAATCGAGGGGAGGTGTTGGGGGGTAGGACAATCCGCACTTACGAAGCACGTAACTAGGTCATCCACAGAGAAAATGACTCGATTGCCGTGTCGGGTTAGATACCAACACATCCATTTGACTTGGCTAGTCGGGTCGAGCCGGTCGAAATTCGGGATCGAGTCGAGATAGTCGTGGATGTTCATCCCGACAATCTTCCCAACTGCTCGGCGGTTGTGCTAGACGCACATCCAGCAGCAGACAGCTAACGCTCCCGCCGCCGCCAGCCCCAAGCGGTCAGCCCGATGAGGCCCAGCACCGCGAGCACGATGCTGGAGGGTTCGGGTACGACGGTCACTGCGTCAAGGAATACCAGCCCTGAACCTTCAGATAGATAGTGGACCACACTTAGTGAAGTAGGAGAACCGCGATAGCCCAACGGATTGGCAGACACGTACGGCACATCGTTGACGGCAAAATCCCACGTTTGCGTCGCTACGTCGGCGTGAACGGTGACCTTGTACCAGACGCCTGGTTGCCAAGTGAAGTTGGTCACGGTCGGCGTAGGGGAGCCTCCATCACCGCTACCGTCGATCACATTGAAATGATGGTCAGGAAACGCCTGCCAAATTGGCCCTTGCTCTGTCGTGGCCTCTGAGGTGCCCTGCTGGGTATATGCCACGAGCCGAGCACCTTCCGTAAAGCTGACATATTGCTCGATGATAAGTTGTCCCTGGAGTGGTGCAGTCCACTGGCGAGCCGGAGAGGTAGTGGGTGTGAGCTGCAGCGCACCATCACCCTCAAACACTGTCGAAGTTTGCACTGTGGCGGTTCCCAACGTGTTGTACCACGGAGCCGCCCAGCCTGGTTCACCGATGCCTGCGCCGGTAACTGAGCCGCCGAGAGTGTAAGGGGAATTTGGGGTGGGGTTTGAGTTGATCCCCGTGGCGTCGTTGAAGCCTGCCTGTGTGATCCCCGTAGCTTGCGCCAGAGAGGCAATTCCAGCCAAGTGCAGCAGCAATGCAAAGATGATCGAGGATTTGATAGTGGTCATTAGCGGCACCTCACGGCAGAGAATCCGGCGAAATCGAGATTCTCAGTATATCCTCGGGGGCAACTTCCGGGCGGTTCTACAACCAACAACTTCCCCTCGATCCTGAGACCGGATCGGAACGCCTGAATAAAGGTGGTCCAACTTCTGACCGCTGTAAACCACTCGATTCCGGGGCATCGACGTGGTTTGGCGTAGGGCTGAACTAGGCGAGAGTCCAAGAACTCCTAACCCCTAATCCCTACTTCACTTCACCTGCAGCGGGCATCCCACCGGTTTCGTGCGCGGCTGCGGAATCGGTTTGCCGGCCAAGAGCGCGTCGAACACCTGCTCGAGATCGGCGACCGATGGCTTGCCGCCCGATCCGCTGCGGTAGCGATCATCGATCCGCCCGCGATAGACAAGCGCGCCCCCGGCATCGAACACGCGCACTTCGGGCGTAACCTCAAATCG
>DATJEN010000222.1:0-15241 GCA_035496575.1 Pirellulales bacterium
AGCCCAGCTCATTGCGGTGAGCCTGGTCGGCTCGAACCTGCGCGGTCACGACTCGCACGGCGTCATGCGCGTCCCCAGTTATCTCGACGCATGCCGCAAGCGCGAGGTGCTGCCGGGCGCGACGTTCACGATTCTGCAAAGTACCGATTCGCTGCTGGCCGCCGATGCGAATTGGGGATTCGGCCAACCACAGGCGCAGCGCCTGACGCAACGCCTAATCGAAATGGCCAGGCATTCGGGGCTCGCCGTGGGCACGATGATTCGCTCGAGCCACGTCGGCCGCCTTGGCGAATATTGCGAGATGGCCGCCCAGGCCGGCTTCGTCTCGCAGATGATGGTCAACACGCATGGCCATGCGCGCCGCGTGGCGCCCCCGGGCGGCAAAGCGCCGCGCCTGGGCACGAACCCGATCGCGCTGGGCGCGCCCGCGCCTGGCGGGCCGCTGATCCTCGATTTCGGCACCAGCGCCACGGCCGAAGGCAAGGTGCGCTTGAAGCGCATCGCCGGCGAGCGCTGTCCGCCCGGCTGGCTGCTCGACTCCGAGGGCCGGCCGACACAGGATCCCACCACGCTGTATGGCGAGCCACCAGGCACGATCCTGCCGTTGGGGGGCGATCAATCCTACAAGGGCTTTGGACTGGCGCTGATGATCGAGATTTTCGCCGGCGCCCTGTCGGGGGGCGCGTGCGTGCGCGAAGTTCCCAAAAATCAAAATGGCAATTGCGTGTTCATGTTGCTGGTCGATCCAGCCCGGCTGGGTGGGGCCGAGCACTTTGCCTGCGAAGTCTCGGATCTGGCGCAATTCGTGCGCGATTGTCCCACCATCGAACCTGGCGCACCGATCCTGCTGCCCGGCGACATTGAGCGCCGCACCATGGCCAGTCGCTCGTCCGAGGGCATTCCTTTCGATGATGGGAACTGGAAGCAGTTGTCCGATTTGGCGGCACGCTTGAACGTCAATGTGCCGGCCTGATTCGCTTCCTCGCGCGCCGATTTGCTCCGCCCCAGACGGGCGCCTTATCATAGTCGGCATGTCAAGCGAGTGACTTGTTGAAGCTCGCCCGCCCCCCCGCACTCATCATTGCCGCACTCACGCGAGGTTCTCACATGCGATGCCTCATGCCTGCCTGTACGTTCGTTCTGATTCTTGTGCAATCTATTTCCTGGGCGGCCGATCCGCTGCCAATCGTCGAGGGTGTTGAGCTGCAGCCACTCGCCGCGGCCGTCAAGCGAGTCGTGCAGGCTCTCGAATTTGTCGGCGCCCCGCTCGATAAGAATCAACAAGCGGCTCTCGATCGCGCCATCGCCAATGCGGATCAGAAAGAAGCCGTGAAACAAATCCAGGCCGTGCTCGATCCCTTGTGCCTGGTCGGCGTGAACATCAATCCCGAAAGCCGCGTGAAGGTGGCGCCGGGGCAGGCCGCGCCAAGGCTGCTGCAGCAAGGACACCGCATCTTCCTGGTCAAAGTTCATAACGAAGGCGGCGTGACGGCGCAACTGCGCGTTTCGAGCCCGAACGCCGCGCCGCTCGTGAAACGCTCGACCGGCAGCCCCGACCCCAAGATCACGATCAAGCCGGTGGACGTGCCCGACCGCTGGCTTGACCTCACCATGATCGACGGCCAGCCGTTGACCAAAGCGCTTTCAGGTTTGCCGCTCGAATATCGCTTGATCGAGCTGTATAGCCGCGACGTGGGCCGCCGCGAAGCCAAGCTGCTGTTCGACGTGGGGCAGGGCACCCAAGATCTGGGTTTTCGCAATGAGGTCAACCTTCTGTTCCAGTGCGAGCCGGCCGTCGAGGTCACTCTCGCGATTCAGGATGACGATGGCAAGCCCACCACCGCACATTTTGTGTTCAAGGACACGAAGGGTCGCGTCTATCCGGCCATGTCGCGCCGCCTTGCGCCGGACTTGTTCTTCCACGAGCAAATCTATCGCCACAATGGCGAAAGCGTGCTGTTGCCGCCGGGCAAGTACGAAGTCGCCTACGGTCGCGGGCCCGAGTACCGCCTGCTGACGCGCACGATCGAAGTGCCCGATTCCGTGTCGCATAAGGAAACGTTCAAGCTCGTCCGCTGGATCAAGCTGGCCGACCAGGGCTGGTTTTCGGGCGACCACCACATTCACGCCGCGGGATGTGCGCACTACGAAGCGCCGGCCGAAGGCGTGCAGCCGGTCGACATGATGCGGCACATTCTGGGCGAGGACTTGAACGTGGGCTGCGTGCTCTCCTGGGGGCCTTGTTGGTATTTCCAGAAGCAATACTTCGAGGGAAAGGTTCACACGCTCTCGCAACCGGGCAACTTGATGCGCTATGACGTCGAGGTGTCCGGCTTCCCCAGCCAGCATGCGGGCCATCTGTGCTTGCTGCGGCTGACCGAGGACGATTATCCCGGCACCACGCGCATCGAAGAATGGCCGAGCTGGGACCTGCCGATTCTGCAATGGGGCAAGAGCCAAGGCGGCGTGGTCGGCTTTTCACACAGTGGCTGGGGCCTGCAAGTCGCGGGCAGCACGCTGCCTACGTACGAGATGCCCAAGTTCGACGGCATCGGAGCGAATGAATACGTCGTGGACGTCGTGCACGACGCATGCGACTTCATTTCGGCGGTCGACACGCCTTCGGTGTGGGAGCTCAACGTCTGGTATCACACGCTCAACTGCGGTTACACCTGCCGCATTAGCGGCGAGACGGACTTCCCCTGCATCTATGGCGACAAGGTTGGCCTGGGCCGCGCCTACGTCAAGCTGCCGAAGGATCAGCCGCTGGATTACGACCGCTGGGTGATGGCCCTGCGCGATGGCCGCAGCTACTGCTGCGATGGGTTGAGCCACCTGGTGGATTTCAAGGTTGGCGATTTAGGCGTGGGTGAAGCCGGAGCAGGGGGGCGCGCGAGCGTGCTGGCCGCCACGGCCGGCAAGCCGCTCGAGGTGCGCGTGCGTGCCGCGGCGCTATTGGCCGATAAGCCCAACGAATCCATCCGCAAAAAATCGCTCGACCAAAAGCCTTATTGGCACGTGGAACGGGCCCGCGTCGGCGACAGCAACAAAGTTCCCGTCGAATTGATCGTCAATGGCCAACCGGTCGAAAAGCGCGAGATCGCGGGCGATGGCACGATCCAAGACCTGCAATTCAGTTACACGCCCAAGACGTCGAGCTGGATTGCGATTCGCATCTTCCCCAGCAGCCACACGAACCCCGTGTTCGTCGAGGTCGATGGCAAGCCCATTCGCGCCAGCCGCAAGAGCGCCCAGTGGTGTTTGGACGCGGTCGACGTGTGCTGGAAACAGAAGGTGAAGCAAACCCGGCCAGCGGAACAGCCCGCCGCGGCCGCGGCCTATGACGTCGCGCGCAAGGCGTACGCCAAAATCCTGTCGGAAAGCGCGGTGGATTAAATGCACCACCCCCGGGATTAAATACATCCAGTTACTTCGCGTGCCGCGCGCGGCTTTTCGCATTTGCGCATTCTGACCAGAATCCGCATGATTTCCATTGCACTGCGAAACTCGCCTCGCTAATCTGCAGGTGGCGCTCGCGGTCCCCTCTTCGGTGGGACCGCGTTCGGAACAGACGATATTCGGGACTCTTGGCTTGCGAGGGCAACGCGAGCTACCCGGCGCTACTTCTTTATTTTCTTCATGGCGTTTTTTCGCAGAGGTGTTGCCGTGGCAACGCGAGCTATAGCTGCGGTTTATTTATTGTCTCCATTTTCGTTTTTGGCAGGGGTGTTGCCGATGGCAACCCGAGCTGCACGCGCAGTTTCTTTATTCTCTTCATTTCCGTTTTCCGTAGAGGAGTTGCCCGATGAACCAAGACCCACAGGTCCGCCTGGGACCGCGCGCGCTTGCGCGCAGCCTTGCTTGTTTCAGTTCCTGGACGTTGGGCGCAAGGGGCGCGCTAGCCGTGCTGACTTTCCTGGCGCTAGTTGCTGGCCCGGTGCAACGGGCCCACGCTGACAAGCTGTATTTTGCGGGAGCATTGTGGCCGATCGGCCGCGCTAACTTGGACGGAACCGAGTTGCAACTTTCAGATTTCAGTCCTTATTATGCTAGCGGCCTAGCCCTGGACCCTGCAGGCGGCCGCGCATACTGGGTTGAGGCATACAGCGTTTACAGCATGAAACTTGACCTGACTGGGACTAAGCAGGTCGTTTTTACGTTTCGCACCAATCCCAGTACGGGCCTAGCGTTCGACGCCGCGACCAGCCGCTTTTATTGGGGCGACGACTTCGGCATCTGGAGTCGCAGCCTGAGTTCCCCATTTTTGCAACGAGTCGTCCGTGGGCACCCTGTTTATGGAGGTGATGTCGAACTCGATTCTGTGCATGGAAAGCTGTACTGGGTAGAAACGTCCGGTTACGTGAATCGCGTCAATCTCGACGGCACCGGCTTGGAAACATTACCGCTCACCGGGTTGTTGGGCAATTACGCTGGCCTTTACCTCGATACGATGCAGGGGAAACTGTATTGGGCGGACCCTGCCGGCACGATTTTTCGCGCGAATTTGGATGGCAGTAATCAGGAGCCGCTCTTTCAGATAGATGGAGGGATCATATCAGATGTCGCCGTGGACAGCGCACACGGAAAAATCTATTGGACTGACGCCCACACATCGCGAGTCATGCGCGCCAATTTGGATGGCAGCGATCGAGAAGATTTGTTCGCTTCCTATGCAACGCGACTCGCGATTCTTGTTCCCGAGCCCTCCTCCTTCGTTCTCGCCGCGCTCGGACTGATTGGTCTCGCTGCCTCAGGGTGGCGAAAGCGCAGGTCAGGCTCCAATTCCGCTTGAAGTTCCCGCGCGGCGGCAATTCTGCTGCGTGCGGGGCGCTCTTCTATCCATTCGCCGACGTTCCCTCCATTCATCGGGGACTTTCGGAAAGAGTATTCGGGCCGCCGATTGCGGCCACAACGCGAACTACAAGGGCAGTTTCTTTATTCTCTTCATTTCCGTTTTTCGTAGAGGAGTTGTTCGATGACCCAAAGCCCACAGGTCCCCCTGGGACCGCGATCGTCGCTTTATTTCATCCATTCACTCTTCAGTGTGTGGGGGGCCATGCTATCGATGACGCTCCTTCCAATGCCGGTGTGTTCGGCAGCAAGCTATACCATAACCGACCTCGGTGCCACTGGCCTTATTGACTCTGGTAACTACTTCGCTGTCGTGGAAATCAACAACTCGGGGACCATTTCGGGCACTTACAAATTCCCCGGCGCTCCCAATGGTTATTACCATGCATCTTCTTACAGCGGTGGCGTCCAGACCGACTTGGGGACCTTAGGCAGCCTGGTAAGCAATGCGCAGGACATTAACGACAGCGGCCAGATCGTGGGCAGATCTTATACCGCCAACAGAGGACCGGAGCATGCTTTCCTGTATTCCCAGGGTACAATGCTCGATTTGGGAACCCTTGGCGGACTCTATAGCATCGGCTATGGAATCAACAATCAGGGCCAAGTGACCGGTTCTGCTTATACGACTGGTAACGCGTATCACGCATTTCTTTACAAAGACGGTGTGATGCACGACTTGGGCACACTGCCCGGATTACCCAATAGCTCCGGCAAGGCGCTCAACAGTTCGGGACAGATCGTCGGTTCGTCAAGCGGCGCGGCAGGTACAAGTCATGCCTTCCTCTACAGCAACGGAGCCATGCAAGACTTGGGACCCGGCCTGGCCTTCGATATCAACGAAGCCGGCCAGGTCGTCGGTCAGGCCGGGACCAACGCATTTCTCTACAGCCAAGGCGTCATGCAAGTGCTGGGATCGCTCGACTCGACGTGGAGAGGGAGCAGCGCGTATGGGATCAACAACACTGGGGAGATCGTGGGCTCGTCTACTGTTCGGATCGGCGACGCATTACATGGTCATGCGTTCTTGTACGTGGCAGGTGCAATGCACGACTTAAACGAATTTATTGATCCGTCGACAGGATGGGAACTGAATGCCGCTACCGGAATCAATGACCACGGACAGATTGTGGGCTGGGGACGTATTCTTGTTAATGGCGCCCGCGAAGATCACGCATTTCTCCTCACGCCAATTCCCGAGCCGTCGTCGTTCGCGCTCGCCGCGCTGGGATTGATTGGCCTGACTGCCTCAGGGTGGCGAAAGCGCAGTCGCGTGGCGCGTTTGCCGTCCCGATGCGCGTCGGGCTAGCAGGCTGCGCCGCGTCGGCCAAAACGCTTCCGAAACTAGAAACTAGCTGTAGAGCTGAATGGCTTTGACGATTTCGTCGAGCTCGTTCGGCACGGCCACGGCCCGGTTGGCGAAGTTCGCGCGCTTGACGCCGCGCGCCCCGAGCACCTTGTTGAACTGCTCCTGGTCGGTCGTGTGATAGGCGACCGTGGCCGTGGGGTCTTTGAGCTGGTGCCCGGTGAGAATGCACACCACGCGTTCGTCGCGGCCGATCACGCCCTGGGACACGAGCAACTTCGCGCCGGCCACGCTCGCCGCGCTGGCCGGTTCGCAGCCAAAGCCGCCGGCGCCGACCTGGGCCTTGGCATCCAGGATTTCCTGGTCGGTCACCTCGCGCACGACCCCGTTGCAGTCCTCCAAAGCCCGCAGGCATTTGTCCAAATTGACGGGCCGATTTATCTCGATCGCACTGGCAATGGTCGAAGCGCGGCGGTCCTGGCGGTCCATTTCGCCGTAGTACTGCTCCACGCTTGAGTGGTCCGGGCGGCCGGCATTCCAGCGTAGTCCGCGCTTCTCGTAGAGCTCATACAGCGTGTTCGCGCCCGCCGCATTGATGACGGCCAGGCGTGGAATGCGGTCGATGAGTCCGATCTGATGCAGCTCGACAAAGGCCTTGCCAAAGGCGCTCGAGTTTCCCAAATTGCCGCCCGGCACCACGATCCAATCGGGCACCTGCCAGCCGAGCGACTCGAGGACCCGGAACATGATGGTCTTCTGGCCTTCGAGGCGGAACGGATTGACGCTGTTGACCAGGTAAATGCCGAGCTGGGCCGAAACTTCTTTCACGCGGGCCATGGCGTCGTCAAAGTCGCCGGCGATTTGCATGGTCAGCGCGCCATAGTCGAGCGCCTGCGACAGCTTGCCGTAGGAAATCTTGCCCGAGCCAATGAAGATCACGGCTTTCATCAGTCGCGTAACCGAGCAATACAGCGCGAGCGAGGCGCTGGTGTTGCCGGTCGAGGCGCAGGCGGCGCGTTTGGCGCCAATCGTGTGCGCGTGCGTGAAGGCGGCCACCATGCCGTTGTCTTTGAAGCTGCCCGAGGGGTTCAGGCCTTCATATTGCAGATAGAGCTGCCCCCCCTTTAAGCCCACGAATTTGCCGACACCCCCCGAAGGCTGCAGCAGCGTCTGGCCTTCGCCGATGGTGACGACCCGCTCGCGCGGGGCGAACGGAAGCAGCTCGTAGAAACGCCATACGCCGCTGAGTGCCAGCGGGTCGTTGCGCTGCGCCCATTTGCGCTGGAAAAACTCGAACGAGGTGGGCGGCCGCAGCCGGTTCCAATCGTAGACGACGTCGAGCAGCCCGCCGCAGCTATCACAGGCGACGCGCACCTCGTCGATGCCATAAGTGGCGCCGCACGCCGGCGAGACGCACTTTTGGAAGGCGACATCGGTCGAAGTGAGGACACTAATGGCTGCTGGTCCCTGTGGAAAATAGCGCGCGGTTGGACCACAGGAGCGAACCTGGAGTCCAACTTGGTAGTCTATGCCGCGAATGCCTGACGTGTCCAGAATGGCCGCGCTCGTTGCTCAGCCGATTGCGAGCCGAATGCTGTCGGGCCTCGTGGGGTTTGCGACGATTCGGCCAGCACAAGCGCGATTTGACAGTCAGCAGGCCTCGTTTTAAAATAGCGAGTTTGTGGTTTTTAAATTGGGGCTCGTTCGATCGTTTCGGGAGTTAGACCGCCATGAAGAAGGCCGAAATGAAGGCGTACAAGGAACAGCTTCTTGCCTTACGCGCGCGACTCAGGGGAGACGTGAACGGCATGGCCGACGCGGCCCTGCGCAAGACCCGCTCGGAAGCCAACGGCGATCTCTCGAGCATGCCGATCCACATGGCTGATATCGGCAGCGACAACTATGAGCAAGAGTTCACGCTCAGCCTGATGCAGACCGACGAGCTGACGCTCGAGTCGATCGAGGGCGCGATCGAGAAAATCGAGGATGGCGTGTTCGGCCAGTGCGAGGATTGCAGCGGGCAGATCAGCAAGGCCCGGTTGAACGCGATTCCGTATACCCCGTTGTGCATCAAGTGCGCCCAGAAGCTCGAACGCGGCTAGTTGGCCGGACGTGATACCAGATTTGCTTCCGGACGAGCGGATTGGAGGGACCATGGCCCACGTCCCTCGAGCGCATGTGCTTTTATTTACGACGATGGCCGCGCTTGGCGCATCGGTCGACCTGGCAACCAAGTGGTGGGCCTTCCGCGCGCTGGGCATGCCGCACGAAAAGCCCAGCCATTGGATTTTCGACGAAATCTTCGGCTTTACCACCAGTTTGAACGAAGGCGCCTTGTTCGGTATTGGCCAAGGCCGCGGGCTGGTGTTCTGCGGATTGTCGCTGGCCGCCTTGTGTGGCATCGCTTATTGGCTCACCCGTGGTAAGGCGCTCCACGATTGGCTGTTGAGCTTGGCGCTGGGCATGGTGACCGGCGGAATTCTGGGAAATCTCTACGACCGGCTCGGCCTGCCCAAGCTCACCTGGGGGACTGACATGTTCCATCAGCCGGGCACGCCCGTCTACGCCGTGCGCGACTGGCTGCACTTCAAGGTCGACGGCGTCGTGGATTGGCCGATCTTCAATATCGCCGACAGCCTGCTCGTGGTGGGCGCGGTGCTGTTGGTGTGGCATGCCTTGGCAGTTGAACCCGAGCACGCGGCCGAGCCGGCGAGCTCAGGCCAGGACGCGCCGATTGCTTAGCTAGCGCGCTTGCAAGCACGCGATTTTCCCCCGTGCGCGAGTGCGCCATTTTGCGCAAGCACGAAAAAGCGCCGGCCGACTTTTGACAATTCGAGGATGCGTTGGTAGTTTTAGCGCCACAAGGAACCCTTCTGCGCCTTGGCGGTGTTTTACAATCGTCCGCATGCAGCGTACGGTTTTCAGACGCTTTGCTGCCGCTGGCCAGAAGGAAATAGAGGCATTCAGCTCGCCTGACCGGTTGCGCCGGAACGCAACGGCACGTTGGCTCATGGCTCGCGCGGCATGTCCTTGGGCGCGCTCGAGCGTGCGCCAGCCTGGCTAACATCGCTTTCATGAAACTCTCGCGCACCGTCGTTTACGCGGTCCAGGCAACGTTGCAATTGGCGCAAGCCGATACCGACGGTCCCATTCCTTGCAGCCAAATTGCCAGCGATGGCAACATGCCGGAGCGATTTCTGCTGCAAATCCTGCGGCACCTGGTCACCAACGGCATCATGCAATCGACGCGTGGCGTGGATGGCGGTTACGCGCTCGATCGCAGGCCGGAAGAGATTTCGCTGCTCGAAGTTATCGAAGCGATCGACGGACGGTTGAACGCCTGTCTGCCGGGCCGAGAAGGCGCGGAGCTCAGCGGATCGGACCGTCGCCTGCAGCATGCCCTGGACGAAGTGACGTCCGCCATGCGCGAACGTCTGGACGCCATCAAGATTTCCGATTTGTTGGCGCCGCGCAGCGTCGCGAAGCTGGCCTGAAGCCCAACAGCTTGGCAACCAGCTATGCCCGGAGTAGGCTCTCGGGCATGGGCTCCGCACCGCTGGCAACTCGACTGGACCTCGCGCGTCGCATCGCTACCGAAGCAGGCAAGCTGACGCTCGATCATTTTCAAGCCCACGACCTGGCCGTCGAATGGAAGCAGGACCACTCGCCGGTTACCGTTGCCGACCGCCGCGCCGAACAATTCTTGCGAGATCAAATCGTCGCGACGTTTCCCACGGACGCCATTCTGGGCGAAGAGTTTGCGGAGCGCGCAGGCAATAGCGGCTGGCGCTGGATCCTGGATCCGATCGATGGCACGAAGTCGTTTATCCGCGGCGTGCCCCTCTATGGCACCATGGTCGGCCTGGAGCACGAGCGCGAGAGTGTGGCCGGCGTGGTCTACATTCCCGCGCTCGACGAGTGCATTTACGCAGCGCGCGGAGAAGGTGCCTGGCATTCAGCGAAAGGGGCCGCGCCCAAGCCGGCCCGGGTTTCCGCTCGAAGCGAGCTGGGCGAAGCGCTGCTGTGCGCCAGCGACACGCGGGCTGAGGACCCCGCCAAGCGCGAAGCGTACGCCCGGCTGCAGTCGGCCGTGGCCGTGAGCCGCACGTGGGGCGATTGCTATGGCTATTTGCTGGTGGCAACCGGCCGAGCCGAAATCATGATCGACCCGATCATGAACGTGTGGGATGCGGCGGCCATCGCGCCGATTGTGACGGAAGCGGGGGGCACCTTCACCGACTGGCAGGGACGCGCGACCATCTACGAAGGCGAAGGCATCGCCACGAACGGACACTTGCTCGAGCCGGTCCTCGCGCTGGTGCGCGGCAACTGACTGCCGAGCGCTCGCTCTTACTTGTCCGATAGCGCCGCGGATACCACCTCGTCGAGCTCGCGTAGTCCTTGATCCTGGTGCACGGCATACGTTCCGGCGTGATAGTGCAGGATTTTTCCATCGCGGCCCACGACGATAAACAGTGGCAGGCTCGCGCCGACCACGCGCGGATCGCCGAACTGCTTGATCAAGCTGCCGGCGTCGTAAAGGACCGGGTAGCTGAGGTTCATGAATCCGATCAGCTTGCGCACGCTGCGTTCGCTGGCGGCGCGCGTCTTCTCGTCCGCCAGCCGGCCATCGACCGCGACTCCAAAAACCTTTAGTCCGGCGGTTTTGCGGCGGTGGTACATAAAGTCGAGATAACCAACCTGGCCGTACGGCTCCTTGAGCGGCTCATCCCGATAATCCCAGAAGTGTAGGATCGTCACCTGGCCGCGCAACCCTTCCTCCGAAAGCCCCTCGGACACTCCGCGCAGTGCGAAGGGCTCGACCGTCCGGCCGACGGACTTGGTCGCCAGCTCGGCCACCCCGTCGCTACGTCCGGTTTGCACATCCAGATCGCGCCGCGCCGCACTGACAAAGCCGGCCAAGGGGGTCGCCACCGCGAGCTCGCTCACGCCCGACAATCCTTCGCGCAACGTCGCAAGCTGGGTGTCGTTCCAAGTGATGTCCTGGGCTGCAGGAGGCACATTCAGCTTGGCGACGAGCGCCGCCAAGGAGTTGAACGCGCTGACCAAGGCCGTGAGATGCTCGCCGGCTTGCGCGCCGCTCGCGACAAGCTCCAGTTTCAATTCATACTCGACGCCGCGCCCCATCGTCAGCTTTTCTTTGAGCGACCACACCACTGGGCTGGCCTGGTCAACCGTCAGCGAACGCTTGGGACCGAAACCATCTTTTTGACTGATTCGCCAGGCAGGCTTTTCACCGACCTTGGTTGCCTTGTCGACGTGGGAGGTTAGCGCTCCATCCGCAATGGTCACGTCGGCCGCCAGGGGCTCGCGGGCTTTGAAGAAGGGCAGCGGGATGTTGACCGACGTGCGTCCATCACCGCGGTCATACAGCACTGCGGGACCTTGGCTATTCGCGCGCCAAGCGCGATCGACGCTCAGGCGGCCAAAGCGGCTCGGCCAGGGCATCTCGCCAGGCCCGCGCTCTTCGACGAGCCACAGCAGCTCGGCGCTTTGCTCGCCGGCGGCTACGATCCACAGCTTCAGATCAAATGTCTTGCGATTGCCGGCGTCATTGTCCTTCGGCCCCAGCTCACCGCGATAGACGAGCTCCGTGCCCGGTGCGGTCGTTGGCTCGGGGGCGGCGAGTGGCGCAAGCGCCAACAAAAGTAGGTGAATCATGTTCGAACCGTGGGGAGAGAGCGGGTGGGAAACGCGGCTCATGACGGCGACCGTCCACAGACCATCTTAGTCGTTCCGATGCGACTGCCCAAACCGCCCGAAAGATAGGACCAGCCGTGATTCCAAGTTCCGCTGGCGGCTCAAGCGAGCAGTCCATTTCGGCTTGCCTGTCGCCGTAAACTGGATATATTGATGATCTTGCAATTGTTTCAGATTTTTTGGTCGAGGTTGGTTCGATGCCCAAAGCGTGCGAAGTTTGTGGCAAGGCGCCCGTGATGGGCAATCAAGTGACGATCCGCGGTAAGGCCAAGTACCTGGGCGGCGTGGGCACCAAGGTGACAGGCATCTCGCGTCGGCAGTTCAAGCCGAACTTGCAGCGCGTGCGGATCACGACCGCGCGCGGCGAAAACACAACCGTTCGCGTGTGCACCCAGTGCATTCGCTCGGGCGCGATCACCAAGCGGGTTCGCAACGCCCCCTTCAAGCTGCCATCTGGCGCCCAGGCCGCGAAGGCGGGCAAAGCCAGCGCGTGACGTTGCGGTTGGCCGCCTGGCAGTTTTCATCGCTCGCGGGGGTCGCGGCGGCCTTCATTGATTTTGTAATTCCGTTCGAGTGATTCTCGCATGACTCTCACGCGTCAAGATGTCGAGAAAGTGTCTCTCTTGGCCCGCTTGCGGCTCAGCCCCGAAGAGCTCGAGCGCATGACCGAGCAAATGGGCCAGATCGTGGCCTATGTCGAGTCGCTCTCGGAGCTGGACACCGACAACGTGGAGCCCATGGCCCACGCGCTCGACGTCGCCAATGTGTTTGCGGCCGACGAGCTGCGGCCCAGTCTCGACCGGGGCGCGGCGCTCGCCAATGCGCCCCATCACGATCGTGAGTTCTACCTGGTGCCCGCCGTGCTGGGTGAATGATCCATGTCCTTGCTCAGCCAGCGCGCGGTCGACCTGCTTCGCTTGCTCGAGAATGGCGAGTTGACTTCCGTCGAGCTGACGCGCGCCTATCTGGATCAAATCGAGCGGCACGATCGAGACGTCAAGGCATTCATTCGCGTTGAGCCCGATCGGGCACTTGCGCGCGCCGCGGAAATCGACGAGCGACGCCGTGCGGGAAAGCCCGTCGGTCGCCTGGCGGGTTTGCCGGTCGCGATCAAGGACCTGCTGTGCACCGCGGGCGAGACTACGACCTGCGCCTCGCGGATCTTGGAGAAGTTTGTTCCTCCTTACGACGCGACCGTAATCGCCCGGCTGAAGGCGGCGGACGCCGTATTGATCGGCAAGACGAACATGGACGAGTTCGCGTTGGGGGGCTCGACCGAGAACTCCGCTTTCCAGCGCACGGCGAATCCGTGGGACCTGACGCGCATTCCCGGTGGCTCGAGCGGTGGCTCAGCCGCCGCGGTGGCTGCCGGCATGGCGCCCTTGTCGGTCGGCAGCGACACGGGCGGCTCCATCCGCCAGCCAGCCGGCTTGTGCGGGGTGACCGGACTCAAGCCAACCTATGGCCGCGTCAGCCGGTATGGCCTGGTGGCATTCGCCAGCAGCTTGGACCAGATCGGACCCTTCGCCCGCACCGCGGAAGACGCCGCGCTGTTGCTCGAAGTGCTGGCCGGGCACGACCCACTCGACTCGACTTCAGTGGAGCGGCCCACGCCCAAATACAGCCAGACCGTCGGCACGCCGCTTGAGGGCTTGCGGCTGGGGCTCGTGCGCGAGCACTTTGGCGAGGGACTGGACGCCGAGGTGGACGCCGCCGTTCGCGAGGCAATCAAGGTCTATGAGTCGCTGGGCGCGCAAGTGAAATGGGTTTCGCTGCCGCATGGCAAGTATGGCGTGGCGACGTACTACATCATCGCGCCCTGCGAAGCTTCGAGCAATCTGGCGCGCTACGACGGCGTGCACTACGGGCATCGCACGGACGAAAAGAAGATGCTCGCCGAGCTGGCCAGCGAGCGAGCGGCGCTCAGCAACGCCGGCCAGCACGCGGCAGCCGACGCGCTCGACAATCCCCTCGTGCGCATGTATCGGCAAAGCCGCTCGGAAGGATTTGGCGCCGAGGTCAAGCGCCGCATCATGCTGGGCACCTACGCGCTGAGCGCGGGCTACTACGACGCGTATTACCTGAAAGCGCTCAAGGTGCGCAGGTTGATTCGGCGCGACTACGATGCCGCCTTCCACGAGGTCGATCTGATTGCCGGACCGGTGACGACTTCCGTTGCCTTCAGGCTCGGTGAAAAAGTAGACGACCCGTTGGCGATGTACCTGGTTGATCTGTACACGGTGAGCGCCAACCTGGCGGGCATTGGCGGGATCGCATTCCCGTGCGGCGCGAGCAAGGAAGGGCTGCCGATCGGTTTGCAGCTGCAGGGCCCGCCCTTTGCCGAGGAGAAGCTGCTGCAAGCAGCGCACATGTTCCAGCAGGCCACCGATTGGCACCGCCGCCTTCCGCCCATGGTTGCCGAGGCTGGGAGGACCCCGGCATGAGCCAGCCCTACACGATCGTCATCGGCCTTGAAGTCCACGTGCAACTGCTGACGCAGACGAAGCTGTTTTGCCGCTGCAGCACGAAGTTTGGCGCGCCGCCCAACACGCAGACCTGCCAGGTCTGCATCGGCATGCCAGGCACGCTTCCGGTGATGAACCGCAAGGCGTTCGAGCTGGGGCTGAGGACGGCCGTGGCGCTCAATTGCGAAATCGCCCCGTACACCAAGTGGGACCGCAAGCAGTATTACTACCCGGATCTGCCCAAGGGTTATCAGATCAGCCAGTACGACCTGCCGTTTTCGCGCGATGGGTTCCTGGAGATCAGTGATCCCAAGGGTCGCTTTGAAACGAAGCGCGTGGGCATCATTCGCGCGCATCTCGAAGAGGATGCCGGCAAGAGCATGCACGACGAAGTTGCCGGCCTGGCTGACAGCCGCATCGATCTGAATCGCGCCGGCACTCCGCTATTGGAAATCGTCAGCCAGCCCGACATGCGCTCGCCGTTGGAGGCCAAGGCTTACCTTTCGGAGTTAAAGCTGCTACTCACGTACTTGGGTGTCTCCGACTGCAACATGCAAGAGGGGAGCCTGCGCGTGGACGCCAATATCAACTTGCACCTCGACACGCCGGACGGGCTGGTCGCCACGCCCATCGTCGAAGTCAAGAACATGAACAGCTTTCGCGCGGTCGAGCGCGCGATGGAATATGAAGCGGAGCGCCATTACCAGGTGTGGCTCGAAACCAAGCAGCGCTTGGGGGACGTGCCCAAGCAAACCCGCGGCTGGGACGACGTCGCGAACATCACGCGCGGGCAGCGGCACAAGGAAGAATCGAGCGACTATCGCTACTTTCCCGACCCCGACCTGGTGCCGGTGCGGGTCAGCCCTGCCGAGATTGACGAGACGCGCGCGTCGCTGGG
>DATJEN010000223.1:0-2444 GCA_035496575.1 Pirellulales bacterium
TCGGCACCATGGAAGGTACCGTCCGCGAGGTTGGCCCGGTCGCAACCATCATCGAGACCGAAGAGGATGGTCTCTTGAATCGCCGTAGCGTGCCGAATACTCGGATGCTCAACGAAGCAGTTCGTTAAGCGGCATTGCTACGCACAGGATTGCAACGGCCCGGGGAGCGCAAGCTCCCCGGGTTTTTTTGCGCGCCTGCTGTTTTGGAACCGTTGGCAAACGCGGCTACAATGGCGGCGCGGATCGCCAGAAGCGCAATCAGCCGCCAAGGAGCCACAGCCGTGTTCGAGCGAGAATTGACACTTTACAAGTTCAACTTGAACTACCTGCGGCTGCTGGCTGCGGATCTCGACGATGCCAACCTCGGCAAGCCCGCCTTTCCTGGCGGCAATCCGCCGGTCTGGATCTTGGGGCATCTGGCGGTCGCGACCGATTATGCAGGCAAGTTGCTGGGGCTGAGGCCGCAGTGTCCGCGCGAGTGGCACGTTCAGTTCGCGCCGGGCACCAAGTCCGCCGACGTCGCCGCGCCTTATCCCAGCAAGGGAGACCTGCTGGGCGCCATCGAAGCTGGGCACCGGCGAGTCAGCGAGGCTGTGCCCACCGCCTCGAGCGAAGCCATGAGCCAGGCGCACGCCGTCGAGCTGCTCAAGCCCACCGTCCTCAAGACCGTTGGCGACGTGCTGGCCCATCTGATGACCACGCACGAGTCGTTCCACATTTCGCAACTGTCCGCCTGCCGGCGATCGTGCGGCAAAGGGACCATCGTCTAACAAAAACCCTTTTGATTGGGTGAGCCGTAGTATTGACTGGCCGGCGAGAAAAATATCGGAGCCGGATGACAGCTCAGTCGGAAACAGAAACTGCGGGAGCTATCGCGATGGAAAAAGCCACGTTTGCGGCGGGTTGCTTTTGGGGTGTCGAGGCCGCTTTTCGCCAGTTGAAAGGCGTGAAGTCCACGCGCGTCGGCTACATCGGGGGACATACGACCAATCCCACCTACGAGCAGGTTTGCACCGATCGCACCGGACATGCCGAAGCGGTCGAGGTCGAATACGATCCGGCCGAAATCTCGTACGACGAGCTGCTGAACGCCTTCTGGGAAAACCACGATCCAACGCAGCTCAACCGCCAAGGACCCGACGTCGGCTCACAATATCGCACGGCGATTTTTTATCATTCGCCTCAGCAGGAAGCCGCGGCTATCGCATCGAAGCAACGGCTGTCGGCCAGCGGCAAGTTTTCCCACCCGATCGCGACCGAAATCGTGCCGGCCGGCGAGTTCTACGCCGGCGAGGATTATCACCAGCAGTACCTCGAGAAACGTGGGCTGGCGAGCTGTCACATCCGCTAGTCGCTTGGACGATTTGAAGTGCTTACACTTCGTCCTTTGAAGTGCTTACACTTCGACCTTCTTCCAACCGCCGTGCAAGAAGCGGTAGCTCACCAGCGAACAGCGCACCAGAACGTCGATCACCATGGCGTACCACGCGCCGCGCACGCCCCATCCCAAGCTGAGCGCTAGCCAATAGGCCAGCGGCAGCCGCACGCCAACAAAGCCGATGAACGTGAACGCCAGCGGCCAGCGCGTGTCGCCGGCGCCGCGCAGCGCGCCAGTCAGCACCTGATAGAATGCCAAGAACGGCATCGCAATCGACACGATGCGCAACAGCCCCGGGACAATCGCCAGCACTCCGGTCTGGTCGGGGCTCAGGAACACGTGCGCGAGCTGGTTGGCGCCAAAGAACATGAGCAAGCCGGAGCCTGTCAAAAGCGCGCCGCTGGCCAGGCAAGCGGTGACGATGCTGCGGGTCGCTTGCCGATAATCGCGCGCGCCCAGGTATTGGCCCGATATCGTCGCGGCCGCGATCTGAAAGGCATAGCCCGGCAAATAAGCCAGCGACTCGATGCGAATGGCAACGCCGTGCGCGGCGATCTCGTCGGTCGACAAGCGATTGACGATCGAGATGAATACCAACTGGCAAGCCGTGATCGACATGACGTCGAGGCCGCCGGGCAATCCGATTCTGAGGATGCGGCGCATGAGCGCAGGATCGGGGCGCAGCCAGCGACGTTCGAGCCCCAAACCGCTGTGCCCACGTAGCAACAGCACGAACGGAATCAGGCCGCCGAGCGCATGGCCGCAGGCGGCGCCCAGCGGCAGCGCGTCCCAACCCAATTGAGGCAACCCGCCCAGCCCGAGCAAGAACGACCAGGCGACCGTCACGTTAACCACGTTGACGAGAATCATGGTCACGAGGCCGGTCACCATGTCTCCGGATCCGCGCAGACATCCAATGCCCACCGCCTCGAGCATCATCAGCGGCAACACGGGCACCAAGAACCGCAAGTAGCGCGTGGCCAGCTCCGCGGGCTCGCCGGAGAGTTGCAGGACCGACGCGAGCTGTCCGGCGCCGATCGCGCCTGCAGTTGTGAATGTCAGCGCG
>DATJEN010000224.1:0-7413 GCA_035496575.1 Pirellulales bacterium
TTGCGATGCGTCGACGAAATGCGCGAGCTCGACTACGTGTGCTTGGGCGAAGGGCCACGTCGCGGCGCCCGGCCGCCCAAGCTCCCGGCGCGACGCAATGCCGACGCATTTTAGGCCGGTCCGGCCAGCGTGCGTTCAATCGGCACGTCAAACAGTTTTGGCCCGCCGCCGCCGGCCATCGAGTCCCTCACCTTGCGCGCGAGATCGGCTGGCTCAGTGACGCGTTCGGCGGCGACGCCCAGCGCCTGCGCGAGCGCGACCATGTTGATTTCCGGCTGCTGCAGATCCATCCCCACGAACTGACCGGCGCGAGCTGCCGGCAAGCCCAACCCTGCGGCCCCCGCCTTGAGGATTTGATACTGCGCATTGTTCGCGATCACGAACGTGACGTCGAGCTTGTATCGCGCCGCGGACCACAAGCCTTGAATCCCGTACATCGCTGCTCCTTCGCCCAAGATCGCGAGCACCGGGCGATCGGGCCAGGCCAACTTGACGCCGAGCGCACAACCCAAGCCCCATCCCAGCGCCCAGCCACGCTGCGCGAAGTAACCGCTCGTGTTCTTGAGCGCGCCCAAGCGCTCGAACAGCGTGTTGGTGGTGGTGACCGCTTCCTCGATCACAGCCACCTCGGGCGGCAAGATTTCCGCGAGAGCCGCCATCATGACGTTGCCCGGCAGCGGGCGAACCTCTTGGCGAGCGGCAATCCGCTTGCGCAGCTCGGCTTGCGCTTCGCGATGACGCTGGGCTCGTTTCTGTCCGCGCGCCGCGGCACGATCGCGCCCCTCGCGCGGCAGGCAGTCGCCCAGAGCCCGCCCGAGCTCCGCCAGGCTCTCCTTCACGTCGCCCAGCACCCCGACTTCGACACGAAAGTTCTTTTCGATCTGATACGGATCCTCGTCCAAGTGCAGCACGCGGATATGCGGCGGAATGGCGGGCTGCGGTCCGTGATAGACGTACTCGCGCATCACGTCCGCTCCGGCCACTAGCAGCACGTCAAACTCGGCCAAGCGCTCGGAAATCTCGGGCGCCCACAGCGGCAACGTCTGCGCGTAGAGGGGGTGATCGGCCGGGAATCCCAGCCGGCCATGCGCATGCGTCGGCTCCGAGAAGGCGGGCGCGCCGAGTTGCTCGGCGAGCGCTACGACCTCGGCCACGCAGTCGCCTGAGACCAGCCGGCTGCCGGCCAGGATCGCCGGATTGCGAGCTTCGGCCAACACGCGCGCGGCGCGTTCGATGCCGGCCAGCGGCGGCCGCACGCGAAGGTCAAGGGACACGGGCGGCGCCAGGTCGAGCTCGGCCTGCTCGGTTTGCAAGTCCATGGGCAGCGACAAGAACACCGGTCCCGTCGGCCGGCTGGTCGCCACATGCACGGCGCGGCGCAACGCGGCTGGCAGATCGGCGAGCTGATCGACTTCGGCCGCCCACTTGGTCCACGGCCGTGCGACGGAAACCATATCGCCGTGCAAGATAGGCTCGGAGAACTTGAGCCGGCGATCCTGCTGTCCCGCGGTTACCAATAGCGGCGTGCCTTCGCGAAAGGCGTTGTAGAGCATGCCCATCGCGTTGCCCAACCCACAACTGATGTGCAGGTTGACGACGCCAAGTTTGCCAGATGCCATGGCATAGCCGTCGGCCATGGCCATCACGGGAATTTCTTGCAGGCCCAGGATGTACTTCAGTCGCGTGTCCGAGCACAGCGCGTCATTGAGCGGCAGCTCGGTCGTACCTGGATTGCCGAACAGGTATTCGACGCCCGCATCGGCGAGCATGCTCAGAAAGGCCTGGGCGCCGGTCACGGCCATGGTCGTCTCGCGGTCAAACGCTCAACCGCGCGGCCGTGGCTCTCGGCGAGCCTAGCGATAATAGCGGACTGGCGGCCTTCCAAGTTTACGAGACGGCGGACGCCGATCAATCGTGTCGTCGTACGAAACCTGTCGGCCATAGCGATCGCGCCACACCGAAGTCGTTGGCCCCAGCGGCGGAAGATCTTCCGGCGGAGCTGCCTCCGGCGGCGCCTCTGATGGAGTCGGTGACGGGGCGGGTGCCGGCGCCGGAGCGCGCTCGGGCTGGCCCGAAGCGGATTCTCTCGTGGGTTTGCGGCCCACGCCATCGTCGTAGAGCGGTCCGAATTTGGCCTGTGGGGGGCCAGCCAGCACATACGGATTGTTCGAGCACGTGAACTCGCCGCAGCAATTGCACTTGTCTTGGCACAAAGGTGGAAGGCTGAACCACTCGTGCCAGAAGCATTCGCCGCACTGCGAACCGCACCAGGTGCGGGCACAGGGAGGACCGGCGGGTCCCCAGGCAATGGTGCAGCAATCCGACACCATGCAGCAGCCCGACTGGGCCACCAAGACGAGCGAAACCAGGCCAAGATACCAAGCGCGCAGCGACATCGTGCTCCCCCCGTACAAGCTCCCCTTGCCGCGCGCCGGATGATGCCGGAGCGACAGCCCCACATGTGGTATCGGCCCTCACGAGCGTCAGAATCGAGAAAATCGACAGAGTGGCCGCAGGGCCGCTAATGGGAAGAGCTTGCGGAATTTACCGCGACGTATGTTTGCTTGCTGGCATGGCTGCGCGCTATAAAGGGCTGGCAACGCGTCGGGAAGTTTCGCCCCGTCCGCCGTGGCACTCCCCGCGACAATTGCCGTCACACCTCTTGGATGTCATCGCCATGCCACAGTCTCTGCCGATCACAGCCGTCAATCACGTGGGACGAATCAGCACGCACATCGAGGAGAGCAAAAAATTCTATCGCGACGTGCTGGGCTTTCGCGAAGTCGCTCGCCCGAACTTCGATTTTCCCGGCGCGTGGCTGTTCAACTATGGAATCATGATCCACCTGATCTACAACGAAGCGGCCACCGGACCGGTGGGCGAAATCCAGACTCGGCACGATCATCTGGCGCTGCACACCGACGATTTGGACGGCGCCGAACGATTGCTCAAGGAGCACGGGGTTCCGTATCGCAAGAACGTGGTCGCCGACCGCAACATCGTGCAGATCTTTTGCCGCGACCCAGACGGCCATCACGTGGAGATCGGCACCTATCCGCCGACCCCGGCGTTTGTGTGAAGGGCGGCATTGGGCCGCGTGCTAATAGACAGAGAGAGCATTATGCCGAAGCACGCCAAGAACACGATCTGCATTTGGTACGATCGCGACGCCGAGGCGGCCGCGAGATTCTACGCCAAAACCTTTCCCGATTCGTCCGTCGAGGCCGTGCATCTCGCCCCGGGAGACTACCCCTCGGGCAAAAAAGGGGACGTGTTGACGGTCGAGTTCACCGTGATGGGCATTCCCTGCCTCGGACTCAACGGCGGCCCGACGTTCAAGCACAACGAAGCGTTCTCGTTTCAGGTCGCAACCGCTGACCAGGCCGAAACGGACCGCTACTGGGACGCGATCACCGGCAATGGCGGCGAGGAGAGCGCGTGCGGCTGGTGCAAGGACAAATGGGGCATCTCCTGGCAGATTACGCCGCTGGCTCTGACAAAAGCCATCACCGACCCCGATACCGCGGCCGCCAAGCGCGCGTTCGAGGCCATGATGCACATGACAAAGATCGACATCGCCACCATCGAGGCGGCGCGGCACGGTTGACGTTTTCCAACCCTGGAACAAGCCTCGCGAGTACGTCGGAGAGGCGCCATGACCCAACCGGCAACCCCGAAAATCGTCAGCCGTGAGGAATGGGAGCGGGCTCGCGCTGAACTGCTGGCCCGCGAGAAGGCACACACGCACGCGGGCGATGAACTGGCCGCCGCTCGCCGGCGCCTACCGATGACGCGGATGGAGAAAGTCACGGTGCTGGGTCCGCAAGGCCCCGTCCCGCTCGACGATGTGTTCGAAGGCCGGCGGATGTTGATCGTCTATCACTTCATGTGGAAAAAGGGCGCGCCGCACCAGCAGCAGTGTGAGGGCTGCACGCACAGTCAGGCGGCGATGGATTCCGCCGTCCTCGCCTACCTGGCCGCACGCGACGTGCAATACGCCGTCTTCAGCAGCGGCCCGCTCGACGAGATCGTCGCCTATCGCGACTTCATGGGCTGGACGTCGCCGTGGTACTCGACCGCCGACTCGGCAGACGTGCTGGCGACCCGAAACGGTGGCGATCTCCGCTGCTACCTGCGCGAGGGCGGCGAGGTGTTTCAAACCTACGAAACGAAGTGGCGCGGGATCGAGGCGATGTTGCCCACGCTGCAGTTGCTCGACTTGACTGCCTACGGCCGGCAGGAGACGTGGGAGGACTCACCCGAGGGATGGCCGCAGGATCGCGCCGGGTCGTGGTGGCGGCGCGACGGCCGACCCATTGCGCAGTGGACGCGTACCGACGCACCCGTCAAATAAATGCCGGTTGCCCCGCGCGCTTTTGCTCGCGCTCAGTTCTCTTTCTGATAGTCCACGCGCCAGATCGTCCCCGACGCATCGTCGGTCACCATCAGCGATCCGTCCTTGGCCGCAGCCACGCCCACCGGGCGCCCCCACACGTTGCCGTCCTTGGTGACGAAGCCCACCAAAAAGTCCTCGTACTCGCCCGTTGCCTTGCCATCCTTCATCGGGATGCGGATGACGTTGTAGCCGACGCGGCGGGTTCGGTTCCACGAGCCATGCTGGGAGGCGAAGACATCGTTCTTGTATTCCTGCGGAAAAGCGTCGCCGTCGTAAAACGCCAGGTCGAGTGAGGCCATGTGCGACTGCAACAGCACGTCGGGCACGATCACCTTGTCCTTCAGCTCCGAATGCTTTCCCTTGTGCCGCGGGTCCTGGTGTGGGCCGAGATAATACCAGGGCCACCCGTAAAACCCGCCCTCCTCGACATGCGTGATGTAGTCGGGCACCAGGTTGTCGCCCAGCCCGTCGCGCTCATTCACCGAAGTCCAAAGCTGGCCCGTTTTCGGATGCGTCGCCAGACCGACCGGGTTGCGGATGCCGGAGGCGAACACGCGCTCGTTCTTGCCATCGGGATCGAACGCCAGAATCATGGCTCGGCGGGTTTCGTCCTTGCCGTCTTCGTCGGCGTTCGAACGGGAGCCGACCGAGACATACATCGTCTTGCCGTCGGGCGAGAACTCTACATCCCGCGTCCAATGCCCACCGCCACCAACACTCTCGTCGCCACTGGGGATCCCTTTGACGATCGTTTCCGCCTTGCCCGAGGCTTTGGTGTCGCCGCTCTTGTACGCCAAACGGACCACCGAGTCGGTGTTGGCGACATAGACATACTTGGGTTCCGGTCCTAGCGGATAGAAAGTGATGCCGAACGGGCGGTTCAGGCCGGCCGCGAACACCTCATTCACCTCGGGCTTGCCGTCGCCGTCGGCATCGCGAAGCACGCGGATGCGATTGGCCCGGCTCTCGGCCACGAACAGGTCGCCGTTGGGGGCGCGGACGATGACGCGCGGCTGCTTGAGCCCGGTGGCGAACTCCGTCACCTCGAAACCGGCGGGCGCCTTGGGCCACGCGTCCGTGGGACGACTGACGACCTTTGGGTGGTTGTCGGCTGACGGCGTGTCGTAGGGCCTGGCCAGGTCATCGAGCGTGATTTTCCGACGCACGCCCGGCGCGTCGGTCGTCCAGTCGCCCAAGGCATCTTTTCCGGTGAGCGTGCGCGTGGCGGACGTCGTATCGGCAGCCCAGGTGCTAGCCGGACCGGCGAGTAGCAGGTACGACAGAATGGCGAGTCGGGAAGGCAGGTTCATGGCGCGGGTTCTCTATTAGGTCAGGTTGGGCCGGAGATAAAGTGACTGTGACGCCGACGAACGCGGCGAGAATAGCGAAATTGCTGAACGACTATCGCCTCATTGATTCCACAACCGAATTCGCCACGGCCCGCACGACGGACGGAATCTCGTCCATCGTGGCTTTCCATGACCACTTTTCATCGGTGACAAACTCCAGGACTATATCCTCATCCAGCACGTCCCCGCGTGCCACTTCGACGAGGAACATCGACATTTCCTTTTCAAGCACGAACACGACCTGCTCGCCTGGGGCAAGCTGATTTGTCGTGGATTGCCGCAACAAACCAACATTACCCCCGGCCTCTGCAACAGACGGCTTCCCAGGAAACTTTGGTTTTTGCCGTGGCGGGGTATACGTCCAACCAAGCCGGACATTATGCACCGACACCGGCCTGGCGCTTTCATTCTTGATGACGAATTCGAGCAGGTCGTGATCGAGGCCAGGCGATCTTGTCGCGCGGGCTTTGACATCCATCTTTAGCCCCTCGGCCGATTGTCCCTCCGCTGGCTCATCTGCGCCCGGCAGTCGATGCGCAATCGCATCATGTTTGAAGATGACCATATTCTCATCGGTCGCGAGCCACAGATGCTGGTCGCCGTCGAAAACTCCAATACCGCTTAAGTCCTCGACATCACCGTTGACGTGAATCAGCAAATCTGCCGCCTCGTGTTCTTCCAGCCGGACGGGAAGCGTTCCCCGGATTGTGTCGCCCGCCTGGCGCGCGCCCTTCTTGCCCTCCGGCCCCCACTGTATCCACCAGCTCGTGATGTAGATCGCTCCCTTTCCGTTGTTGAACAACTGAATTTGTGCCTGAAGCTTCCGCCGGTTCCACACCGGATTGACGCGCACTTTCAGGTTACGACCACCCTGCTGCTTCAGCTCATTCAGGATGCCGACCTGTTCACGCAGCAGCACCGTATGTTCCTCCCGGAAGAAAGCTTCCCTGATCGCCAGGTTCTTCTCCTGCAGGAGCAGGGTTTCAATGTGCAGCGCGCCCCACGGTTGTCGAATCTCGATGCCGGTGCCCGCCTGTTTCGCTTTCCAGCCTTCGAACCATTTGGTTTCCTCAAGGCTCATGTCGACCGGAAGGCAAAGCGTCCAGCTTTTGACCTTGAACTTATTGCTGTCGCGCACCGTGGCAAACGAATCACGAATCTGACCCTTCTGTGCGTCGTCGATATTGGCGGGGAAATACTTGATCTGAAACACGTCGATCCCATCGGAATCGCTGAGTTCCCCCTCGAAGGAATCCAGGCCGCCATCGCCCTTGACGATTCGGATGCGCTGCGAATCCGGCCTCTCGACATGGATCAGTTGGCTGACCATGTCCTCGAATTCCTCGCGCGCCCCTGCCACGCCCCATAGGATTTGCAGATTCGCCAGTTTTACAGCCAATGCCGGCTCCTTTTTCGATCCAGTGCTCGAAATTTCCCAGCCAGACAGATAGTATCACCGAAAGACCACCGATGGCGGAAGGCCGCGCACGGTGTCATGCACGTTTTGCATACCGTGCACCAATCAAGCCGCTTCTGCATCGGCAAAGATCATCCAAGATGGCGATGTGTTGGCTGCTTGGGTCAAATCGACCGATGCACGATGCGAGATTTCATGCGCTTTGCGCTCCAGAGACGCGCACTGTCGGTTCCGCTATTGACTCAAAACAA
>DATJEN010000225.1:0-6156 GCA_035496575.1 Pirellulales bacterium
CCGCTATCGGCAACACGCGCAGGAAATCAAGGATGGGCAACTTCGCGCGGACTGTGCGCGTTGCGCTTCGCTATCGGCTGACGGTTGCCAGCTCGGTGGTCTGCGCGCTGATCGTGGCGGCTCTGTGGGGCGCCAACATCAGCTTTCTGTTGCCGCTCGTCGAAGTGGTGGCAAATAACCAGTCGCTTTCACAGCGGCTCGACGAAGCCATCTCGCACAGCCAGAAGAACCTCGACACGAGCGCCGAAGAGGAGCGCAAGCTTTCGGAGCAATTGGCCGCCACCCCGGCCGACGACTTGCAAGCACGCCGGCGGCTGGCGCACGAGCGCACGGCCATCGAAGTCGAGC
This sequence comes from Pirellulales bacterium, assembly GCA_035496575.1. GTDB lineage: Bacteria > Planctomycetota > Planctomycetia > Pirellulales > PALSA-1355 > PALSA-1355. Next base: position 349 of record DATJEN010000225.1, read on the forward strand.
GCACGGCGACCGGCGAAGAGCTCTCGCGCTTGCAGCGGCTCAAGCCGTGGATCGACGACTACTTGCCCCACGACCCGTTCCGAACGCTGGTGTGGATGGTCGCCTTCCTGCTGGTGGCCACGATCATCAAAGACACCTTTCTGACGACAAACTCCTTTCTGGTCAGCCGCCTGGGGCAGCTCGCCACGTTCGATTTGCGCAAGCAGTTCTATCGGCGCACGCTGCGGATGGACCTGGCCAGCTTCAACGAGAGCGGCACGAGCGACCTGCTCAGCCGCTTCACGTATGACGTGGACAACCTGGCCGGCGGCATCCAGACCTTGTTTGGCCGCGCCGTGCTCGAGCCGTTGAAAATGGTGGTGTGCCTGGCGCTGGCCGCCTACATCTGCTGGCAGCTTTTGTTTCTTTCGCTGGTGGTTGCCCCGTTGGCCGGCCTGCTCATCGTGTTTCTCTCGCGCACCCTGAAGCGCGCGAACCGCAAAGCGCTCGAGGAAATGTCGACCTTGTATGCGATCCTGGCCGAGACGTTTGGCGGGATCAAAATCGTCAAAGCCTTCACCATGGAGCGCCACGAGCGCCGCCGCTTCCACGCCATCAGCAAAAAATGCTATGGCAAGGCCATGCGCATCGCCTTCTTCGACGGGCTCATCAACCCCGTGACCGAAGTGATGGGCATCTCGACCATCTGCCTGGCGACCCTGGCCGGCGCTTATTTAGTCATGAACAGCGAGACGCACCTGCTGGGCATTCGCATGTCGAGCCGGCCTCTCACGCTGAGCGAGCTGCTCGCGTTTTATGGAATGCTGGCGGGAGTGAGCGACCCGGCCCGCCGGCTCACCGAGGTATTCAACAAGCTGCAGCGCGCCGCCGCGGCCGCCGACCGGGTCTATCAATTACTAGACCGCGAACCCTCCGTGCAAGGTCCGACCCGCCCCGTCCCCTTCGCGCGGCATCACCGCGATCTGGTCTTCGACCGGCTTTCGTTTTCCTACACCAGCGAGCAGCCGGTCTTGGAAGCGATCGACTTGCGCGTGCCGTTCGGAGAGACGCTGGCCATCGTCGGCCCGAACGGATGTGGCAAGAGCACGCTGCTCAATATGATCCCGCGCTTCTTCGATCCGATTTCCGGCGAAGTCCGGCTCGATGGAGTGCCGCTCGATCAAATGCGGTTGATCGACTTGCGCAAGCAAATCGGGCTGGTCACCCAAGAAACCCTGCTCTTCGACGACACGGTTCTCAACAACATTCGCTACGGGTCGCGATGGGCCACCCGCGAGCAGGTCATCGAAGCTGCCAAGCAAGCCCACGCGCACAAGTTCATCGAGCAGAAGCTGGAGCAAGGCTATCAGACCATGGTGGGCCAAGGAGGCGGCCGCTTATCCGGTGGGCAGAGGCAGCGAATCGCGCTCGCGCGTGCGATCCTCCGCGATCCGGCCATCCTGATCCTGGATGAAGCCACCAGCCAGATCGACCTCGAGAGCGAACAGTTGATCCACAAAGTGCTGGAGCAGTTCATCCGCAACCGCACCACCTTGATTGTCACCCACCGGCTGGCCACCCTGGCCTTGGCCGACCGCATCGTGGTCATGAACCTGGGCCGTATCGCCGACGTAGGTACGCATGAGCAATTGATCCACCGCTGCGACATCTATCAGCGGCTGCACCAGATTCAGTTCCGCGAAACCGCCTGATCCGGCCGCTTCGGACGCCAAAATTTACGCCCTGGATCGATTGTGGCGCGGGGTTTGCATTTTGTGCCATCCGGATTGGAAGAGGCACCGCTCTGCGTAAGCAGGCGAACGACCCGGGGCCGGTACAGAGAAGAGCTAGGTTTCGGGGCCGGCTAGCAGAAGAGGTGAAGGCAACAACGACGGAAACGTAAGGGAACCTGGAAGTTACGAGCCGAAAGGAACAGTGAGGCCGGCTGGTAGCCCTGGAAAGAAGAGCCGTTTCCGTTCATAACAAGGCGAGTTGGAACTCCAAACTGCACTCGGGAGTTCCAACTCGCCTGTTGCATTTTGCTACAGCAAAATGATGCACATGTTGCGAAATGACACACCCGTCTTTGGGCCAAAAACACGCGTCCTCGGCCCCTCCGGAATAAATTTTCCGGAAATCTCGAAAACTTGCTGAGCCCCTTTTTGTGGCTCGGTTATCAACGCCGGGCACGGCGTGCGGCCGCGATTCGCGGCCTGATCGCTGAGCGGAATTCTGCACGCGGAATCTGATGGTCTCGACGCAGGGATTTTTTGCGTCACGAAGCCGACTGTCTGGCCGGCTGGGGCTGCCCGCGCGCTTGCTGCTCCTGTGCGTGCTCGCCGCCGCGTCTTCGACGTCGCTCTACGGCGAAGAGGAGTCCTCTCGCGCGAACTTCCGCGGCGCGGCATCGCTAACGGACACCATCAACAAGCGATTGCACGAGGAATGGGAGCTGGCGAAAGTCAGCGCCTCGCCCGCGGCGAGCGATGGCGAATGGTGCCGCCGGGTTTACCTGGACCTGATTGGCCGCATTCCCAGCGTCGACGAGCTGGAGCGCTATTTGGCCGAGTCGGCCCGCAACCGCAAATCCGCGCTCGTCGGCCGATTGCTGGGTTCGCAGTACTCAGCCGAGTATGCGCGGAACTGGTCGACCCTGTGGACTAACCTGCTGATCGGCCGCAGCGGTGGCACGCAGCGCAATTCGCTCATCAATCGTGACGGACTGCGGCAGGCGCTCTCCGAAGCCCTCGAACGAAACCTGCCCTACGACCAGCTCGCGCTGGCCGTGTTATCGGCCAAGGGCGTGAGCAAGCCCGGCGAACCAGGCTTCAATGGCTTCGTGAACTTTCTGGCGGGCAGCCTGCAAGAGAACGCCGTGCAGGCCACGGCCAAGACGGCGCAAGTTTTTCTCGGCCTGCAAATCCAATGCACGCAGTGCCACAATCATCCGTTCAACGAATGGAAGCAGAATCAGTTTTGGGAGCTCAACGCCTTTTTCCGGCAGACCAGGGCCCTGCGCCGCTTTGATGCCGATGGTGGGCGGCAGGTCGCTTCGATCGAGCTCATCGACCAGGATTTCGCGGGCGAAAACAACAAGCCCGAGGAAGCGGCCGTCTTTTACGAGCTGCGCAATGGGCTGACCAAGGTGGCCTATCCCACCTTCGTGGATGGAACTGCCTTGCCCAGCGCCAGCGGCTTTGTCAGCGACGTCGAGCGCCGCGGCGAGCTTGCCAGGCTGGTCGTCCACTCCGACTATCTGGCGCCGGCTCTCGTCAGCCGCATGTGGGCTCATTTTTTTGGCTACGGGTTCACCAAGCCGGTCGATGACATGGGGCCGCACAATCCACCCCACCATGCGGAGCTGCTGGCCGAGCTGGCGACGGGCTTTCGCGATTCCGGCTTTGACCAGAAAGAACTCATTCGCGCTATCGTGCTCTGTGATGCGTATGGGCTTTCGAGCAAGCCAGGCTTGCGCAACAAGAAGGATGATCCCCTGCTCGGCGACGCGCCCCAGTTCAGCCGCTTCTACTTGCGGCAGATGCGGGCCGAAGAGCTGTACGAATCGCTGCTGGTGGCCACCACGGCCGATCGCATCTCCGACTCCGCGGAGCAAGAATCGGTTCGCCGCCGCTGGCTGGATCAATTTACCGTCGCGTTCGGCACCGACGATCAAGGCGAAGCGACCACCTTCAATGGCACGATCCCGCAAACGCTGATGATGATGAACGGCGAGCTCATGAAGCGCGCCACCAGCGCAGCGGCCGGCGGGTTTTTGCACACTCTGGCGCACGATGCCAGGCTGAACAACGCCGCCCGGCTGAATCGGCTGTACCTGGCGGCGCTGGCCCGGCGGCCGACCGGACAGGAGATCAACCTGGCCAACGAGCTGATGCTCGCGCGCAAGGGCGATCCGGTGGCGGCTCTGCAAGACGTGTGGTGGGCGCTACTCAACTCCAACGAATTCATTCTCAACCATTGAGGTCGCGCGTCATGGACCGCCTGCTGTCTCGCCGGCACTTTCTCGAACATTCCGCCGCGCTGGTCGCGCTGGCCTGGCCGGCCGCCACGCTGGCGGCTTCGCTGCGCAAGAACGCGGCCGATCTCAAACGCCGCCAGAAGGCCGCCATCTTGCTGTGGATGGGCGGCGGACCCTCGACCATCGACATCTGGGACCTGAAGCCCGGCGCGGCAACCGCCGGTCCCTTTCAGCCCATCGCCACTTCCGGTAGCGAGCGTATCTGCGAGCACCTGCCGCTCGTCGCAAAACAGATGCACCACCTGGCTATCGTGCGATCCATGAGCACGCGCGAGGCCGATCACAACCGCGGCCGGTATTACATGCACACCGGCTACGTGCCGAACCCCGCCATCGAGCATCCCGGCTACGGTTCGGTAGTGAGCTACATGATGGCCGATCAGTCGAAGCGGCTGCAGTTGGAGATTCCGCCCTTCGTCGCCATCGGCGGCTCGAGTGTCGGGCCCGGTTTCTTGGGCATGGCGCACGCGCCCTTCGTGGTCGGTTCAGACGGCAAGGTGCGCAACCTTCCCGATCTCGAAAAACAGAATTCAGCCGAGGTCGATCGTCTCGCGCAACGCATGCGCTATCTCTCGGTTCTCGAGAGGGGCTTCATCAAACAAGAGCGCGGCTCGGCGGCTACCGACCACGCAAGCATTTTGGACCGCACCGTGGCCCTGCTCACCAGCAAGCAGATGAGCGCGTTCAAGATCGAGCAAGAGAAAGAAGCCACGCGCGAGCGGTATGGCAGCTCGGCATTTGGCAAGGGTTGCTTGATGGCCCGGCGGCTGGTCGAGCAAGGGGTGCCCTTCGTGGAAGTCGATTTCGACGGCTGGGATACGCACTCCGAGAACTTCAAAGCCCTCTCCGATCGCAAGTTGCCCGAGCTCGACAAGGGCATGAGCGCCCTGGTGGCCGATTTGGCCGAGCGCGGGCTGTTGGAACACACGGCCGTGATCTGGATGGGCGAATTCGGTCGCACCCCACGCGTCAACGGCAACGCGGGCCGCGACCACTGGGCCCGCAGTTGGAGCACGGTGCTGGGTGGCGCCGGCATCCGCGGCGGGATAGCCGTCGGGCGCACGAGCGCCGATGGCACCGAAGTGGAAAGCGATCCCTATACTTCCCAGGACCTGATGGCGACGGTGTGCAAGGCGCTAGGGATCCCGCTCGAGACCACGTTCACCAGCCGCCAAGGGCGACCGATGAAGATCGCCAACGGCGGCAAGGTGATCGCGGAACTGTTTGTCTAAGGCACTTGGGACGTGGGGGATCGCGCGCCCTAGTCAGAAATGAAGTTGACGAGCGCGAACCTTCTGGCTCTAACTGGCCGCTAACGTCCAGCCAGGCCGACGTGCCACTTTTTCGTGTCGCGGCCTTCTCAAATAGCCACCCCCAGCATGCAACGCGCGCGCGCCTCCATTTCTGATACGCCCGGCACGCTGAGACCGCTGCTGCGGCTGGTGTGGCCGGTGCTGGCCGAGCAAGTGCTGGTGATGCTGGTCGGGTTCTCCGACACGCTTTTGGCCGGCCACTACCTGACGCAAACGCATTTGGCGGCCATGACCATGATCGCCTATGCCATGTGGATGCTCGCCAATTTGTTTTCATTCGTATCGATCGGCGCGATCGCCATGACCGCCCGTTTCGTGGGCGCGGGGGACTGGCCGGCCGCGAATCGCGTCGTGGCTCAATCGTTTCTGCTGGGCGCGGCGCTAGCGATCACGTTCACCACCGTGGGCGTCTTGTGGGGCGACCAATTGGCCGGCTTGTTGCAACTACAGGGCGAACCGGCCGTGCTGGCCACTGGATAT
>DATJEN010000226.1:0-32970 GCA_035496575.1 Pirellulales bacterium
GCGCGAGATCCTGAGTGCCGATGGATCGGATCCCAAGCAGCGCGGACCCGCGCGGTTTTATCTCGACCGTGACGCGGACGCCAACCTGATCACGCGCGACGTCGGCCGTCTGATGTTTGGCCGGGACATGCAATGCGCCCAGTGCCACGATCACCCGCTCATCGCCGATTACTTGCAGCAGGACTACTACGGCCTGATGGCGTTCTTCAACCGCGGCACGTTGTTCGTCAACGCGAAAGAAAAAAAGTCGTACTACGCTGAAAGCGCCGAAGGCGAAGTCAACTATAAGTCCGTCTTCACCGGCGACGCGCGCGACCATGTCATTCCCAAGCTGCCGGGCGCTGCGCCGGTTGACGAGCCATCACTTTCGCCCGATGAGCAATGGGTCGTCGCGCCAACCAAGGAGGAGCGCGGAATACCGAAGTACAGCCGCCGTGCGCAACTGGCCGCGCTGGTCACCAGCGGCTCGAACGCACAGTTCAATCGCAACCTGGCAAATCGATTGTGGGCCCAATTGATGGGCCGTGGACTCATTCACCCGCTCGATTTCGATCACAGCGCCAATCCGCCGGTCGAATCCAAGCTGCTCGGCACGCTCGCCGAGGAACTGGTGAAGCTGAAATATGACGCAAAGAAATTCCTGCGCGAGCTGGCGCTAACCCGCGCCTATCAGCGCTCGAGCCAGCCGGCGCCGCCCGCGTCGCTCGCGGTCGATTCATCTGCGTTGCTGGCGGCGGCCGCGGCGCTTGACGCCGAGAGTGGGCAGCTCGAGCCGCAACTTGCCGGCTTGGAAAAAGCCAGCGATGACGCGGGGGGCGAGCTCAACGCGGCCTACGAGGCCTTTTCAAAAGCAGCCGCCGCGCGCGAGGCCGCCGACAAGGTGCGGGCTGAAGCCAAAAAAGGCTCCGATGAGCTTTCAAAAGCCCTGGCGGCCGCGATCGCCGAGGCAAAAGCAAAGGAAGAGCTCGAAACGGTGCTCAACGAGGCGCGAGACAAAGCGAAGGTCGCCGCTGCCAAATTGCCCGCCGACAAGCCGATCGTGGATGCCGCGGCGCAATTCGTAGCGCGGGCCGCCGAGACAACGGCCCAATTGGCGGCCGCGCGTAAGACCATCGACGAAAAAACCCCCCAGGTGCAGGCGGCGTCGCTCAAGTTGGCCGAGGCCGATAAAGCCTTGCAGCCCGCTTTGGGCGCGCTCGCCGCTGCCCGGGCGGCGATCATGACCGCGGACGCAAAAACCCGAGCGGCGCTCGAAGCTTTCCGTGCAGCCAAGGCGCGGAAACGGGAGCTGGCTGTCCGGGTCGCGGATGCGCGAAGTGCCGCCGCATGCCCGGCGCTGTTGGCCGCCTGCGCGACCTCCGCCACGCAGCTCGCGACGGCCACCGAGCAGTTGGCGGGCGTGAAGACGCAAGCGGGCGCGACAGGCGAAGCGTTCGCTCAGGCCGAAGCGGCGGTCAAATCAGCCGAAGTCAAAGCCGGCGAAGATCAGAAAGCGCTCCAGCAGACGATCGAGGGCTTGTTGGATCGCGGCACGGCTCGCTGTGCGGTGGCGCCACTCAAACCGCTGTCGCCCGATCAAATGGCCTTCGCCACCATGCAAGCGGTTGGATTTCTGGACGCGGAGCGCAAAACGTTCGAGCCGCAAGTGCGCAAAGACGTCGACGCGATGACCACGCTACCCGCGGAGGGGCGTCCCGCCGAAATCGAGCGGTTGCTCGAAGCCCGCACGGATGAAAAGGTGCGCGGCCATATCGCTCCGTTCGCCTCGCTGTTCGGCCAGCAACCGGGTCAGGCGGTGACCTTTCAAGCCACCGTGCACCAGGCCCTGTTTCTCTCGAACGGTGGGCTGTTGGCGAGCTGGCTCAACCCCTCGGGCGAGAACCTGACCGAGCGGCTTTCGAAAATGGCCGAACCGGCCCAGGTGGCCGACGAACTTTATCTGAGCGTGCTGACGCGGCGTGCCGAGCCGGACGAGGCTGCCGCCGTGGCGGCATTTTGGCAAGCATCGCAAGCCAATCGCCAGGCCGCCGCGCGCGACCTGGTGTGGTCGCTTTTGACTTCCGCGGAATTCCGATTCAATCACTAAGCCCACCGCCGCGATAAAGCGGCCAGGAGGAAATCGGCCATGAAATGCCATTATGCATGCGGCTCGCCCGAGCACCTGATCGAGCGTCGCAAGTTTCTGGGCGCGGTGGCCGGGGCGGCCGGACTATCGGCGCTTTCGATTCCCAGCGTCGTTCGCGCGGCCATGCCCGAGCTCGCCGCGCAGCAAAAACACATCCTGGTGTTTTGGTTGGCGGGCGGATTGAGCCAGTTGGAAAGTTGGGATCCCAAACCCAAGACCGATACGGGCGGACCCTTCCGCGCGATTCCCACCTCGGTGCCCGGCACGCACATTTGCGAGCTGTTGCCGCACACCGCGAAGCAAATGCATCGGCTGTCGATCGTGCGCAGCGTCAACACGAAAGAGGACGATCACGGCAAGGGGCACTACTGCATGACCACCGGACGGCGACAAGACCCGGTGGCCGAGTATCCGCACCTGGGGGCCGTGGCGGCCAAGGTGCTCGCGCCTGAAGGCTCCGCCCTGCCGGGGCACATTCACATCGCGACCGGCGGCGGCGGGGGCGCGTCGAACAACGCCGCGTTCCTCGGCCCAAAGTATGCCAGCATCACGCTCGGCAACGGCAATCCGCCGCAGAATACCGCTCGCCTCGAATCGTTGACGGCCGAAGCCGATGAGGCGCGCAATCGTTTCCGCGCGCAGGCGAATGTGCATTTTGCGCGGCGGCGCCGCACGGCCGACAGCGACGCGTTCGTGTCATCCTTCGACCAGGCCAAACAACTGATGGAGCAGCGAGACGTGTTCGACGTCTCGAAGGAGCCGGCCAAAGACCTCGAGCGCTATGGCACGCACGAGTTTGGCAGGCATTGCCTGCTTGCGCGGCGTCTGCTGGAGCATGGCGTCAGTTGCGTGCAGGTCAACCACTCCAACTACGACACGCACAACGAGAACTTCGATTTCCACATCGAGCAGCTTGGCGAGTTCGACGGACCGTTTGCGATGCTCATCGAAGACATGGTCGACCGCGGGTTGTGGCAGAATACGATGCTGGTCGTCATGTCCGAGTTTGGCCGCACGCCGAAGATCAACCGCTTTTTTGGCCGCGACCACTGGGGCAAAGCGTGGAGCGTGGCTCTCGGCGGTTGCGGAATTCAAGGCGGCGCCGTGATCGGCAAGACCAACGACAACGGCACCGAAGTTATCGACCGCCAGGTCGACCACGGCCATTTGTTCCACACCTACCTGCGCGCTGTCGGCGTCGATTCGACGATCAAGTTCGATGCTGGCGGGCGCGGCATCCCCGCGGCCGATCCGGCGGCGGAACCCATTAGCGAGCTGTTGGCATGAACGCACAAGCTGCTTCCACCACAGTCGATCCACAAAAAACGCGCGCGGCGGGCGAGTTCAAGTATTCCAGCCCGCTATTGAGCTGTCGGTTCGATCCGAGCGGGCAATTTGTTTTCGCCACGGCGTACGACAACAGCATTCAGCGCTGGCACCTGGCCTCCGGCAAGCAAGCGCCGCTCAACGCGCACGAAAGTTGGGTTCGCGCACTCGCCTTCGACCCGTCGGGCGCGCGGCTCTATAGCGGCGGCTACGATGGGCAGCTCATGTGGTGGGACATCTCGAGCGAAGCTCCGCAGCCGATTCGCACGGTCCAGGCCCATCGCGGCTGGCTACGGGCGATCAGCGTCAGCCGCGACGGCAAGCTGGTTGCGACCTGTGGCAATGACAAACTGGTGAAGGTTTGGAACGCGGCGGATGGCAGTTTGATCGGCGACTGTTTTGGGCATGGTTGCCATGTCTACAACGTGGCGTTTCATCCCGAGCGGCCGGTGATCATCTCAGGCGATCTCAAGGGCGTTGTGCGCGAGTGGGATATCGCCACCTGCGAGCAATTGCGGCAGTTCTCGGCCGCGGCGCTGTGGAAGTACGATCCGGGCTTTCAGGCGGATATCGGCGGCGTGCGCGGCATGGATTTCAGTCCCGACGGCAAGCTGCTGGCCTGCGGAGGCATCACCGAGGTCACGAATGCCTTCGCTGGTTTGGGCAATCCCATGGCTGTCGTCATTGATCTCGAGTCGGGTGAAAAGAAGCAGCAGCACGATTCGAGCAAGAAGCTGAAAGGACCGCTGTGGAACGTGCGCTTCCACCACGAAGGATTCTTGATCGGGGCTTGCGGCGGACACGACGGCGGACATTTGCTGTTCTGGAAGTTCGATCAGCCGCAAGAATTCTTTGATTTCAAGATGCCGGATATCTGCCGCGATATGGATCTGCACCCCGATCACATTCGCGTCGCCACAGCGCACGAGGACAAGACCGTTCGCGTGTGGCAGATGACGGCCTGAAACGCCTCACGCAAGCAGAGGCACCGAAGAAGTTCTCGGGCGCGAATTCCGCCCACAGGCCGCGATGAGTTATGGGTAACGCATTGGTTGCACTGAGGCTGGTCCGCCGCCTGCTACAATGTGCGCATGACCCGGAAGCGATCCTATCCCCAATGCCCATCCACGATCGACGGTAGTCTGGAGATCTCCAAGACCAAGTCGGGCGTTTTCATCGGCGGCGACCCTGAAGGACTTCGCTCCTTGGCGAGACTTCTGATTTGGCTTGCCGACATGGACCAGGAATCGCACCCTTCCATGCCAGACGGGGAGCGCGAACATGTGCATCTCTATCCAGATCCGATCTACAAGCACCTAACGCGATTCTCGGTGACGACGCAGCTGTGCAGGCTTGACGCCAAGGGCACTGGAGAGTTTCCAAAGAAGTATCGCCCGTGACCGCCCCTAATCGACGCCCCTAAGCGCCGCTGGTAAAACAATGCCAGAGTTCTACGCCACCTACGATCAAGATGGGAATCACTTTCTGGCGGTGGTGATTGCGCCAAAAAGACCGGCAACCCTCCGATTTGAAAATCGTGAGTCACTTCTAGCCACGATGGATTCACTCGGCCACACCTGGCGAATCGAGGGCGAGATTCAGGGCGTCGTGTCAGACGATTGGCTTGAACGAATGGCTGCCTGGGGTGCTATGAAGCCTGTCCCAAAGCATACCGACAGCATTTTTTCGTTTGGATCAATTCCGCACGCGGGCTTGGGGTAATAGCCAACTTCCTTAAGTTAGGGCCATTCGCCCTAATCGACGCTGGTGGCTCGCCTGGACAGGGCATTAGATAAATGGACCTCGAGAAGTCCGGAAACCTGATCGAGGCTGCCTTGTGGTTTGTCGTCTCAGCGGCATTCACCGTTAAGGCGATTCTGGCAAACCGTAAACTTCGACAAACGTTTTGGCTTCTCGCTACGTCGTTTGTCGTCTTCGGTGTTAGCGACCTAATTGAGTCCGAGACGGGAGCGTGGTGGCGGCCGCTGTGGCTGTTGGCCGTGAAGGCTATCTGCGTCGCCGGTTTTGTGATTGGTTTTGTGGCGTATTTCAGGATTACCCGGCGCCCTTTAACTTAGTCCCATCAGAGACGCCCGAAAAATCGGACACAACTTCGCATGGACCCTCTAGATTGCCGCGCTACAGTGGCACGGCATGCCGCTTCACGTACTCGTCGAGCGACGTGTCGGGCCCGATGTAGTGGAAGGTCTCGGCGTATTCCAGCCCATAGGGCTTGCCGCGAGCGGCCGACCCGGAGCGAAACCGCAGGTCGGCAAAGGCCCGCATGGCAGCGTCCTGGTCCCCTTCCAGCTCGGGCAGTTTGAGTTTGCGCTTGGCTAGCTGATCGCGAGCCTCGCGCACCATGTTGCCGATCATGGTGCGATTGGCCGCGATGGCGCGCATCTTCTGATCGATGGTGGACGAGATATCCACGACGCGGTTCACGGCTTGCGGTCCGCGCGCATAGTAGTATTTCTCGCGCACGTGGTGCGGCTTGAGCCCGGCCGCGAAGTGCTCGGGGAAATCCAAATGTCCGCCCGCCATCCAGCAGGCGGCCTCCACGGACTGCGCCGTCACATAATGGTCCGGGTTTTCCTCATAGTGTCCCCACGGATCGTAGCTCAGGATCGTGTCGACCTTCAGGAGGCGGAACAGAAAGATGAGCCGTCCGCGCATCTCGACGCGTGGCACGTCATCCATGGAGTGATTGCGATAACCGAGATTAAAAACCTGTTTGATGCCGAGCGCCTGGGCCATGGCCTCGTTATCGGCTTCGTTGGCGGCGATCGTCTTGCCGGACGAGAGATCGTAGGAGTCCATTTCGTCGTTGCTCGTGCGGATCAGATAGGCCGTGTAGCCTTCGGCCACGAGCTTGGCGATCGTGCCACCGCTCAAGATGGAATGGTCGTCGGAATGTGGGGCAATGCTGGCCAGCACCTTGCCGCGGTGCGGCTGCCCAGTCTGCGTGCGCTCGATGGTGATCTCGGCCGGCGTCGTCACGTCCAGACCGGTGGCGCGGGGGCGCTGGGATTCCTTGGCCTTCTCGCCCGCCAACAAGGAGGCCGAGGCCAGGCTGCCGCTAATGAATTCGCGTCGTTCCATGGCGTTGCTCGCAGGGTGTTTGCCAGTAGCTTGGGACCGCACAGGGGCAAGCCAATTATGTCGAAGTTTTTGCCCGTGTCCGCGCGGAGGTAGCTTCCTATAACCTGCCCCGGCATGTAGTACAATTGTGCCGAGGAATTTGCGGCCTGAGGGAGAAGCCGCCGGAAGTCAGGGTTTGCCGGTGAGGAGGTGTGTGCCATGAAGTCACGAGTGCAGGTCGCCGCGCTGTTGGGATCGATGTGTGTGGTTGGCATCGCCGCGGCCGCGGACGTGCCGGACAGCAAGTTGCCCATCAGCCCGCGCTGGCAGCGTTCGGCTCCCGCGGCGCGGGCCGAGATTCGCCCCGAATCGCTGCCCATCAGCAAGAACTGGCAGCGTCGGCCGCCCATGGATTACCGGGAGCTCGAGCGAGAAATCGCCCGTCAGCGGCGGCCATCTCCGGTCAACAAGATCGATATCAACAACTGCACGCTCGAGCAGCTGCAAAACCTGCCGGGCGTGGGAGCGGCCATGGGCGGTCACATCATGGCAGGGCGTCCGTACCGCAATTTCGAGGATCTGGCGCGCAACGGCGTCCCGCTAAACACCATCGAGCGCCTCCGCCCCTTGATCACCATGGGGCCGTAAGCGTCTGCGGTCGTTGACAGCAGGATTTCGTCGCGTTTCGTTTGGATGGCGCCAGGCCAGCGGTTTAGAATGAGGCGAATCGAGGTCTTGAGTCACGCCAAGGGGAGCGAACGCCGAACATGAGCGAATCCATCAATTACGAGCAGTTGCCGGTCGGCATGGCCATGGATGAGACCGACGTCAACTTGCGCAGCTACTTCAGCCGCATGCCGATCGAGAAGCTGGCCGAGTACGTCCCGACCTGGACGGACGACAAGGTCATCGAATGGGATGGCAACTTCCGCGATGACGGCACGCTGTTTTTGACGTGCAGCGAGCGCGACGTCGATATCGAAGAGTACCGCAAGGTCTTGGCCGAGCACATCCGCTTCCGCTTCGCCAACGAAAAGCAGAAGAAGTAGCTTGGATGTGTCCTTGGGTGCTCCGGGTGCTGGCTCTGCCAGTGTTCGGCTGGGTTTCAATCCGTCGTTAGAGCAGCACTGGCAAAGCCAGTGGCACCCATCTAGTACTGGCAGCGCTCGCTGTGTACTTCGTACGCCTTGTGCCCCTTGATGGGCGTGCCCGCGTCGTGGCAGCGCTGGCAGTTGTCGACCACCGGCAGCTCGCGGTGCTTCTTGCTCGAGCCCGTGTGTACGTCGTGGCAGCTCAGGCAAGTGGTCGACTCGCGGTTGAATAGGACGATGTCGCGAAGGTTGTCCATCACGTGACCGTCGGCCGGGTTTAGCTTGGGGTCGTCCGTCACGTTCCAATCGACCTCGAAATCCTTGAACAGGTTGTCACCCGCGACGAAGTTCGTGGGGTAGGGCAGCCCGCTGGCCTTCGACTTGCCGAAGCGGATGTGGCACGAACCACAGATCGAGGCGACCACGGCCGGCGAGTCCTTACGGGCCTTGGCCAACGAGATCAACCGTGTGTCTTCGGTGTGTTCGGCCGGCGATTCGCCATGGCAGGCGTAGCAATCGAGCGCCACCGTGGAGAAAGCGTGCGTTTGGGGATCAACAGCCGTCGCGTGGCAGCCCGCGCAGCCGGTGGCGAAAGCCTCAGTATCCCAATGAGGATTATTGGTGCCCTCGAGCCGTGCCCTGCGGCCGCGGCCAAAGGTGGCGACAACGGACAACAGATCGGCCTTGCCGTATGCGGGGGAACGTTTGAGGAAGCGCTGGGCGCGCGTGTCGCCCATCAGCAGCTTGACTTCCGGCGACAGGGACTTTGTTTTAAGCTCGGCCGCGAGCGCTTGGATGGCCGGCTCGGTCGGTTCAGCATCGCGAATAGTGCGGTTGTGCTTGTCCGTTTGCCAACTGCCGCCGACCTGGTTGCGATGACAGAACAGGCACTCGCCCCCCTCTGTGTATTGCGGGAGTGGCTGCCCCACGTGGTCGCTGCCCCAAGCCGCCGGGTCGAGTTGCTTTTTCTTTTCGGGCGGAGCTGCGCGCGAGGGGACCGTTTGCGGCCAGGCAATGGCCAGCGCGAGCACTGCCAGCGCGATGCTGGGTAGCAATGCCGAGAAGCGATTGAACGGAGGCAGTCGCGACATGTGAGCTCTCCAGGCCCGATGTTTGCCGCTCGCGTTATAGACGAACAAACGCGGCGCAGGAACTTGCAAGCTCGTGCGCCGCGTTTGAGATTGGCTAGACGTTTACGTCGTCGCGTACCCAGCCGTAGGCGGCTCGTTCACTCGTACCGCCCGCTTCCAGGTAAGCGGTCTTGAGCTTCGACAGGCCATCCTTGGGCAAATTCTTGCGTTTCTCAGCGGGATCGATGCCGTATAGCCGCGCGGCGTTGAGGCCGAAAATGAGCGCCTTGTCTTCCTTGGTCAGTTTTTTATAGCCGAACTTGTCGCACAGCTCGTCGGAAATCTGGAAGCGCTTGAAGGCGTCGATGGCCCACTGCGGCGAGCCCCACCACAGGCAATCGGTGCCCCAGATGGTGTGGTCGGCGCCATAGTACTTGATGTTCTTGCCGAGCAAGTGCTGGCACATGATCGGATGCGCGATGGCCAACGTGGCGAACGAAGAGCCGATCTCGGGGTACACGTTGTTGAGCTTCGGATTGCGCTGCTTGATCTTCATCAACACGTCGTGCCAGGCGAAGTCGCCGGTCTCGGCGTTGAAGTAACCGGGATCCTTGAACTCGGGCTCGTTGGGCCCGTGCTGCAGGGCCGAGTGATAGATGACAAACGTAAGATCCGGATGATCGAGCGCGGCCTTCTCGACGTCCTTCGGGTTGGCCAACTGGCCCAGGGTTCGCGATTGGTATGAAAAGCCTTTGTGAACGCTGAAGAACTTGAGGCCCAGCTCCTTGGACTTCTCATAGAAGGGATAAGTCATTTTTTCGTCGTCGAGCTGGAAGCCGTTGCCGCTGCGGCCGGGATCGGTGTGGCAATACCACTTCCAGGAGTCGATGCCGTACAGCTTGACCTCGCGCTCCATCTGCTCGAACAGGTGTTTTTGGTCCTGGCTGTTGGTCTTCATGTCCCAATAGTGGTTGGGAGCGCAGTTGCCCTGACACAGCGCGCGGACGCCGCCGGCCATGTCGTTGATTTCTTTCTTGCGCATGGACATGACCCAACTGGGTAGGACCTTGCCGGCGATTCCCGGCGTGCGCTCGGCGCCTTCCAGCGGCCTGCCTTCTTTGTCGTACTGATTTTCCTTGCCGGGCACGCCCGAGATGACGACCATCGCGGTTTCGCTGTCGAAATACATCTCCTTGACGAAGTTCGGGAAGGAGTAGGCTTCAGCGTTATCCTTCAGGTTGAAGCCCATATTCTTGACGAATTCCATGTTGCGAAAACCGATCGCCAGGCCGTTGGTGAAGTGCGCCTGGACGTCCATGATGAAGTAGTCGCTTTTGGGATACTTATCCTCGTAGGCGCCGGGCTCCATGGTTTCGATTTCGTCGACGGCAAAGCAGGCGTTGGGGCCGTAAACCATCTTTTGCGCCAGGAAGCAGGTGGCCATGCCCATCGAGGTGGCCATGAAGGCGCGGCGTTCCATGCCCAGCTTCTTGGCTTTCTCTTCGGTCATGCTGCCGATGAGGGCTTCGACCTGCCGTTGTTGCCTGGTTTGCGGACGCGGCGTCAGCTCTTCGTTCGAGACGACCTGCGTCGGCATGGCGGTGTCGACCCCCTTCTTTCGATCGCGCACCCACTTTGGAATCCACATATCCGGTCACTCCTGGAAAGAAAAAGCATTTCGGGATGGCTATGAGGTTGCCGCGAGTCATCGCGCGATTCGTGGGGGGCGAATCGGCGCACGCTGCTTGGGATCGAGCAGAGTGCGCAGGCGAGCCGGTCAGCGAGCCCATTATAGGCTTGGCGAAAAACGGCTGTAAACGATTTTCTGGTAAGGCAAAATACGACGGCCAGCCACAAAAAAACCACTGCCCGCTCGTCGTGAGCGGGCAGTGGCCGTGCGCGTACCTGCCAAGGTTGCGAACGTATCAGCTTGGCGTGCCGGGCTGGGCATCGCCCGCTGGCTGGGGCGGCGTTTGGTTGCCGCCGGGCTGCTGTTGCTGCTGCTGTTGCTGCTGGGTTTCGGCTTCCTTGGCCGCTTCGACCGCGGCGGCCGGCGCTGCCGGCGCCTCGGGCCATTTGGCCGCGAAAATCTGCCGCAGCTTGAACGATCCCAAGTCCTTGGGCATCGTCGTCAGCCCCTTATCCAACTCCTGCACGGCGTTCTTCGGATAATTCAAATAGCCGAAGTGGAAGCCGAGCAAAAAGCGCAAGGGCGGCGAATCCGGATGGGCGTCGCGCGCCTTCTCCAGCGCTTTGAGTTGGTTATTGTAATCGACCGGATTGCCGTACAGTTGCGTGTAGTTGGCGATCACGACCCCCCACTTATCCTGGGGTAGCATCGCCATGGCGGCTTGCGTGGCGCCGGCCGCTTCGTCGTATCGCCCCTGCGCAAAGAGGGCCTGGCCCAGCAACATCATGATCGCGCCGTTTTGCGGATCGTCGACCAACGCATGCTGCCAGTCGCGCGCCGCGGCCTTGTAGTTGCCGGCTTTGAAGTCGCCTTCGCCCTGGTCGGCGAACTCGCCGTTGCCGGCGGGCTCCAGATCTTGTTGGGCGACGAGATTGGGATCGGCCGGAGCGTATGCTACGTAATTGCCGCCGTATCCGCCGTAGTAGCCACCATAGCCGCCGTACCCGCCATAGCCATACAGGCCGTACGGATAGCCGTAGCCGCCAAAGCCCCAGTAAGGCCAACCCAGGCCCCACAGGCCAAAGCCGCCGAAGCCCCACCACGGCCACCAGTTGTTCCAGTGGTTGTTGCTGAAGTTATTCCAGTTGTTCTTGTTCCAGTTGCCGTTCTTATTCCAATTCTTGTTCCCGATGTTGTTCAGGTTGTTTTTGCCGTTGTTGTGCGTCCACTGATTGAGATTCTTGTCGTTGATCTTGTTGGAGCGCACGAACGAGTTTTGGTTGTTGAGCGAGCTTTTGGAGAAGTTGTTCGAGTTGATGCGGTTCACCTGGTGGCGCGCCGCGTCTTTTCCCAGCGAGTTGTTGCCGCCAGTGTGGTTGGCGAAGTTGTTCTTCATGAAGCTGTTGTTGCCGCCAGCTTTCCCGCCGCTGAAATTTCCGCTATTAAAGTTATTGCCCTTGAAACTGTTGCCGCCGCTGAAGGAGCGAGTGCTGTTGCCGCCGCCACTGCTGAACGACTTGGCGCTGTAGCCTCCGCCGCCCCCACCGCCACCGCCGCTGAACGAGCGCGCGCTATAGCCTCCACCACCGCCGCCACCACCTCCACCGCCGTGGCCCCCGCCATGGCCGCCACCACCACCACCGCCGCCCCCGTGACCGCCGCCGCCACCACCACCACCTCCCCGGGCAAACACCAGGGCAGCCGGCACTAATAGCAGAACCAGAATCGTTGCCCAGAATCTGAACCTTGTCATCGCACGTCCTCCACTGCGCTTTAGCGAAAGCACAAGTCGCCGCAACTCAAGTGTAACCGCGTCCGGCAATAGTCGTGGGAAATTTGCGGGCAAAATGGCATTTTGTCCCCGCGCCGGCCGACGGAGATGCCGCCCAGGCAGACCTTGCTGCCGGCTGGCCCAATTTGACTTTTGGCGCTCTTGCATCTCGATCCCCCAGAACGGTGCAAGCAGCGCCGCCACTTCGCGTTGACCGCTAGAATAGAGGTTCCTAGAATTCGCCGGTTTTTTGCCGCCAATCTCGCACAAACGCGGCGGGTAGCGGCATCACGGCACCTCTCGGCTGGTTCTGGTTAAAACGCCATGTCCGGATCGGCTCTCGAGCTATCGCGCGCGCGATCCCCCGCGCCGGGTCCCTGGCTGGTTTCCTGCGCGCTGCACGCCATGCTCGTGACGGGTCTCGCCTGGCACTGGGCCGTTCACCCCGACCCCAAGCCGCTGGGAACCCCGGCCGGACTGCAAGTGACTTTTGTGACGGCGGGGGGCGGCGACGGAAGCGAAGCCGGCGCGGGCGCGCTGGCAGATAGCGCTGTCGCTGCCGAAGCCGAGCGGTCGGATCCGCCGCCTCAACCGCCTGCCATTCTGAATGCCGCGCCGCGGGCGCAAGCCGCACTCGAGCTGACCGCGGCCGATGCCGCCGCGCTCGAGAGCGTGTATGGCAAGCGCGCCAAAAAGCGCGTGGCGTCACCCGCGCAGTCAACCGCGTCAGAGCAAACAAAAACGGCGCAAGCCGTCGTGCCGGCCTCGGGGGCGACGAAACGCACCGCTGAAACCGACGAGCGCGCAGCCAAAGGACGGGGCGGCGCGGGTCGCTCCAGTGGCTTGGGTCCGCTGGGCAATGGCATGGCGCGGACCGAAGTGTTCGGCGCGGCCGGCGAAGGGCGAAAGTTCAGTTATGTCTTCGATCGCTCCGGCAGCATGGACGGGCATCGTGGCGCACCGTTGCACGCCGCCAAGGCCGAGCTGCTGGCGAGCCTGGCCGACCTCGGGCAGACGCAGCAATTCCAGATTATCTTCTACAACGAGCAGCCGCGCGTGTTCAGCCCCAGCGGCTCGCCGGGACGGCTGGTGTTTGCGACCGAGCAGAACAAGTACCTGGCGCAGAAGTTCGTCGGCAGCATCACGGCCGATGGGGGCACGAAGCACGAAGAGGCGCTTGAGATGGCGCTCAAGACAGCGCCGGACGTGATTTTCTTTCTCACCGATGCCGACGAGCCGCGCATGGATTCGCGGCAACTGGCGCGGATTGGCCGCTTGAATCGCGGCTCGATCATTAACGCCATCGAGTTCGGCTATGGGCCGCAGCGCGACGCGGACAATTTCTTAGTCGAGCTGGCGAAGCGCAATGGCGGCAAGCACGTGTATGTCGACGTGGCGCGCCTCGAGCCCCAGCGCTAGCCTGGTGCTCCCTAAACAGAAGCGGCCCAGCGCTTGCGCGCCAGGCCGCCCCTGGGGGTGGGGGAGACACTCGTAGTCTCAACTCGCGGTCCAATACTCCCCTTACCAAGGACCACGCACGTAATACGTGCCGAACTGTCGCGTATCGCTGGGCCAGGCCGGTGTCGGCAAAAAGCCGTACGGGTAGTTCGACCAATAGCCGTTGGGCCAGGGGCGCTGGAACTGGTGGTCGATGCGCGTCATGCGCGATGCGACGGAACCCCAGGCATAGTCTGTCTGCAGCTCGGCGGTTGGCGGCACAACCAGCGCGATCGGCTGGCCATACTGCACGTTATAGAACCGGCCGTGCCACGGCCGCAGACTGGCGCGCCAGCGGGCGTCGCGGCCATGATGCGTCTCATCGCCGGCCCGGGCGCTCGAAATCGCCAGCGCGGCAAGTGCCAGCCCGAGAGCCATGAAATTTCGGATTCGCATGGGAAAGCTTCCTTGTGCGCAAGCGGGGACGGACGAACGCGGACTAGCGCGCTCGTCACCAGGGCTGCAGGGTCAACGTGCGGGCCAGGAACGGCGTGACGTGCTGCGTGTGATAGCGGACGTGCGAGGTGGTATAGCCGCCGTTACGGTAATACTTGTAGTACGAGCGATGGTGGTGATAGAGAAATTCGTGCGGCAACAGCGGCGGATAGGTCAGGTAGGTGTGCCCTACGAATTCCGGCGTCGGACGCGGCGAGACATAGAGCTGCGCCGGCGTTCCGGCGCCGCAGGCCGTGGGGCCGACGTAGAAGTTGTAGAAAATGTCCGGGTGTGCGGCGCGGGCGGCGGGCACGCGCACAGCCATGATTGCGCATACGGCAATCGGCAAGACGACAAGCGCGCGCCGAGTGGTGCGGAACATGCCGTGGTCCTCCTCGAGAATAGAAAGGATGGGTTCGCCTGCGGTTCGGGAGCGTGGCAGCCCAAGGTGAGGGGGGACTGCCGGCGAGCACGAAGGCGGGTGTGGTGTTCGGGGTGGGACAGCATAGCTCGCGAAGAGCCACGGCCGTCGCTAGAAAGAATCTCGGCTGCGAGCGCCCGTAGGGGTGAGCCTTTATGTGCCGAGTGTGGCAATTAGGCCTGTTTTGCCGCGAAATCGGCCTCTCGATGGGTGGCGGCCGGCCTATAATCGTTATAGCCGGCGCAGTCAGAACCGCGCGCTCGCGCGGGTGATGCCAGCACAGCGCCCGAACGCCCTACCGGCGCTGGCCCGAATGTCTTAAATTCTGCCCAGACGGAAAAGTTTTCCACGCGCCTGCATTTCGAGTGTGGCGCGTGCGGACAAACTCGCCGCGGCGATCGGAAAGCGCGCGGCTCACGGGGGCTCAACACGGTTCAGCGTTCATGACAAAGAAGAGGAAATCGAAATCCGAATCGCGGGTCGCCGCAAAGCCGGCCGAAGTGGCCGACGACGTTGACGGGATCGACGCGCCCGACGAGGCGAAGAACAGCAACGGCCACGCCGGTTCCAAGCGACGTCGCGCGACGGCCCAATCGATGGCCGCCAGCCAGCGCGACATTTCTGTTAGCGAGTTTTTTGCCAAAAACCGCCACTTGCTCGGTTTCGACAACCCGCGCAAGGCCTTGCTCACCACCATCAAGGAAGCCGTCGACAATTCGCTCGATGCCTGCGAAGAGGCCGGCATCCTGCCGGAAATCTGGGTGCACGTCGAGCAGACCGGACCCAACCGTTTCAAGATCGGCGTGCAGGACAACGGGCCGGGCATTCTCAAAAAGCAGATCCCGCTCATCTTCGGCAAGCTGCTCTATGGCTCGAAGTTCCATCGCCTGCGCATGAGCCGCGGCCAGCAAGGCATCGGCATCAGCGCGGCCGGAATGTACGGAGTTCTGACCACGGGCAAGCCGGTCAAAATCGTCTCCAAGGTCTCGCCGCGCAAGCCGGCACACTACTACGAGATCAAGATCGACACCAAGCGCAACCTGCCCGAGATCTTGAATGGCCGCGGCGAGGGGGAAGACATTCCGCCTGGCGCGGACGGCACCAAATACATCGAGAAGCATGGCATCGAATGGATCGAGCTCAATCACGGCACCCGCGTCACGATCGAGCTCGAGGGCCGCTTCATCCGCGGACGCGGCAGCGTGGACGAATATCTCGAGCAGACCGCGATTGCCAACCCGCACGTCCGCTTGCACTATCTCGATCCCGAATCTGGCAGTGACCCGGCGGGCGAGAAGCTGTACGAACGATCGACCGAGCACCTTCCACCCGAGCCCAAGGAGATCAAGCCGCATCCCTATGGGATCGAGCTGGGGATGTTGGTAGCGATGCTCGGAGACACCAAGGGCATGACGCTCGCGCAGTTCCTGACGCAATCGTTCAGCCGCGTGAGCTCGAGTGTCGCCAGCCGCATCTGCGAAGCCGCCGGAGTGAGCGCCCGCGCGACGACCACCAAGATGGGGCGAAGCGAAGCGGACAAGCTTTATCACGCGATCATGCAGACCAAGATCGGCGCCCCCGCGACCGATTGCATTTCGCCCATCGGCGAGGAACTGCTGCTCAAGGGGCTGCACCAGGTGGTGCCCGGCGAGTTTTATATCGCCAGCACGCGTCCGCCGGCCGTCTATCGTGGAAATCCCTTTCAAATTGAGGTGGCCCTGGCCTATGGCGGGATGTCGAGCGCCAACCGCGTACCGCTGGACGTGCTGGGCGAGCTATTGGGCGAAACCGACGTCCGCACTTTGCGGCAGTTTTTGGCAAACACGTTTTACGGGCTCGGCGCCGATGCTGCCGACCAGATCATCAAGGAAGCAGGGCTCGGCCCGCGAAACTCGCCGTCGAAACTCACGGCAGCCGAGATGGCCAAGCTGCACGAGGCCATGCGCAGCGTGAACCTGGAGGCCGGCCAGACGATGAACGTGATGCGATATGCCAACCGCGTGCCACTGCAGTTCCAGCACGCAGCTTGCGCCATTACGCAAATGGTGATGTCCACCAACTGGCGCTCGTATGGGCTGACGCAATCGCGCGGGCAGTTGCCGAGCGGGCCGGTGACCATCATGGTCCACATGGCCAGCGTGTGGGTGCCTTTTACCAGTGAATCGAAGGAAGCCATCGCCAGCTACCCGGAAATTCAGAAAGAATTGCGTCTTGGCCTGCAATCGGTGGGACGAAAGCTGGCCATGTACTTGCGCCGCCGCATGAAGGTCAAGCAAGAAGGCGAACGCCGCAGCATCTTCTTGCGCTACCTGGGCGAGGTCGCCACCGCAGTCAGTGACATCAATCGCGCGGACCGCAAGAAGCTCTATGAGCAACTGCTACTGGTGGCCAAGA
The DNA here is from genome assembly GCA_035496575.1 of Pirellulales bacterium. Classification (GTDB taxonomy): domain Bacteria; phylum Planctomycetota; class Planctomycetia; order Pirellulales; family PALSA-1355; genus PALSA-1355. The sequence continues at coordinate 16,842 of DATJEN010000226.1, forward strand.
AGAAGACCGCCTCGGCCGACATGAAGCTCAACGAGCGCGGCCAGGTGATCGCCGACACCGCCGAGCTGGAATCAGACCCGAACGTGTTGATCGTCGACCCCAAGGCCGACCTTGTCCGGACATTGGAAGCTCGTAATGGCCAAAAAGCCTCGTAAAGCGGCGGCTGCCGCCGCGAACGGAAACGGCGCCAAGCCGTCGCTAACAGATCGCGACAAGAAGACGCTCAAAGACTTGATCGGCCTGGCCGATCGCATCGTCGAAGATGCGCACAAAAAGCGCGATCCTTACATCGACATTCCGACGCGGGCCTTGTCGAACGTGCGCTATAACAAGGCCAAGCGGCGGATCGAGATGGGCTCGAACAAAAACCGCCGGCAGTTGTTCAATCTGTCACAGGCCAAAAGCTATATGCAAACCGTGCTGGTGGCCAGCGGTTGCAAGCAGCTCATCGAGCAGAGCAAGACCACCAGCATCCGAGGTCTGTTCTATTTGCTCAAGCACTCCATCGAAGGCACGCGCGAAGAGACGTTCGAGAATCAGTCCGAGTGCGATCCGGTGATCGAAGATGTCGAGGTCGGGCTCAACAGCCTGCGCGAGGAGCTGCACGTTTACGCTTCCAACCGCGGAAACCTGGTCGGCCCGTTGACCCTGGTCGATAGCGGCGACGAAATCGACTGTGCGCGCATGGGCTCAGCCGGCTATAGCATTCCATCGATCGTCGAGCGCGAAGTGATTGACTTCAAAAAGTGCACCGCGAAATTCATCCTGCATGTCGAAAAGGACACGGTGTGGCGGCGCTTCAGCGAGGACAAGTTCTGGCAGAAGCACAATTGCATTCTGACGCACGGTGGTGGCCAGCCCCCGCGCGGCGTGCGCCGCATGCTCAACCGCCTGCACAACGAGCTCGAGCTGCCCGTGTATTGCCTGTTGGATAACGATCCGTGGGGATATTACATCTACAGCGTGATCAAGCAGGGCTCGATCAACCTGGCCTACGAATCGGCGCGGATGGCGATTCCGGATGCCAAGTTCCTGGGCCTGCGCAGCAGCGACTACGAGCGGTGCGAGCTCTCGCCGAGCGTGAAGATCAATTTGAACGAGCAGGACATCAAGCGCGCCAAACAGATCGCCAGCTATCCGTGGTTCGAGCACAAGAAGGCTTGGCAAAAAGAAATCGCGCTCATGATCACAAATGGCTTTAAACTGGAAGTCGAAGCCTTAATCTCCAAGGACATCAGCTACGTCACGGACGTGTATACCCCGGCCCGGCTGGCTGGCGGGGACTGGCTGGACTGAGCCGCAGCGGCTCACTCACTGCTGGTTGGCCTGTGTTCATCGCCCTCTGGCCCGCGCGACGGAATTTTCGGCGGGGAGATCTCGCGATACCCTTCGGGCGTGGATAATTCGAACAGGCTCGGATCGAGGTGTTCGTTCCAGCGAAAATCATATAGCCGGAACACGGTCGTGGTTCGTGGTTGCTCGTGATCGTCGACCTGGTAACCGATCTCGAGCGGCAAGTCGGTTTGCGGATCAATCCACACCTGCCAATCGTGCTTGCGCGGGGGATCGCCAGTCGTCAGGCTGACTTCATAGCCCCGCGATTTCTTTCCATCAATTTGTTTGCTGCCCAGATCTCGGGTGGGCGGTGGCCCGTCTTCACGAATTTGCTTAAGCGGCACCATTGGATAGGTCGTTGACCCGAGCGGGTCGTAATCCGCGAAGAAAAAGGTTTTTCTTTGATGGTCGATGAAAATGCCGCGCTTGTTGGCGGGAAAGATTTCGACGAAGTCTTCCAGCACTTTCTCCGGACCGAGCACCCCGTCGACGGACTTGAGCTGGACGATTTTTTCGGCCCCGCGAAATGTATTGGGCGCTCGCCAGAAGTCCGCTCCTGTTTCGCGCCAGGTGGTTTGCCGTCGGGCTTTGTCGTCCGTCTCCTTGGTCTCGGAAAACACGCGATAGCGATAGGAGGTCACTTCGTTCAGGCGGGCCGCCATGCGTTCCATAGCGGACAGCTGTCCGCCCGAGCTCAGCGTCAGGAGCAGCAGGGCCAGAGTTGCGCCGGCCGAAAGGCCGATCCCGCCTAACGCGATGCGTTGGCGATAGGTCAGGCGTCGCGGTTTGCGGTTTGCTCTCTGCGCTGCCGGCCGACGGGCAGTTGGTTGGCTTTCCGACGCCTGCCGCAAAACCGCGAGTGTCTGCGCGTGCGGCGGTTCTTGAGGGATGTGCATCCGCTCGAACGTGTCATGCACGTCGTTCACGAATTCCGTCAAATCGCGAGGCTCCTCGTTCACGTCTGCTCCTCCGATCTCGAGTTGGCCCCATAGCCGGGCCCAAGCAACAAGCGCAGCGCCACGGCAGCACGATGGACGAGCACGCGTACGTGCCCTGGCTCGAGCGACATTTGTGCGGCCACTTCGCTGACGTCTAAATCCTCGACGTGCCGCAGCCAAAACGCCTCGGCCTGTTGTTCGGGCAATTGCGACAGCGCCCGCCGGACGTGCTCGCGCAATTCAGCGGCGCGTGCGTGCGCCTCCGGCGAGATGTCCGCGTCCGCTTGGAGGATGGGTTCCGATTCGCCCCGCTCTTGGCTGCGGCGATAGCGTTGCCGAAGGCGATCGATCGCCCGGCGCGTGGCAATCTGCACAAGCACGCTGCGCCAACACTGCACCGATCCTTGGTCCGCGAGCTTCTGAGCAGCCAGAAACGTTTCCTGGTGACAGTCGAGCGTGTCCTCGCGATCGTTGAGCAGGCGATAAGCGGTCCGCCACACGGCGGCCGAGTGCTCAGCCACAACGTCGCTCAGGTCGGTCATCGTGGTTCCGTGTGGTCCATCGGCTTTAACAACCTGAATAGTCGCTCGCGGACGGCCCGGCGTTACAAGAAAATTGTGCAGCGGCGGAAAGCCGATCGAGAATCGAGGGGCACTGCACGTAGCGACTACGCGCCCGGCTTGCGGAAGTTGGCCGTATACATCCGCCAGGTGCTCGAAATGTCCTCGAACTCGAAACCCACGGACGCCGCCAGCTCGCGCACCGTCTTCACGCGCTGGTAGTGCGGGTCGCCGATAATCTCGGTGATCGACAGCCGGCCGCCGGGCCGCAGCGCCGCCAAGCAATTGACGAGCGCCGTCCGACGGTCGGGAATCTCTCCCAACACCGTGCACAGGTACACGACATCGGCCTGGCCTTCGGGCAGAACTTTCTCGGTCGCGCTGGCGTGGATCACGCTGACGTTTCCGGGGTCGTCGTGAGCGAGTTTTGCGCGGAGCTTTTTGATCATCCCTTCCTGCAGCTCGATGCCGATCGCGCGTCCGTGGGGCAACACGCGGGGCGCGGCGCGCAACAACAAGCGGCCAGGCCCAGGGCCCACCTCGACGACCGTCATGCCGGGCTCGAGGCTCAATCGCGCGAGTGTTGATTCCGTTCCTGACATGCGGTCGGCCAATCGTCCGTCCACTGCCGAGGCAAACAGGCTGGGGCACGGCAGGGCCCAGCGGCGGCTGGCGTAGCGCCAGCCAAAATGCAGCACGAGTAGCAACACCACGAGCGCCGCGATGATGTACAAGGCCAACTGCATGGAAGTCCTGCGTGAGCTCGTCTACGCGTTGCCGTTGGGCGTCAGGACAAGCTTGCCGGAAAGCGTGCCCGCGTTGCGAATCGTGTTGTCTTCCTGCAAGCGATGAGCGGCGGCCGCTTCGGCCATCGGCATCACTCGATCGATGTTGGCCTTGAGCTTGCCCTCGGCGAGCCAGCGGTTCAAATCCGCGGCGGCGGCCCGCTGCTCGTCGGCCCCTGCATTGAACATGGCAAAGCCGTAGAGCGAGCAGCCTTTGACGTAAAAAGGCCCGACCGGAAACTGCGGCCGCGCATCGCGGCCGGCCATCACGATCATCCGCCCACGCCGGGCCAGCGCGCCGATCGCGCGGTCGAAATCAGGTTCGCGCAAGCTTTCCCACCACACGTTCACGCCTTGCGGAGCAAACTCCTTCACCCGCGCGCTGACGTCGTCGGTCTTGTAATTGATCGCCAGGTCCGCTCCCAGGTCGCGGCAGATGGCCAGCTTGTCTGGACTACCGGCCGTCGTGACGACGCGCGCGCCAATCGCCTTGGCAATTTGCACGACAGCCGATCCAACACCGCCGCTGCCGCCTTGCACAAACAGGACTTCGCCCGCGTGCAAGTGCGCGTGACCCACAAGCCCCAGATATGCCGTAATGCCGGTCAAAGCCAGGGCCACCGCGTGATGACTGGGCACGCCGGGGGGAGTCGGATAGAGCCACTCCTGGTCCACCGCGGCGTACTCGGCAAACGTGCCTTGGCGGCCGAGCAACCCCTGGTTCGATCCCCACACCCGATCGCCCGGACTGAAGTGGGTCACGCTCGCACCCACCTTCTCGACGGTGCCGGCCAGATCGCAGCCCACGATATAGGGCAACGGCAACGGCATTGCCACGGCCCCCGACCGCACATAGGTGTCGATCGGATTGACGTCGACGGCTTCTACCCGCACCAGCACCTGGTTGGGATTTGGCTCCGGTTGAGGCAGCTCGCCCCAGATGATGGCCTCGGGCGGACCCGTTTTTTCAATGTACGCGGCTTTCATGGCAACAGGTCTCGCGGAGCGGCTGCTAGAGGACTCTGCGCCAAAGTATATCGCGTGGCGCGTGGACTCTTTAGCGCGTGCGGCCCACAACAGCGGCTGCAATGGCAAACCCCACACCCAGCACGAGCGTGATGACAATGCCTACGTGCAGCGTGGCGCGCTCGTGGGCATGTTCGTCGACTCTGGGCGGCGTGGCCTGCAATCCGCGCTGCAATTCGTGATAAACGTCAAAGGTCTGTTCGGGAGTGCTGTTTTGCGTCAGCGGGTCAGGCGGATTGGGATCGAAGGGTGGCAGGGCTGCGGGGATTTTTGCAAACAGGTACCCCGCTCCGCCCCATAGCACGAACGCCGCGACGAGTAGCGCCAGTGCCAACCGCTGGCGGTCACCCCAGCGGTCGCCGCGCACGGCTTGCGAGGTTTCGACGCGCTCAAGCTCACGCAGCCCGCGCATCGTGGGCACCTCGACCATCGCGCCGCACGAACAGCGGAGCGATTCGCCGGCCTGAGCGGCCGAAACAGAGATCTGCTGGCCACAAGCGCAGGGCAACAGGTAGTGCGACATCAGAAGCGTGAACCCCTGGCGATTCGTGGCGCGCACCAAACAGCCATCGCAAGCGCACGCGAATACGTTGTCATCGAGACGCCCTGAAGGTCTATTCCGGCACGCCCGAGCCCCGGTTGGCCCACCAGGGAAGCGTGATGCCGCCATCGATCAAGAGCGAGCTGCCCGTAATATAGTCGCTGGCCGGATCGCAGAGAAAGACAATGCCGCGGCCGATCTCGGCCGGCGTTCCCAGTCGCTTCCAGGGAAGTTTTTCGCCGGCCCGCGCGATCGTTTCGTCACTGGCGAACTTGCGCTCGCCGGGCGTGTCGATCCAGCCGGGCGTAATGACGTTGACGCGAATGCGGTGCTCGACGAGCTCAATGGCCGCCGTCCGCGCCATCTGGTCGATCGCGGCCTTCGCCATGTTGTAGGCCATCGAGCGCGGAATCGCGACGTAGGCGTGTGGCGAGCTGACGATCACGATCGACCCGCCGGCTGGCTTTCCGGCGGCGGCCTGGGCCATCATCTGTCGCGTGGCGGCGTGCAGCAGATGAAAGGCGCCCCACATCGTGACGTCGATGGTTCGGCGGAAGCCGTCCAGGTCAGCCGAATAAAAGGGCTCGCGGTCGCTATAGGCGGCGTTGCTCACGGCAATGTCCAGCCGCCCGAAGGCAGCGACGGTCTGGGCGACGATGCGCTCCACGTCTTGCTGCCGGGCGACGTCGCCTGGGAGCAAAATGGCGCGCCCGCCGCTGGAATTGATCGTTTCGACGGCCGCCTCCGCCTCGCCCTTCCGCTCGCGGTAGTTGAACGCAACCTGTGCCCCGGCTTGGGCCAAGGCGATTCCGGCACCCAGTCCGATGCCCTGGCTGGCGCCGGTCACGATGGCGGCACGTCCTTGGAGTAGCTTCACGATGCGAGACCTATTTGTGACGAAATCCGGCCCGAAACAGCTCGAAATGATAGCAACATGCGTCCTTGTTTAGACCCGTTTTGAGACTAGACCAGAACGACGCGCTGGTTACAATTTAGCGAATCACACGAGTCGGCTTGGTGTGCGCGCGGGCAGCGGTGCGGATGTTGATATAGGTAAGATGCGGCGAATGGACAGTCTGTTCGGCTGTCCATCTGACAACCGTAATCTCTTTCCAAATGGCGTCACGCGCGCGCCCGCCGGGAAGCGAGTGATAGAATTTGTTGGATTTTGGTTAATGAAGTTGGGATAATGAGCAGGCTTCGCAGCGGGAGTCCTCCCAACTGCATGCCCGCAGTTTGCATTTTGTGACAGTCTACATTTTGTGACTCGGGTGCCCGTTAACCACTCCAACAATTCGGCAGTTGGTTGACTTTCTTAACTGAGCGAAAACCTGGGCTTTTGAACGCTCACATTTCCTTGCCCTCGTAGGAGTGCAGACTTTGTACGACGCACTATTGGACGAATTGGAAGACGATTCCACCCCGAATCAGGAAGAAGTGAGCGATCTGGCAGAAAAGCCGGGCGCCGACTTGGATCTGGATGATGAGATAGAAGGCGTCGAACTAGTCAGCGATCTGGATGCCGACCTTGATCCCAAGGCCGAAGATCTGCTGGCGGTCGTCGAAGAAGAAGCCGAATCGTGGTCCGACGACCCGGTGCGCATGTATCTGACGCAGATGGGAGAAATCCCGCTGCTCACACGGCAGGAAGAAATTACGCTGGCCAAGCGCATCGAAGTCACCCGGGCCCACTTTCGCTGCCGGCTGCTGGAGTGTGACTACGTCATCCAAATCGCGGTCAAGGTGCTGCGCCGCGTGCATGCGGGCGAGCTGCCTTTCGACCGCACGGTGCAGGTGTCGGTGACCGACCGCCTGGAAAAGGACCAGATACTCGGGCGTTTTCCGCACAATTTGCGAACGATCGACATTCTGCTGAAGCAGAATCGCGATGACTATCGTCTGGCCACGACCAAGTCTTACAAGATGAGCCAGCGGCGCGATGCATGGCTGCGACTGGCGCGGCGTCGCCGTCGCGCGGTGAAGCTGGTCGAAGAGCTGGGTCTGCGCACGCAGCGGATCGAGCCCATGATCAAGACGCTCGAAGATTTCAGCCGCCGGGTCGACGCGCTCAAGGCGCAAATCGACGCTCACAAGAAGGCCAAGGGTTCGCTGGCCGAGCGCAAGCCGTGGATCATCGAATTCCGCACGATTTTGCGGGCCGCTCAAGAATCTCCCACCAGCTTGCGGAACCGCGTGCGGCACCTGAAGGTCGTCTACGCGCAGTATCAGCAAGCCAAGCGTGGATTGTCGGAAGGCAACTTGCGGCTCGTGGTCTCGATCGCCAAGAAGTACCGCAATCGCGGCTTGAGCTTCTTGGATTTGATTCAAGAAGGCAATGCGGGCCTGATGCGCGCGGTCGACAAGTTCGAGTATCGCCGCGGCTTCAAGTTCTGCACGTATGCCACGTGGTGGATTCGCCAGGCGATCACTCGGGCGGTGGCCGATCAGAGCCGCACGATTCGTATTCCGGTGCACATGGTCGAGACCATGTCCCGCGTGCGAAACGTCTCGCGGCAACTGCTGCAGGAGTTGGGCCGCGAACCGACCATCGAAGAGACGGCCAAGCGAGCCGGCACCGCCGTCGACGAAGCACGCCGCGTGCTGGCCATGAGCCGTTATCCGATCAGCCTCGATCGGCCGGTCGGCAACAGCGAAGACAGTCATTTTGGCGACCTGCTGCCCGACTCCGGGGCGGAAAACCCGGCCATCGGCGCCGCGCAAGAGATGCTGCGGGGGCGAATCGCAAAGGTGCTCAAGACGCTCAGCTATCGCGAGCGCGAGATCATCAAGCTCCGTTACGGTCTCGGCGATGGCTACAGCTATACGCTCGAGGAAGTCGGTCACATTTTCAAAGTGACCCGCGAGCGAATTCGCCAAATCGAGGCCAAGGCTGTGCGCAAGTTGCAACAGCCGAGCCGCAGTCAGGAGCTCGTCGGATTCCTCGACTAGCGAACGAAGCAACAATCGATTTCTAACAAAGCCGGGCCGCAAGGTCCGGCTTTCTTTTTTTCAAAGATGCTCGCTGCGCAGGCGAATAGCTTGCGCGCGCTCAGTGCATCGCCTCGAAATTCTGCCGAAAAAACACTTGCGCATTGCGCCCACGCGCACGAAAAGCCAGTTGCCATCCATGCATTTCAAGCGAGCGCGTGCGGATGTTCATCACCCGAAATAAGGGCTGACTCCGAGGCAGCCAGTTACTAATCTTCTATGTGAGGTTCGGAACAAGGAGAGCGTTGGAACAGAGAAGCTCGTTGCTCGTTTGCCAGTCCGCTGCAGGCGGTCCCCCCTCTGGCCACGCGAAGCACGCGATTCTTCAAGCGGCTTGCTTTGGCTGACGCGAAACGCGACATGCGCCCCAAAGCGCTGGCGGCGTTTTGCGTTTGACGTCGGTTGCGCTTCGCTCTTGCGAGTTTCATACCTCGACTGACAACTAGACTCGTAGACTCGCTGAGAGCCGCACGCACACCATGCCCATTACGCGCTACATCCCCGTCGTTCAACGACGCGGAGTTACGGTAGAAGATACGGATGCCGCCACGCTCGAGATGCTCGAGCCTTTGTTCGCGATCGAAACACACATGTATTTCGAAGAGCGAATCGGCCTGTTCAAGCTCGCCAACATCTTGCCGCCGGGCTTCGTGGCGTGCGAGATCGGCAGCTACCTGGGCGGCAGCACGGCTTTTCTCGCCGCCGCCGCTTCGCGCCGTAACGGCCACATCCACGCGGTCGATACCTGGCTGAACGACGCCATGCCCGACGCGCCGGGCGAAGACACCTTCGGGCGGTTCCTGGAGAACACGCAGGCCTTTGCCAAACGCATCACCGCGCATCGTGGCCTTGCGGCCGCCGTATGCCATGAGGTGCCGGCGATCGACCTGTTGTTTCTCGATGGCGATCACTCGTACGACGGCACGCGCGAGGATCTGGCGCTGTATGGCCCCAAGCTCAAGCCGGGCGGCATTCTGGTGATGCACGACTATACGTACGACAGCGTCAAACGGGCGTTGGCCGATACCTATCCCAAGGAATCGCTGGTCCAGATCGCCGTCGCGCATTCGTTGCACGCCTTTCGCGTGCTCAATCCCTTTGGGGCGCGGCAGATCGGCGTAGCGCGTTGACAGTCCGCTACGGCCCTGCTACATTCTCCGCCTAGCGTGCGTTGGTGGTCGGTCATTTGTTTTCGAAATGGCCGACAAAACAGGGAACTCCGGTGTGAAACCGGGACGGCCCCGCCGCTGTGACCGAGTGTTAAGGGAGCGCTGATTCGGGCCATTGTCGCCTTCGATTGCCGCGGCCAAAACCCGCGAGCTGTCTGCGACGAGAAGGCCAGCGCAACCCGATTCTCGGAAGTCAGAAGACCTACCAACGCGTAGTCGGCAGCCATTCGCGAGGGACGAATGCTGCGGAGTGTGGTCGTTCTTTAGGACGCCGCTAATCGTTCGCTCGAGTGCGTCAACCCGCCGCGCCTGTCGGTGAAGTCTGCGCCCAGCGCGCCGCCCTTCTCCACCCGGTGCTTGCCCAGGTTGCTGCGCGCCTTCGTGCGATCGGCACGCGTGTCAATTACCGATGGTCGGACAAGCAGCTACGAGTCGCTCGCGCGCCATTCGATGCGGGTTTACCCTGGTCGAACTGATGGTCGTGATCGGCATCCTGGGCGTGCTCGCCGCGCTTTTGTTGCCGGCCGTGCAGCAGGCCCGCGAAAGCGCGCGGCGAAGCGAGTGCGCGAATCACTTGCGGCAGATCGGCGTTGGGCTGTTGGCCTATCACGACTCGCTGGGCGCGTTTCCGCCCGGCTGCATCGAGCCCAATGGCCGCCGCTACGCGTGGTCGACCATGCTCCTGCCGCAGATCGAAGAGCGGGCCACGTTTTCGTTTTACGACACCAAGGCCAAGTACTACGAGGCGGCCAATCGCTCCGCAACGTCGGTCGTCATCCGCACGTATCTGTGTCCCAGCACCGTCCGCCTGAGCCGCTCGCGAGACGGTGACACCACCGGCGACGTCAATCGCAACGGGCTCTACGATCCGGGCGACTTCATGGGCGCGATCGACTATGGCGGTATGTTCGGCTGGGCGCCAGGGCCGGGCTTCGGCAATGGCGTCTTGCTTTACGATCGCACCGTGTCGCTGCGGCAAATCAGCGACGGCTCCTCGCAGACCATTCTCGTGGCCGAAGACAGCGGCCGCGGCAGCACCATGAATGGCATGTGGGCTGACGGCGAGAACATTTTCGATGCCGGCGTGCCCATCAACACCCTGCAAAATAACGAGATTTGGAGCGATCACCCGGGCGGCGCGCAAGTGCTGCTGTGTGACGCGTCGGTCCATTTTTTGACCGACGAAATCGACCTGGCCGTGCTCGCCGCGCTGTGCACGCGGGCAGGTGACGAGGTCGTGCGCCTTCCGCCTTGAGCAGGTCCAGGTGCGGCGAAGTCCGTTTTTTTGTCAACCAGCAACCAACAAAGAACCTTCCATGCCAAGCAAAATCGTCATCGCGATCGTGTGTTTCGCTTTTGGGTGCGTGACCTCCGTGGCCAAAGGCGCCGGAGATGATTTTTCGAGTAACCCGCTGGCCGCCGGCAGCCCTTGGACGTTTGGCGTCGGCAACAATGCGAGCAGCCAATTCTCCTGGAGTGCGGGCTCGCTGTCGGTGCACTTGAATTCGTCCTTGCCGACGGCTCGCCTGGATTTGCCGCTGGGAATGGTGCTCGACGACTCCTCGAATTTCGAGTTGCGGGCCCGGTTCAGTTTTCACATCACAAGCGCCCCCAGCGACCAGGCCGCCAACATGGGCTTTGGCCTGACGAACCACTTGCTCACAGGCGGTGACCGCACCGGGAGTGGCGCAGATTTTTTCAGCGACAATACATTTAACACCGTCGAATGGAGTTACTTTCCCAACGTCTCCACGCTTTTCGGCGGCCCAACGCTCGCGCCGGCCGTCTTTGGCGGACAACAGCCTGGCAGCGACGCCTTTGCCAACTTTACTTCGATCTTCGGCAGCGGCAGCTTGCTGAGCGACAACACGGTGGGAGCGAAAACCCTGCCGCAGGACACGCCTCTTGAAACCCACGTGACGTACGACGGGAGCGCGAAGGTGGTCACGCTGTCGACGTTTCAGGTGGTGGGCAATTCGCTGGTGCCCATCAACACCGAGCTCGTGCCGCTCAACCTGGCGGAATTCGGTTCAGGGTACGACACCGGCAACGGCTTTTTGCTCGATAGCCTGTCGATCATGGCCTACCACGACGGATTTACGACCTCTGATGCCCCCTCGGTCGTCGGAGATATGACATTCGACAGCATCACGCTCATCGTGCCGGAGCCGTCGTCGGCATGCGTGGCGCTTGTCGGTGTCGCGTGTTGTGTGGCAGTTCGCATGCGGCGAAGTCAAAAGGTTCGCCGCCGCGCTGCGCCCGTTTGGTAGGCGCATTCGGTTAGCGCCCGTTTTCCGGTTTTTTTAAGGTGCGATCCACCTGGCGCTCGCGGTGCGCGCCGAGGTTGAGGCGGTTCGATTGTTTCACTTGTTTGGAGGGACTAATGATGTCGAAAGTATTTCTCGTTTCCGTAACATGGGCGCTGTTGGCGGCTGCCAGAGCATCGGCCGGACCGTTTGCGCCGGCGGCCGGCCAGGCGGGCTCGACCGCGATCGCGAACACCAGCCCGGCCATCGTCGAATGGGCCAGTGGCTTTCGCGATCTCGAGCGCGGACCCATGAACATCGCGAACCCTGGCGCAGGGCTGGCGTCGTTTGGCTCGGGCGCTGAAGCCCTGGGATTGGCCGACGCCAACGCGGCGCACGTTGTCAGCCTGGGCGACGGGGGCAGTATTACGCTGTCGTTCGACCGTCCGATTAGCAATGGCCCCGGTGCGGACTTCGCGGTGTTCGAAAATGGCTTTGCTGACAATTTTCTCGAGCTGGCTTTTGCCGAAGTGAGTTCCAACGGCGTGGATTTCGTGCGTTTTCCGGCCGTGTCGCTTACGCAAACCTCGACTCAAGTCGGCAGCTTCGGCTCGCTCGATCCCACCAATCTCGACAACCTGGCGGGCAAGTACCGTGCGGGCTTCGGCACTCCCTTCGATCTGGCCGACATCGCCGGCCTGTCGCCAGCAGTCGATCCCAACAACGTGCAATTCGTGCGAATCGTGGACGTGGTGGGTTCCATCAATCCGGCCTTGGGCACACTCGATTCACAGGGTCACCTGGTAAACGACCCCTACCCTACGGCTTTCAGCTCCGGTGGCTTTGACCTGGATGGCGTAGCCGTGATGCATGCCATCCCCGAGCCTGCTTCGCTGCTTTTGCTGCTGGTGGCCGTCGGCGCATTTCCGGCTGCCAGGCGCGCGGGACGTCGTTGACAAGCCGAGAAGCGTGCGTGTTCAATCGGGTGGTCGTTTCCAATGGCCACTCGATTGATTTTCCACCTCAGCCGTCGTGAGCACGCCCCAGGAACATAACCGCCACGTTTGGGATGCGCGGGTCCGCTCTGGCGCGCGGTTCACGCGGCCTGCGCGCGACGAGGACTTTCGCAATCCGCTGGCGGCCGTGGATGCAGCCGGCTGGCTGGGCAACTCGATCGCCGGCAAGGACGTGTTGTGCCTGGCCAGCGGCGGCGGGCGGCAAAGCGCGCTGTACGCCGCGGCCGGCGCACGAGTCACGGTGGTCGACATCAGCGCGGAAATGCTGGCCGTCGATCGCGAGGTAGCTGCCGAGCGTGGACTCGAGATCCGCGCGGTCGAAGCTTCGATGGACGACCTTTCGGCTTTCGCACCAGGCGCTTTCGACATCGTGATTCAGCCGGTCAGCACCTGCTATGTGCCGAGCGTGCTACAAGTCTACGAGCAGGTCGCGCGCGTGCTCCGCCAGGGCGGCTTGTACATCAGCCAGCACAAGCAGCCGGTCAGTTTGCAAACGGACGTCGAGCCCGACGCACGGGGTTATTCGATCGTCGAGCCGTATTACCGAAGCGGTCCCTTGCCGGCCGTGAACGGAAGCGCGCATCGCGAGGGGGGCACGCTTGAATTCTTGCATCGCTGGGAGGAATTGCTGGGCGGCATGTGCCGCGCGGGCTTCGTGATCGAGGACCTCAACGAGCCCTTGCACGCCAACGAACAAGCCGAACTCGGCTCGTTCGCGCACCGTAGCCGGTATGTGGCGCCGTACGTGCGTATCAAGGCGCGGCGGATCGGCCAATCGGCCGCGGATAATAGCCCAAAAGTGTGGCTGCCCTAAGCGCCGCTGCCGCACCGTTGCAAACCCCCAGCCGCTCGATCAAGATAGTCCCAGCTAGAGTGCTTCTTGCCGCGTCGATCCTGCCAGGCCATTCTCGTCCGTGTCGCAGTCTCCCATCCAAGAAATCGTGGCCGTTTTTGGCCAGCCGGTTGCTGGGAATCCCACCCAGTACATGATGGAGAAGGCGTTTGCGCAGGTCGGACTCGACTGGCGATACCTGACGCTTGAAGTCGCTGCGGCGGGGCTCGCAGATGCTGTTCGTGGCATGCGCGCGATGGGCTTCCGTGGCTGCAATTTAACTATCCCGCACAAGGTGGCTGTCATCCCACTGCTCGACCGATTAAGCGAAGCGGCCTCGCTGATGGGCGCCGTCAATTGCGTGAACCGTGTGGGCAATGAATTGGTGGGCGAGAACACCGACGGTAAAGGCTTCGTGCAATCGCTGCGCGCGAGCACCGACCCCGCCGGCCGCGACGTGGTGATCTTGGGCGCGGGGGGCGCAGCGCGGGCGATCGCGGTCGAAGTTGGCCTCGCCGGCGCGGCCCGGATTACGATCGTCAATCGCTCGCCCGAGCGCGGACAGGAGTTGGCCACACTGATTAGCGACAAGCTCAAAGTGCCGAGCCAGTTCGTCAAGTGGGAAGGCAGCTACGAAGTGCCACCGGAAACCGAAGTATTGATCAATGCCACTTCCATTGGTTTGGGCGACGAGGACGCTCGCGTGCCATTGGCCGCCAAAACTCTCGAACCCGACATGGTCGTGGCCGATGTGATTTTCAACCCGCGCGATACGCGCTTGCTGCGCGAGGCTCGCGAGCGCGGCTGTCAAACGATCGATGGGTTGGGCATGCTCGTCAACCAGGCCGTGATCGGCTTCAAGATTTGGACCGGCGTCGAGCCGAGCGCCGACGTGATGCGCGACGCGCTGGAAGAGTTCCTCGAGATTTAGTTTTTAGCTTGCCTCGCTTCCGTTGCACCCCCGCACATTGCTTCTTCGAAGAGACAATTTGAATGACAACGATGACCCGAACCTTGCTTGCGTCGTTTGTTTTGCTTGGCGGCGTGATGGCGCGTGCGGCCGATGAGCCTGCCGGACTTAAGCTGTTGCGGCCCGATTCGCTGGTGGGCTGGGACTATGCAGCCACGCCGCCGGCCCATTGGACCAATAGTCAGGGACGCCTGAGCGGCAGTGCGCTGTCGAGCGAGCTGCTTTCTGGCTGGACCTTGGGCGACTTTGCCCTGCGCTTCGATTGGACGGTCGGCTCCGCCGGCGCGTGGAATATCGTGCTGCCCGACGTGCCGAAAGGGGCCGGGCTGACGATTGCCCTTAACGAGGGCGATGGCTGCGGCGCGGTGCGCGAAGGCAACAAGAGCCTGGCCACAGGCGCGAGCATTCCGGCGCCGGCCGGTGGCGACCGCCATCGCGCCGACATTCGCCGCTCCGGAGAAACGTTGTTGGTCATTGTCGACGGTCGCGTTGTCAGCGAAACCAAGGTCGATCGCAACCGCCGCTTTGGGCTGGCGCTGCGGATCGCGTCGGGTGAAGCCACGCTCGACAACTTGCGCCTGGAGGAACCGCGCGGCAACCCACTGGCGAATGGCCGTGATACGAGCGGCTGGTTCGTCAACAACGACAAGGGCACCTGGACGGTCGACAACGGCGACTTTATTCCCACCTCGCACCGCGGGCTGCATTACCTGCGCACCGACAAGGAATACGGAAATTTCACGTTCTCTTTCGACTACAAGATCTCCAAAGGCGGAAACTCGGGGATCGCGATCCGCACGGCCAAAGACGGCTGGCCCTCGGGTGACGGCATGGAGCTGCAAATCCTCGACCAGCTTGGCGAAGTCAAGGATTCGACGATGTCCATCTATGGAAACCTGCCGCCGCTCGATCGGGCCGATTTGTCCGAGCAGTGGAATCGCGTGGTCGTGAAGGCCGATGGCCGCATGATCTCGGCGTGGGTCAATGGCGAGCTGGTGCAACAGGCCAACACGTCCCGCCTGAGCGAGCTGAAGCATCGCCACTTGCGCGGCTGGATCGGGTTCCAAGACCACGGGGGCAAAGTTCGTTTCCGCGAGCCTTATGTCTATGAAGCGCCGGACGGCATGGGGCTCGATGCCTGGTACGAGCCGCGACCCGAAAACGGGGCGGAGATCGTGCTCGACCGGCTGATGAATAGCGAGCGTCTCTCCCGAGCCGATGGCCTGACGTCAGGCGTCGTGGGCACGTCGATCCCCAAAGGGGGCGAGCACGTGGTGGCTGAGTTGAAAGGCCCGGGAGCGGTGGTGCGTTTGTGGCGCACGTTTGCGGCTGGCCGCCTCGCGTTTTTCTTCGATGGCGAGGAGCAGCCACGCATCGAATGCCCGGCCGAACACGTGTTTGACGACGTGCCTGGCGCGGCGCACCAGGAGCAGCCGACCCTCATGTGTTTGCCTTATGCAAAAAGTCTGAAGATTGTCGCGAGCGACCCACTGGCGGCTACCTATCGGGTCGATTACGTCACCTTCCCGTCCGGAGTCGTCGTCGAGAGCTACACGACGAAGCAGCCGGGCATACCGCGCGGCATGTTGGCTGCCATCAACTATCGACACGAAGGGTTGACCGGCGGCAAGTTGCGTGAGGCCGAAATTTACGAGCGTATCAATTCGGAGGAGCGCACGATCGAGCCCGGCACAACGGTGGAGCTCGCCCGGCTCGACGGGGC
>DATJEN010000227.1:0-12814 GCA_035496575.1 Pirellulales bacterium
GGGGCAGGAGGTGCGTAACCGCCGTTGTAGCCACCACTGTAGCCGCCGCTCGAGCCATAGCCGTAGCCGCCGCTGGAACCATAGCCGTAGCCGCCACTGGAACCCCAGCCGCCGCTCGAGCCATAGCCATAACCGCCGCTCGAACCATAGCCGTAGCCGCCGCTCGAGCCCCAGCCGCCACGGGAGCCGTAGCCACCATAGCCGCCGCTCGAGCCGTAGCCCCAACCGCCGCCACTCGAACCGTAACCATAGCCACGGCCTCCCCAGCCGCGGTGGTGAAACCCAGCCTGTGCTTCCTGGGCGCAAAAGACGCCCGCGATCGCTAGGATCGCCAAAGCTTTGATTCCGAATCGCATGTCAGTTCACTCCCATTTGATAGTTGGGTCCATCGGGGCTTTCGCCTTACCACCGAAACGGGTCGGAAGGGCTGAGCCTCCAAAAACATACCAATAGTAGCATGGAACACAAGAAAACTGCGTAATATTTTCCGACTGCGCTCTGTAAGCCGATTGAGAAGAATAGGTTGCGAACTGCGCGATGCTAGCGGTTGTAGCAGTCGCCTGCTGCGTGGATTTTAGGGACCAATCGGGGGGAAGGATCGCGCGCTGCAGCTTGTGGGCCAATCGCCAGCGGTGCGCGCGAACGGTCTGGGTAAACGAGCGACGAGAGAGATACAATCCCCGCCCAATTCAGAGTTTCACCCGGCACAGGATGCAAGGCGCGGTGATGGACGTTTCGAAGTGGATGCGCCGGCTGCCCTGGTCCGTCGTGATTCTGGCGGTGTGCCTGGTCCTCCTCGGCTGCCTGGGCATCGACCGCAGTGATCGCCTGTGGCCCAGCGCTGGAGGGCGGCTCGGTCGGCAACTGCTATGGGCTCCGCTTTGTTTCGGCGCCATGTTCGCCGCGACGCTTCCGAACTATCGCGTCCTCATTCGCTGGAGCTACGCGGCCTTTGCGATCTCGCTCGTGCTGCTGGTCGTGGTGTACTGGTTCCCGGCGGTCAACGGCGCGAGACGATGGATTCGCGTGGGGCCGGTCGGATTCCAACCTTCTGAGTTCGCCAAGGTCGCGTTCGTGCTCGGCCTCGCGCGGTATTTGATGTACCGCGACAGCTTTCGAAATCTGCCAGGGCTGGTCGCGCCGCTGTTGTTGGCGCTCGTCCCCGTCGTGCTCGTGCTGCGCGAGCCCGATCTGGGCACCGCGCTTGTGTTCTTGCCGGTGCTGTTCGTGATGTTGTTTGCGGCGGGTGCGCGGCGGCGGCATCTCGCGGTTCTGGTCGTGTTGGCGGCGGCGGTGCTGCCGCTCTTATGGTCGCAGATGAGCCGCGAGCAAAAGTCTCGCGTGACGGCGCTAGCCGAGCAGACTTCCCCCAGCGTGCGACCCACCGCCGACGGTTATCACCTGCATCAAGCCAAACAGGTGTTGAGTTTGGGTGGCTGGGGTGGGTCGTCGCGTGTCCCTGCCAGCGACGAGCTGAACGTGGCGCCTCCGTTGCCAGAGCCTCATACGGATTCGATCGCCATTGTCTTAGGCGAGCGATTCGGGTTGGCCGGTTGGTTTGCGGTATTAGGCGCGTTTTGGATGTTGGCCGTACGCGGCTTTTCGATCGCCGAGGCAACCCGCGAACCCTATGGACGGCTGGTCGCGATCGGACTGGTGGCGTTACTTTCGACGCAAGCGCTGATCAACACCGGCATGCTGGTAGGGTTGCTGCCGATAACTGGCCTGGCGTTGCCGCTGGTTAGTTATGGTGGCTCAAGCCTGCTGGCCAATTTGCTTGCGCTGGGATTGCTGTTGAACGTTGGTTTGCGGCCCGGCTATGAGGTCTCGCGCGAGCCTTTTTCTTTCGCGACGTGAACGGCCGCAACGAAACGGCTTAGTGGCCGGCTGCGACGCGCAAGTCGTCGAGCGAGAGCTCGCCCGTAGCGCCGGTCAAGCCGATGCGAACGATGGCCTCGCGCGCCCGTCCCGGAACGCTAATGCGCTCGGTCACGCGCCGCCAGGCGAACGAATCGCGCCACGGCCCAACCCAGGCGAAGCCGATTTGGGTGCGGTTCTCGTCATAGAATGTGAACGAGATCATGGCCTCCTGTTCCGTGCTGGGACCCGGCCGAACATTCTTGGCTTTCACCCACACAGAGACGTCCAGGTCGCGCACTTTGCGCCCATCGACCGCGAGACCTTGCAGCGCCAAGCTGGCGCGTCCCGGCTCGCTGTTGGAAAAGGTCAAGACATGCTTGCCCTCGGGAGCATCGTCCGGCTCTTCGAGATGGGCTTGCCGCTGGTAATGCCAGCCGATGGGGCTTAGTTCGCCCTCTTCTTCCATTGCGGCCGCGGCGGCATCGGCAGTGGCCTTGGTGTCCTCGGTTTTTTCCAAGCCGGCGTTCGGTTGAACCTTCACGTACTTCTCGAACCCGCCATTGGCGATACTCGGATGGGCGGGATCGGGCAGCTCGACGCGGCCTTCCTCTGCTTTGCCGGTCATGGGGACGAACAAGGTGGGCAGCAGCGCGATCTTGTTCAGCTTGCCATCTTTTTTCTGGAACAAGTACAGAGTTTGTTGATAACGCTCGCCGACGGGCACAATCATGCGGCCGCCTTCGCGCAGTTGTTCGACGAGCTTGGGGGGAACGTTCTCGGGCGAACACGTCACGATGATCTTGTCGAAGGGCGCGACCTCGGGCCAACCCTGATAGCCGTCACCCACCTTGGCGTGCACGTTCGTGTATTTAAGCCGCTTGAGCGTGCGGGCCGCCTTTTCGCCGAGCGGCTTGACGATTTCGATCGTATAGACGTCCTTGACCAATGGGCTCAAGACGGCCGCCTGGTAACCGCTGCCGGTTCCAATTTCCAACACCTTGTCGGTCGGTTGTGGCAGGAGCTGTTCGGTCATATAGGCGACGACGAAGGGCGGGGAAATCGTCTGGCCCTGGCCGATCGGCAACGCCATGTCGAAGTAGGCGTTGGCGCGGGTGGGGACGTTGACGAATTCATGTCGCGGCGTATCGCGCATCGCTTGAACGACGCGCGGATCTTTGATGCCGGCCGCCACGATCTCGCGATCCACCATCTGCTGACGCTGGACGTCGAAATTGTTGGCGCCCCTGCCGGGAGTTGCGGTCGTGGCAACCAGCAAGAGAGCGAACAAGACCGCTCGCAGGGGGGTTGATGTGGAGGTGTGCGGGATCATTCTGCTACTTCCCCGGTTTGCCGCCGGCCTTCGATAGAGATCGCGGCGGTATCAGGCGGCGCAGCCGTGGAGTCGCGCAATTGCAACTCACGCCCCAGCAGGTCGATCGTTAGAACATAAGATGACAAAAGATCATGGCCGAGCAACACATCCGCAACATCCAGCCGTTCAAGCGAATTTGGAAAGGTGTCGACAACGGGCCAATTCGAGAGCGTTCGCGTGCCAAGCTCGAGTTGTTCGATCACGAGATCGCGCGACTTGAACTTGAAGATGAGACCGGCGTCGGCGACGCGATACCCGGTCAGATGGCGGCGGGCCCATCGCGATGAAACAAAAGTGCCGCGCCGGTCGCCCGTATCGATGATGGCTCGCCCGCTTCCAGTTTTGACGCTCACGTTGCACAGGCAAGCCTGCGGAAACGTCCACACCCCCACCGTCCAGCTCTCGCTGTGTGTGCGAGCCGGCTGCTGGGCGGGTTGGACGAACGCCTGGCCGGCTGGGTAGTCAATCGTGAACCGCAGTTGATGCATGATGTCGAGCCCCAGCGTCAGTTGCCCACCGGTGGCGACCAGCGGAACGGACTGCCCCACCAGCACCGGCACGTCATGAAGCGTGAGCGGTCCAACCTGCAATGAATCAATGACGCCAGGCCGGGCCTCGAGACCTGCGAATCCAACCAGGTGCGTCGAAACCGCGCCGAGTCTGACGCCGGCTTCTCGCGCGGCGCCCGCGGTCAGCAAGGTATGCTGCGCTCCTGTATCGATAAACACGGTGGGCATTTCAACACCGTTTACGCGCGCGGCAATCGCGCACAATTCGGCGGGAACGGAATCCTGCTCACTGCTCGCGCGCCCAATGGGCTCGAGTTCGAGTGGCCCCTCCATGCGATAAGGCGCGCGGTCGCGAAAAGCTTCCAGCCAGTAGCTGAGCAGGTCCGCGCGGCCGTCCTCATTCGGCAACCGCGCGACGAAGTCCCGAACGCGCGGATCGTCAAGCGACTTAGCTTGTCGAAAACGCGCGAGCACCCACAGCTTGAGCGCCTCGTGCAACCTGGATGAGTCGTCCGCCGCGCGGGCCATTTCGGCCAGCTCGAGCGCCGTGCCTTCCGCCTCGGCATTACGACCGCTGGCCAACAGGGCTTCCAGCTCGAGCAATCGCAGTTCAGGGCTCGTGCTCGATTCATGCGGCAAGAGAGCTTCACTTACGAACGCCTCGAACTGACCCTGCCGGCGAAGTTGCCGAAGCCGCTCTGCGACTGCGGAGCTCGGCGCACTCGTTTGGTCGAGCCCGCCCGATTGCACGGCGGTTGTGCGCGGCACAAACTCGCCACCGCGGTTGCAGCCGACGACGGCGAGCGCGGCAAACAGCAGGATCGCAGGTTGAGCGAGGGCGGGAAGGCGCATCGACGTCGGCGGGCAAATGGTGCGGGTGTTCCTCTATCTATTGTAGTCGATGCCGGTACGCTCACCGACGCAGTTACCCGGCCACAAGCAACGTGCAGTGGCTGACTTTTCCGGTTGGATGGGTGGCGCGCGTTGGCAACGCGCCCGCCGGTTGAACGACCGCGCAGGCTGGGGTAGACTCGCCTGCTCGGGCTCTCGCGTCTCACTTCCAGGATGCCCCTGCTGATGGGCGTGATCCGATTTCGCTTATCACGCCCGGATTGCCTGCCGGCCGACGCCACCGAACGCGCTTACGTCGCCGGCATTGACGAGATCCCCTGGCTCACCCGCACCCTGCGCGTCGAAGGTGGCATGGAGGTGCACCGCACCGAGAGCGACTCGGGCAATTTCTATATTCCCATCCTGGTGGAGAAGCACGGCGAGATCATGCTCAGCACCGCCAGCTTGATGGAACGGGACGAGCCGTACCACCTGGAGGTGGAGCTGGCGCGCGGCACGCTGAATCGCTTGATCAATCAGATCGCCACGTGGCAACCGCTGGGCATGGTCGTTCCGGAAGCGGTGTTCGCGATCAAGGCGCAAGCCCGCGAGCACTTCGCCCGCGCGGCGACGCGGCAAGATCACCCCGAGGAAGCGGCGGACAACGCGCTGGCCGCCACGCGCTTTGCGCTCGATGCCTCGGAGAAATTGAGCGACGCTTACGTCGACCAGGCCGTCGCGACGCGGCACCAGCAGGGCGGCAAAATCGGCACGCTGGTGGGCGTGGCCCTCGACCATCTGCAGCCCAACGAGCCGCTGGCGCGCGCCATCGCCCAGGCCTTCAATACCGTGATGGTGCCGCTCGTATGGCGCTCACTAGAGGCGGCTGAAGGCCAGCGCGACTTTTCCATGCCCAACCAGCAAGTGGACTGGGCGCGCGGGCAAGGCCTGAAGGTGTGCAGCGGCCCGCTGTTGCGAATCGACAAATGGGCCCTGCCGGATTGGATGTACCTGTGGGGCGAGGGGGATGAAGAAAGCTTTCGAAGTTGCGTGGCCGAGCACGTGCAAGCCGTCGTCGAACAATACCGCGGCAAAATCCAGCTTTGGCAATGCGCGGCGGGGTTAAACATCGAGAATGATTTCAAGCACAGCGAAGAAGAACGCCTGCGCTTGGCCGTGCTGGTGATCGAAACCATCCGCCGAACCGATCCCCGCGCGCCCATCGTGATCACGGTCGACCAGCCGTGGGGCAGCTTCATGGGCCACGAGGATTGCGATCTATCGCCTCTGCACTTCGCCGATGCGCTCGTGCGCGCCGATCTAGGGCTGTCGGGCATCGGCATCGAGATCAATTTCGGCTACGGCCCGCCGGGCAGCGATTCGCGCACCGCGCTCGATTTCGGCCGGCAGATCGATCGCTGGAGCACGTTGGCGTTGCCGCTCTTGGTCACGCTCACCGCGCCGAGCTCTTCCGCGCCCGATCCGCTGGCGCGATCCACGGCGCGCGCAATCAACTACTCGGCCGACGCAACGCTGTCGAGCGCGGCGCAGCGCGTGTGGGCGCAAAACTTTCTGCCGGTTCTCTTGGCAAAACAGCCCGTGCAAGCGATCGTGTGGAACCAGCTTTCCGACCGCCACCCGCACACGTTTGCTCATGGTGGACTGATCGATTCAGGGGGGCATGCCAAGGGCGTGCTGGAGCTGTTCGCTCAACTGCGTCGGCAACACCTGGCGTAGGCGAGCAAAGCGGCCGGGCCGCGACCGAGCGAGCTTAGTCCTGCGCCCGCCCGAAGCACGCGAGGCACATGTCATCGCTTTGGGCGCGTCCGCCCACGAAGCGTTTGACGTCGTCCAGAATCAAGCGGCCCAAGCTGGCCACCGGAGCGCTGGCCGCCAGTTGGTCGTGCAGACGAGCGAGGCCGTACAGCTCATTTTCGCTATTCATGGCTTCGCTGATGCCGTCGGTAAACAGCGTGAGAAAGTCACCCGGGGCGATGGGCCGCGTGTACTGTTCGTACTGGAAAGTCGCATCGACGCCCAGGGGCAGTCCGGATTCGTCGCTGCCGATGGGTTCCACAATGCCCTGGCTATGCCGCAACAACGGAGGCATGTGTCCGGCGTTGACCAGTGTCAGTTCGTGACGTTCGGAATCGAGGACGGCCAGCACGAAAGTGACAAAGCGATCTTGCCAGCCGCTGCCGCTGAAACTGGCATTGATGCGGCTCACGGCCGCGGCCGCAGTGGGTTCGCTGGCCAGGCAATAACGCACCTCGCCGGATAATTTGGCCATCAGCAGAGCGGCCGAGACGCCTTTGCCCGACACGTCGCCAATGACGACCGCGATGCGGCCGCCGGGCAGCTCGACGTAGTCATAGTAATCTCCGCCGACCTGGTTGGCGGGCTCGTAAAAATCGAAAAAGTAGTAGCCGCCGACTTGTGGCGGCGCGGCGGGCAGCAATCCGCGCTGCACCTTGTGCGCGAGTTCCAGGTCGCGCTCGAGAGCGTGCTGCCGCATGGCATTCTCGTGCAATTGCGCATTATCGACGGCGATGGCCGCCTGCGAAGCGACGCTCGCCAGCACGTCCAGATCGTCCTGCTGGAAACGGTGCCGCTGATCGCTGGTGTCGAGTTGGATGACGCCCAGCGAATTGGCCTCGCTGTCGATCAACGGCGCGCACATGACCGAGCGGATACGCAGGTCCGCGATGCTTTGGCTGGTGTCAAAGCGGGCATCGTGCGCGGCATCGGCCGACAGCACGGCTTCCTGGCTGCTCATCACCTGGTTGATGATCGTGCGGCTGATCCGCATGTGCTCTTCCATGTTGGCCCGGCTATGCTTGACGGCCTTGGGCACGAGCACGCCGTCGGGCGTGCGCAACACGACAAAGCCACGGTCAGCCTGGATGAAAATCTTGAACAAGCCGTCCAGCAGCTTGGCAAGCACCTCGTCCAGGCTCACCGCCTTACCGAGGCTGTGCGCGATTTCGATCATGGCGCGCAGCTTCACCTCAGGATTGACCGTCAGACGCACGCCCGAGTTGCTAATGCCAACATCCAGCTTCGAGACGATGGTGGATGTTGAGGGGCTCGGCGCATCGTCGATCAAAAGCGCAAGCGAGCTCTCGCCGCCCACCAGGGCGCCCAGCGGGGGCGCCGGCTGGTCTGAGTAGAACGTGAACGATAGATCGCAGATTTTGACGCGGTCGCCATCTCCAAGCGCCTGGCGTCCTTGAATAATCCGGCCGTTGACGAAGGTGCCATTGCGGCTGTGCAGATCTTCGATGAAGAACCGGCCGTCCTCGCGGATGAGTTGCGCATGTTGCCGGCTGACGGACGCCGAATCCAGCACGACGTCGCAGTCGGGATGGCGGCCGAGCACCACGCGGTCCTGCTCGACAATCACGTCCTCACTCACGCCCGATGCATTCGACAACTGAATTAGGGCCATGGCCAGTTCGGTGTGGTTTGGAAAGAAGGTCAGCCTGGCGGTGCTAGCCGAGCTGAGCCCGTTCATGATAGTAGAAGGCGCCCGGTCAAACTATGGGTAGGCAGGCGCGGCAAATTGGGAGAAGAAGCTGGGGGCCTTGCATCTCGATTCATCCATTCGTATTCAGCGTGCTTGATGCGGCGGCTGGTGCTTGCGCCCCTCGACCTTGACGGAGCCGGTCGGCGAATCTACCCTTCGCCGTCCATGATCCGCTCCCATCTCTTCGCGCATGGAGTTCTCGTCACGTTCGCGGCGCTCTGCGCGCACGGCGCCGACGATTTTTCACTCAAGCCGCGCGAGGGCGTCGTGCTGCTGACCAACGGCGAGATCATTCGCGGCACGATCACGTCCGCCGGAGACCGCTATGACGTGGTGGGGAAAGACTCGGAAATTCGCGTGAAGCGGTCGGAGGTGTCGATTGTCTGCCCCGATCTCGATGGATGCTACCAATTCAAGCGCCAAGCCATCGAACAAGGGCGGACTCTCGATCACCTGGAGCTGGCCGAGTGGTGCATCAAACATCAGTTGATCGAGCACGCCGAGCAGGAAATCGAGGCCGCCCGCGCGTGCGATCCATCGCATCCGCGGATTCGCTTGCTCGAGCCGCGACTGGCGCTTGCCAAGGAGAAGCCGCCTGGCCAACCGGCGGAGGGTGGGCGCGCTCGCGACGCCAGCGGAGAGCAGTTGGACGGCCTGGTGCGCAATCTTCCGCACGGGTCGGTGGAATCGTTTACCAACACCATCCAACCCATGCTGCTCAATTACTGCGCGAAGTCGGGCTGTCACGGGCCGCGCGGCACAGCTCAGTTCAAGCTGGAACGCATCACACCCAATCGGCTGGCCGGCCGTCACGCCACGCAGGCCAATTTGCAAGCCGTGCTGGCCGTGATCGATCGCTCGGAGGTGGCCGCGAGCAAGCTGCTCACGGCGCCCATCCGGCCGCATGGATCACTCAAGAATCCGGTGTTCACGGATCGGGAGCAGGTTCAATACAAGCAGCTCGTGCAATGGGTTTACCTGGTCTCGGCCGAGAAGAAGCCGGCCCCCCCGGAGCCGACTCTCGCCGAGCGCACCGCGCCACTGCTGCAAACGGTGCCGCGGCCGGGCCACGCGAGCCGTGCGATACGCAATGGTTCGACAAGAACGACTCCGGTCGAAGCCGCCGAGTGGTCCGAGAGCTTTCCCAACCAAAAGCCGCCACCGAATACTAAAACCCCCGAGTCGGCGCCGGGAGAAGCCGCCGGCGAGCGTCCTATCGAACCCGCTACCGCGAATGATTCGGTCGACGAGTTCGTGCCGCGCGATGCGTTCGATCCGGAAATCTTCAATCGCCGCTTCTTCCCGCGCTAGTCGCCCGCTCCGAGGTCGAGCTCGATCTTGCCCGTCGCGATCGCATCCAGAAAAGTTCGATTGCTCTCCAACAGGCGCGGCTCGGCCAACATTTCGGCGGCCGTCAGCCAGTGGACCGATTCGACTTCGGCCGGGTTGGGCACGAGCTGCTCGTCGCTTGGCAAATAGGCGAGCCACCAGTCCAACTCCACGCCCCACCGCGTGACACTGTGCCATAAGCGCCGCACGGGTTGAATGACCGCCGCGAGCTCTTCCTGAAACTCGCGCACGAGCGCTTGTTGTTCACTCTCACCCGCTTCGATCCCGCCGCCCGGAAAACAGAACGCGCCGGGCGCGCGCACGATTTCTGCCCGTTTTATGACGAGCAACTTGCCTTGGCGAACGACGACCGCAACGGCTCCGCGACGGCTCGGAAGATCGAGTTCGCTGGCGGCCATTGCAGGGTTACCAATTTAACGAGAGACCACGATCCTTGTTCGCTCAACCGTGCTTCGGGATAATGCGGCGCCATCGCGGTCGAATTGGCCCGCGCGAGCACAGGATGAGAAACGATCATGAGCACGGTTGGCCAGGAGGACTTGGAATCGTATCTGCCGCCGTTTGGGCTGTCGAGCTTCCGGCCCGGCCAACGGGAAGTGATCGAGACGATCCTGGGCGGTCGCGATTGTTTGTGCGTCATGCCAACGGGCGGCGGCAAAAGCCTGTGCTATCAGCTGCCGGCCGTCGCGCGGGGCGGGCTAACCTTGGTGGTCTCACCGCTCATCGCCCTGATGAAGGACCAGGTCGACGCGCTCGCCAAGCGCGGCCTGGCGGCGACCTTTATCAACAGTACGCTTTCGTCCGACGAGCTTTCGACGAGGCTGGCACGCATGGCCGCCGGCGAGTACCGCCTCGTGTATGTCGTGCCCGAGCGATTCCGCAGCAACCGGTTTGTCGATGCGGTGCGGCGCAGTGACTTGCGGATGCTGGCGATCGACGAAGCCCATTGCATCAGCGAGTGGGGGCACGATTTCCGAAAAGATTACGCGCGGCTGGGGTATTTCCGCAGCTTGTTGGGCGAGCCGCGGACGATTGCGCTCACCGCCACGGCCACGCCAATCGTCCGCGAGGACATCGTCAAGCTGCTCGCGCTCCAGGATCCGGCGGTCTTCATTACCGGGTTTTCTCGTCCGAACTTGCATTATCACGTGCGCGCTTGCTCGAGCGACCGCGAAAAGGACGAGGCGCTGTTTGGTTTCTTAGACGAAACGCCGGGCAGCGGCATCGTGTATGCCTCGACGCGCAAGCGATGCGAAGAACTGGGCGAGCGGATTGCCGCTCGCACGGGGCGGCCGACCACGGTCTACCATGCGGGGCTCATGGCCGACGAGCGGCGCGCGGCACAGGACGACTTCATGCTCGGCCGCACGCAAATCGCGGTCGCCACCTTGGCCTTCGGCATGGGCATCGACAAGCCGGACGTGCGCTTTGTCGTTCATTACAACTTGCCCGGCAGCCTCGAGGCCTATTACCAGGAAGCGGGGCGGGCGGGCCGAGACGGCCAGCGCTCCGATTGCCTGCTGTTGTTCGGAATAGGCGATCGCAACATTCACCAATTCTTCATCGAAAGCGCGTATCCTTCGCGCGAAGTCGTGGCGCAGGTACACCGGTTTTTGTGCGGCCTGAACACGAACCCCATCGAGCTCACGCAGCAAGAAGTGAAGGAAGCGCTCAACTTGCAGATCGGGGCCGAAGCGATTGGCACTTGCGAAAAGCTGCTCGAGAGCGGCGGAGTGCTCGAGCGCCTGGAGGCAGCCGAAAATACCGCGGCGGTGCGACTCAACAGTGATTTGCCAACCTTGGTCGATCTGTTGCCGCAGCAAGCCAAGGTCAAACGACAAGTGCTGCGGGCCGTGGAGCAATGGGTCGGCTCGCAGCGGAATGAGTGGTGCTATCTGCAACCGCGCGAGCTGCTCACAAGGTTGCCGGGGTACACGCTCGCGGATCTGGGACGGCACTTGCGCGAGTTGACCAGCCTGGCGGCCTTCGACTACGTGCCGCCGTTTCGCGGACGGGCGATTCACGTGCGCGATCGGACCCGGCGGTTCGACGACTTGAAAATCGATTTCGAAGCGCTCGAGCAGCGCAAGAATTCGGAATATGAAAAGCTCGAGCGCGTGTTGCGCTTTGCGCGACATCGCGGTTGTCGCGAGCAGGAGATCCTGAACTATTTCGGGCAGCATGACTCGCACGCCTGCGGCCGCTGCGACAATTGCACCCGCTCGGGTCCGACCTCGCGCCCGGGCGCCGCGAGCGCGCCGACGAGCGCCGCCCTCGTCGACGTGGTGCGCATGGTGCTCAGCGGCGTCGCGCGGGTATCACGTTCGCGCAGTGGCTGCGGAAAGCAACTGCTGGCCCAGATGCTGTGCGGCTCGGCCGCCAAGGGGGTCACGCGCAACCGCTTGGACAAGCTCAGCACGTTCGGCTTACTGGCACATGCCAGGCAAACGGACGTGGCGCAATTGATCGATGCCCTGTTGGTGTGCGGGTTGCTCGAACAAAACGAGCTCGAGCCCTTCCGGCCGGTACTCGCGCTCACGGACCGCGGGTCCGAGATCATGAATGGCGGGCGCGATTCTCTGCCCACGCTGCCTATCGCCGAGCCGATTGCGCGGCGGCTCATTCCGCCGCAGCAACGCGTGTCGAAGGCCGGCAAGTCGGCGGCGAAGCTGGAGCCAGTTTCCGAAGTGCCCGAGCCGACGCCATCACGGCAGTCACCTGGAGCGCCGGAAGACCAAACGAGTGTTGCGCATGCTGTTGAGCGGCCACAGATTGACGCCGCGGTCGTTGACGGCGCAACCGAGCGGACCCTCGAGCAACCAACGCATTATTGGACGTGGCGATTGCTGTGCGCTGGGTTTACGCCCGACGAGTGCGCGGCGATTCGCGCACTAGACTGCGAAGTCGTGCTCGATCACGCGCTGCGGGCAGCGGATGCCGGGTTGCCGATCCAAGCCAACTGGTTTCTTTCGGAAGAACAAATTCGCCAGATTGATGCGGTGATTGGATCGCCGGGAGTCGCGCGAATTCGGCCTCTTCTGGAACGATTGCCGCGGGGAACTCGATACGAAGCGGTGCAACTCGTGTTGAAGGCACGCGGCCAGGCGTGTTCCGCCTGAGTGATGGCGGGGTCGAAAAACACCGCCTGCGGGGATACAATTCCTGCCAGAAGCTGATTTGGGCGTGTGCTCAAGCGACCCCCTAGAAAGGAATGTTTTTCGATGGATAAACCGTCCGGCGGCCCGGCTCAGGCGCCGAAATTGGCTGCCCGGCCGCGGCTGAACTCGGTTTTTTGGCTGGCGGTCATTCTCGCGATCACTCTGGGTTTCCTGTGGTTCAATCGCGATTCGGTGTTGCGCGACGAAA
>DATJEN010000228.1:0-6917 GCA_035496575.1 Pirellulales bacterium
CGATCGAGATACGAAGTCTGGTTGGCGAGGTGATTGGGTAACAGCTTAATGGCCACGCGGCGGCGCATGACCGTGTGCTCGGCCAGGTAGACACTGCCCATCCCGCCTGCGCCGATATGGTTGAGCAGCTTGTACTTGCCGAGAAAGAAGCCCTTGTGCTTGCCTTGCAGGAGCTTTTCGCTCTGCCACTCGGTCAACAGGCCGACCTTGGTCAAGCTGGAAGCGACGATCCCGCTGTCGTTGACCGTCATGAGGTCAACGCCGGAGAGTGCCTGGCTAAGTCGCGCGTCGTCGACCAGGCCGCTTCGCTTGACCAGCTCGACGAATTGATTGACCTTCAGCTTGGCCATCGAGCGTAGACAAGAAAAAAAGAGGTGCTTTTACCCGACCTTATGATATCACGTATCTTGTGCCGCGGTAGAGTGTAAGGAGCGCGCTGTTCCAGCCGCGACGGGGCGAAGGGAGGACCGCCCTTTGCATCAAAACTGGCGTGGTTGCAAGCGTTTTTCCCGCGGCCGGAGTCCGTTCAACTGCCTGTCGATTTACTAGCGTTCGCCGCCCCAGCCCGGAAGTGATCGCACGCCGCCCATGGCCGGCACCGGCCCTAGCTGCCGTAAGCCGGACCGGCGCTGCGAATACGGATACTGCGGCTGGCCCCATTGGTTGTAGCGCACCGGGCCCCAATTCCCTTGGTCCGCGGGATAGCCGTAGCCGCCTGAGTTATAACTGTAGGTCCGCTGGGGACGCACGACGCTTTGCTGGCTCGCGGCGCGGTAAGGCGTCCAACTCTGCCCGTTCCAAACCACCCAACTCTCACTCGGCAGCCAGTACCACCACTGCCCTTGGTGATACTTGAATCGCCAGGCATCGTTTTGCTGGGCCGCTGAAGAGCCACTTGCCGCGGCTGGCTCGGCGACCACCTGACTCGCGATCAACAGCACTAGCAGCCCGCACAGGATTGCAATCCGCCTCATGGTTTGTGCCTTTCGTTACTGAACGAATCTTCCGCCTCCAAAGGAATTATGAGGCAATGATTCGCGGCGGGGCAAGCAATTTACGGCTACTGGCAGCCCTTCCTTTTCGCGAAAAAAGAGCCCGCGCGAGCCGAACCACACGCCCGCGCGGGCTTTCCGTGTCCAGAATCCAAATGCCAACAAACCGGCCGCTCTTACAAATCGAGATCGCCGTCGCTGACGACTTCCCCACCCTTGCGCGTCACCAGCCGGGCGTAAACCCGAATGTTGATCGAATCGTTGAGGAAGTGTACCGAGCCATCCCCGAACAGGATGTTTGCGCCACCGGGATGGAAGGCGAACGTGGCCGACGTTCCGTTGGTGCCATAGGGCGCACCGAAGGTTAGCGGCACGATACCCTTGTCGTCAGCGCCGCCTTTCAGATAGTCCTCGCCATTGGCGCAATTGATGGCGCATGCGCCGGGGAACTGCAGGCCATCTTCGGAGGAACCCATCAGGCCAAACTCGCTAGCCGGCCGGCACCAGCCGCCACCATTCACGCGATTGGCCGTAAGGTCCCCTGCCCTGCCAGCTTTGCGGTACACATAGGGTCGACCAGCCGACTCGGCCAGCAGGATCGTGTTCGAGGTGCCGTCGGTCACGTGACGCAAGGTGGCCACGGTGTTTCGCAGCAGCATACCCGTGCGGTCGAGCTTTTGCGTCGGGCTGGGATCTTGATCCACGATGGCCTGGCCACCCGCGTCGGTGAACTGCACGAGTTTCGATTCGACTTGCGTAATGGGCGCGTAGTCCGTTGGCGCTGCTACCTGGCTCGACTTCCAGTCCGTGTACGACTGTGTCCAATACTGCAAGTCGCCATCGAGCCGAGCATCTTCAGGCACGGAGGGGCACTCGAACACGGCCAACCGCGTGCTGACAAGCTGCGAATTGGGAATCGACTTGGGGGCCTGGGCGGTAGAAGCATCCCAGTTCTTCGAGAAGTCATACAGGTCATACACGTTCTGCTCTTCGAAGTAGGGCAGCATCAACGTCGACCAGGCGTATCGCGGCGCGTTGGTCACGCCGGCGGCACGATTGCTGGTGGGCAGCTTGCGATGCGAATCATGAAAATTCAGCACCGCGATGCCCAGGTTCTTCAGGTTGTTGTTGCACGAGGTGCGGCGGGCAGCCTCGCGCGCCGCTTGAATCGCGGGCAGCAATAAAGCGACGAGCACACCGATGATCGCGATGACCACCAGCAGCTCAACGAGCGTGAAGGCGAGACGGGGGTTCTTGTTTGGGGCCATGGTTCGAAATTCCTATTCTGCAAGTTTGGGTTGGACGGAATGAGAGTTTGTGTCAGCGCGTGACCTTGATGGGAACGCTGTTCACGCCTTCAGCGACATTGACTGAGATGCGCGTGGTTTTCGGGGAGCTGTATTGCGGCGGCAGGATGTTCTGGCCCAGGCCAAGTTCGCCACCTTCGATCGTGACGGTGGGCCGCAGCTCGACCGTGACGGCGTATTCGCCTGGCGCCGCGCCGTCGCCGGCCTGATAGGTGGTCAGGCTGAAGTTGCCCTGGGCATCCGCTTTCGCTTGGGCCGTGGGGTTGGTCGCGGTGTTTTTCGGATGAAAGACGACCGCGGCTCCCGCGGCGGGCTTGCCATTGAACGTGACTTGTCCCGTTACCGGATGGACCGGTAAACGCGATTCACTCTTCGAGCAGCCGACAAACGCGACCGCCATCAACAAGGCCACGCCGGCGGCGGCTGCGCGGCCGAGACGAGCGTGGTCGCGAAAGGACGCGGGCGTCACGACGCGCACTTCGTCGACCAGCTCGCTCGCCGCGGCCAGTCGCCGGACGCTGTGATGCACGAGCTGCTTGGCATAAAACGAGGTTACCTGGCCGCGAACCGCGACCTGGCGTTCGGATACTTCAATGGTGATTCCGCGCAGCGAGGGCACATGATGTTGCGCAATCGCGGCGACAATTTGCTCGCGCAGCTCGCTGTGGCGAGCTTCGTCGGCGGTTTCAAAAATGGTAAACATCGTAAATCTCCGTTTAAATCTTTTTTTGGGTCGTAATGTTTGAGGGTTCTTGCAATTCTTGCAGCACACAAATGCTGGCAGCGGGCCTAAGGGGGGACCATGGGGCGCAATCGCGTCAACCGATGGAAGCGCTGACGAGCCACGGCGGTGGCCCATTCGAATCGCCGAGCTAGGCGCTACAACACGCAGCCAGACAACACGCAAATCGAGGCGCGTGACACACTAGCGGCTGTGAACTGCTGGCGGGTTGAAGGCGAGGCATACGCGGACTCTCCACTCGAAAGTCTCTGTCGCCTCTGGTATGCCAGTCAGCGAAGAAAGGAAATTGCTCGGAAGCCTCCCGATGGGTCGGGTCGGCTGCGGGGCCATGTCCCCCGGTGGGTCATTTCGGTTGGGTTGGATCTTGTAAGTAACGACGCGCTTCGCGCCCTTAACGTTCACCTCGGCGGAATCGTTTTCGCTCAATTCGTTCCACTTGCACGACGACGCCATCCTGCACGATCACGGAGACCTGTCCGAACTGCAGACCGAGCAGCGCTTGTCGAATATGTTCCAGGGCCGGCTCGAGCTGGCGCGCGTCGCGGGTAACAGCCAAGGGGGAGTCGGCTGACGAATTTCCGGACATCGTTGCCGCTCCTTTCTGCGCGAGCGAGGCTTAAATCACGTACTCGGGCACGAAGACGCGCACTTTGCGCGGCGAGACGTACACCGTATCGCCCGTCTTCAGCGCTAATTCCAGGTAACGTTCGGGACTGATTTCCACGTTCAAACCGAGGCCGAAATCGGAGGCCATCAAAAACACTTTGGCGACCGAGCCCGCCGGGTTGATGCGCTCGACACGCGCCTTGAGGCTCGCAGCGCCGTTGGGCGCATGTTCGATCTCCAGCTCGTGCGGCCGCACATAAAACGTGGCTGGCCGGGATTCTTGATGCGGGTATTCGGGATAGTCGACTTCGACGCTGCCCAAGACGGCCCGCCCATTCTGAACGCGGCCATGGAACACGTTCACGTTGCCCAAGAAATCCATCACAAACGGATTGGCCGGATGTTCGAACACCGTGTCGGGAGGCCCGGCTTGCTCGACGCGGCCGTGATTCATCACCACGACTTCGTCGGCCACTTCGAAGGCTTCTTCCTGATCGTGCGTGACGAATACGCTCGTCATGTTGATTTCGTGGTGCAGTCGCCTGAGCCAACTGCGCAGCTCCTGCCGCACCTTGGCATCGAGCGCGCCGAATGGCTCGTCCAGCAATAACACCTTGGGCTGAATCGCCAGCGCTCGGGCCAGCGCCACTCGTTGCCGCTGGCCACCGGAGAGTTGCGATGGATAGCGGCGCTCGAGCCCGTCCAGGCGGACCAGCTGCAACAGCTCGGTTACGCGCGATTGAATCAAGCTGTTGGGTTGCTTGCGGACCCTCATCCCAAACGCGATGTTCTCAAACACGCTCATGTGCCGGAACAACGCGTAGTGCTGAAACACGAAGCCCACGTTGCGGTCGCGCGCGTTGCGCTGAGTGACATCCTCATCCTGGCAGATCACCGAGCCGGAGTCGGGCACCTCCAAGCCGGCGATGATCCGCAGCAGCGTCGTCTTGCCTGAGCCCGATGGGCCGAGCAGTGCCAAGAGCGAGCCATTGGGCACTTCCAGGCTGACGTTGTCGAGCGCCGTGAAAGTTCCGAAATGCTTGCTGATGTTTTTGACCGAGATGCTCATACGCCACCTCGCTCTGGTGCGGCGGGCAGGGCAGCTTCTGCAAGCTCCCGGCGCGTTTTGCGCTCGAGAAGCACTTTCACGAACAGCGTCACCAGGGCCAGCAGAGTCAGTACCGAAGCTAGCGCGAAGGAGCCTGCATTATTGTACTCCTGAAACAGCTTTTCGACCCGCAATGGCATGGTCAGCGTGCGACCCGGGATGTGGCCGCTGACGACGTAAACGGCGCCGAACTCGCCCATGGCCCGCGCGTTGCAGAGGATGATTCCATAGAGCAGGCCCCACTTGATGTTGGGCACCGTCACGCGCCAGAACATCTGCCATGCATTCGCGCCCAAGCTGATCGCCGCTGTTTCCTCCTCGGATCCGATGGCTTCCATCACCGGAATCAGCTCACGGGCCACAAACGGCAACGTCACGAAGCTCGTCGCCAGGATCAATCCGGGCGTGGCAAAGATGATGCGGATGCCATGCTCGCTCAGGAACGGGCCGAAGTAGCCGTGCATGCCAAACAGCAGCACCAGCATCAGGCCGGCCACAACAGGCGATACCGAAAACGGCAAATCGATGAGGGCCGTCAGAATCGAGCGGCCGGGAAAGCGGAAGCGCGCGATGGCCCAAGCTGCCGCAATTCCAAAGATCAAGTTCAGCACCACGGCGACCGGCGCGACAATCAGCGTCAGCAGGATGGAGTGGAGCGTGTCGCGATCGCCCACCAGGTTATTCCAGTACACGCCCACCCCGCTGGCCAGCGCTTGGTAAAAGACATTTACAACCGGGATCACGATCAACACGGTGATGATCAAGATCGCGGCAGCCGTCAGTCCGATTCGAACCACCAGGGGATCGCGCCTGGCGACAGCGACGCCTGCGCGGTGCGGAGCCGCCACTGGTTGGGCATGCATGAGTTGAACGCTAGCCATAGTAACGGCTGCTCCAGCGTTCGAGTCGATTGATGATTACCAGCATGCCAAACGAAATCACAAGCAGCACCACCGCGATCGCGGTCGCTTCGGCATACTTGAACTCTTCCAGCCGGTTGACGATCAACACCGGCGCGATTTCCGTGCGAAACGGCATGTTTCCCGACACGAAGACCACCGAGCCATACTCGCCCAATCCGCGCGCCAACGATAGCGCGAAGCCGGTAATCAAAGCCGGTAGCAGCGTCGGAAAGATGACTCGCGCGAACGTTTGCAGGCGCGTCGCGCCAAGCAGGTACGCGGCTTCCTCCAAGTCGGCTTCCAGGCTGTCGAGCACCGGCTCGAGCGTGCGCACAACGAAGGGTATGCCCAAAAACGTGAGCACGAGCACGACCGCGAACTTGGAGTACGCGCCATAAATCCCTAGCGGCACCAAGAACTGGCCCAGCCAGCCGTTCTCGACGTACAGGCCCGAGTACACCAGGCCGGCCACCGCGGTCGGCAGCGCGAACGGCAGATCGATCAGCGCGTCGAAGAACCGCTTGAGCGGGAACTCGTATCGCACGAGCACCCACGCCAGCAGAAATCCCAAAACCACGCTGGCCACGGCCGAAAGCAGCGAGACGGTGAGCGTGAAGCGGTAGGCCGCGATGGCGCGCGGGGTCCACACGGCGGCCCAAAATTGCTCGAACGTAAGCGAGAAAGCCTTCGTGAAGCAAGCCGCGAGCGGAATCAACACCAACAGGCTGAGATACACAAGCGTATATCCCAAGCTGAGCTTGAAACCGGGCAGAATGTGGTGGTTCGAGCGTGACATCGCGGCGCGAGAGTCTGAAGCTTATTTGTGAATGGAATTATAAATCTGGTCAAACACGCCGCCTTCGGCGAAGAACCGCGCTTCGGCGGCCGACCAGTCGGAGGCAATCTGCTGAATCGTGAACAGCTCGACCTGGCGGAATGATTCGGAGTACTTCCGCAGCACTTCCGGCTTGTAGGGCCGGTAGAAATTCTGGGCGATGATCTCCTGGCCTTCCGGCGTGTACAGGAATTTCAAATAGGCTTCGGCCGCAGCGCGGGTCTTCTTCTTGTCCACGTTGGCGTCAACGATCGCCACGCGCGGCTCGGCGCGGATACTCAGCGACGGATAGACAATCTCCAGCTCGCCACCCGATTCGCGCGCTTCCAAGTACGCCTCGTTTTCCCAAGTCAGATGCACGTCGCCGATCTTTTTCTGCGCGAACGTGGTCGTCGCCGCCCGCGCGCCGGAATCGAGCACGGGTA
>DATJEN010000229.1:0-3703 GCA_035496575.1 Pirellulales bacterium
CGACCGCAACGGCGCCGAGGTCGTCGAGCGGCGCGTCGGCGTGGAAGACTTTCTCGCCACGATCTACCGCCACCTGGGCATCGATCCCACGGGCCTGGCCTTCCAGGACTTCGCCGGGCGGCCGATCCCGCTGCCCTCGTCAGGTTCGCCGATTGACGAGCTGCGCGCGACGTAGGCCGGCGCGAACCTGGCGGCTGGACTCGACTCCTAGAATCGGGATGGCCGAGCAGCCTGCCCTGGATTAAGTTGCGCTTGCCGCACGGAAGCCTCACCGAAACGTAATCTCGCCTTCAATGCCCGACTCCGAAGACCCCCTGCCCTCGCCGGATGCCGCTCCTGCGGCCGATGAGTCGCACGACGCCTACTCGGCGATCCGCCGCCCCAATTTCCGCCGCTATTGGATCGGCAACGTCCTGTCGGTGCTGGGACTGCAAATGCAGTCGGTCACGGTCATCTGGGAGGTTTACAAGCGCACGGAAAACCCGTTCAACGTCGGCCTGGTGGGCCTGGTGCAAGTCGTGCCGGTGCTGTCGCTCGCGCTGTTGGCAGGTCACGTGTCCGATCGCAGCGACCGCAAGCGCGTGATCATCGGGGCGTTGATGGTGGCCGTCGCGGCGTCGCTGGGCCTTGCGGTCGTCTCGATTTACGAGCTGCCGATACCGGCCATGTTCGTGTGCCTGTTCTTCGTGGGTGTGGCGCGGGCTTTTTTGCAGCCGGCCAAAAGTTCGTTTCTGCCGCAGCTCGTGCCCCTCGAAATCTTTTCGAACGCGGTCACGTGGGGGCTGGGTGGCTTTCAATTGGCCGCGGTCGCGGGTCCGGCGCTCGGAGGTTGGGTGCTGGCGCTCACCGGTCGCCCCTACGTGGTGTATTTCTGCCAGGCAGCCGCGGCCACGAGCTTCATCGTGGCGCTACTGGGGGTCGATCGCTACCGGGAGAGCGGGCGCCATGATAGCGCCACTCTCAAAAGCTTGGGCGAAGGCATCGCGTTCGTGTGGAGCAAGAAAGTGATCTTGGGCGCGATGGCGCTCGACATGTTTGCCGTGTTGCTGGGGGGCGCCACGGCCCTGTTGCCGATCTATGCAAAAGAAATTCTGTATGTCGGCCCGGCCGGTTATGGCTGGCTGGCTTCCGCGCCGGCGATTGGCGCACTTACGATGTCGCTGGGCCTGGTGCATCGCCCGCCGATGGCCAAGGCCGGCCAAACGCTGCTGTGGGCCGTGGCCGGTTTTGGCGTGGCCATCATTGTGTTCGGGCTATCCCGGTCGTTTCCGCTTTCGTTTGTCGCGTTGTTTTTGACAGGGGCCTTCGATTGCGTGAGCGTCGTGGTGCGGCACACGCTGGTTCAAATTCTCACGCCTGATCGCATGCGGGGACGCGTTTCGGCAATCAGCGGCATGTTCATTAGCGCTTCGAACGAGCTGGGCGAGTTCGAGTCGGGCACGCTTGCGCGTTTGACCAGCCCAATCTTCGCGGTCGTGAGCGGCGGAATCGGCACGCTGGCCGTCGTGGCAGTCGCGGCCATGGGCATCCCGGAGCTGCGACGTTACGGACGGCTGGACGGCCGTCCTGCCGAGCCACTGGAAACCGAATCGGATCTCGAGAGCACGCCCACGGTTGACGTGCTGTGACGAGCAAGTTCGCTGGCTATTGCTCGGGGAAGTCGCGTCAAAACGGGAACTTCTCGTCGAGCTTGGCTGCCGACAGCTCCACCAAGAATGGCGCCAGGCGCTTCACCACTTGCTCCAGCAGCTTGTGCCCCTTTTCGGCCGTCGCCGCGTGTGGATAGCCTGAGCCCGAGTTCGTGGTGAGCAAGTGCCAGGGACGGGTGATCGAAACCCAGCCGCGGTTGACGGCCTCGAAGCGAGTCTTGGCGGTCTTGCCGTCGTCGGCGATGAGCGTGCCATCCGGCTTGCGCCCGACCAGGTTCGGAAAGTATGCCAGGCCGAACGAGGTTTCCATTTCGCCGGCATGGTCGTCGGGGTGCTCGAAGATTTCCTGCTCGAGATCGCGTAGCGCGCTATACCAATTGCACAGGAACACGTGCACCGAGGTCGTGCCGTAGAGCTCGCGCAACAGGGCCTTGAAATCGTTGCCGCCATGGCTATTGAGCAGCACGAGTTTTTTTACCCCGTGCCGTTCCAGCGACTTCACCAGGTCGGTGATCACGGCGAACAACGTGGAGGGATTCAGGTTCATGGCCAGCGGAAACGCCATCTGGTTGGTTTCCGTGCCATAGGGAATGGTTGGCAGCAGGACGACCTTCGCTCCCTGGGCGTGAGCGGCCTCGCAAAGCTTCTCGCCGACCGTTTCGCCTTCGAACATGTCGGTGCCGTAAGGCAGGTGCAGATTATGCGGTTCGGTCGCGCCGCACGGGAGCACGGCAACCTCATAGCGATGTTCTTTCACGTACGCGTAGTTAACTTCCGAGAGTTTCCAAGGTCGCACAGTTGCAACTCCACTGAAGGGATGGCCGACGTCGGCTGCGATCGGCTACGGCAGGAAAGCCCTATGATACCCGCCGCGCGCAAGCAGCGGTATGAGCGCGAGGGGTCGAGAGAGGATCGAGCTAATGGTCCTTGGAAGGCGAGGATTCGCCCGCTGGCTGGCCGGCCTCGTCTTCGACGGGCTGTGCGGGAGTGGCTTCGTCTTCCGAGGCGCTGTGGGCGCTGGCAGCCTGCAAAATCTCGTGCGAGCGCTTCAGCAGCAGGTCGGCTTGGTCGCGCTGCTGGCGTGCTTCGCCGGCCAGGCCGTCAAGCTCGATCATGCGCGTGTCATGTGCGCGGAACTCTCGGTTTCGGTACCAGACCAGAACGCCGGTCGTGCACAGCGCCAACAGCAAGCCCACTTGCGCGGCCCGATAGCGATAGCGCTGAGGTGAGCGGGGCGCAGTCATTTCGGAGATTCGCTGGGCTCGGGCGTCGTTGTCGAAGGTTCAGTCTTGGATGCCTCAGCGGGTGCAGGCGCCGGTCCCTTGGCCAACCGCCGCTCCGCCTCGTCCAGCATGCGGCTGGCCTGGTCGCGCTTCTGTTCGAGCTCCGCGAAAATCTGCTTCACGTCCTCGCGCCGTTGTGCTTCGAGCGCATGTTGCCGCTCGATCGCTTGGCGCGTGTTCATCGATAGCCCGAAATTGAAGATGACCACCATGACGAAGACAACGATCACGATATACGTGCGTCGTCGCAAGGATGGATCGTCACTGGAGAGCATTTGCACTCACTCGGGCGAGACGTGCGCGCGAAAGCGAGCTGGCGACGAACTAACGAGCGCCAACGGCTGGCGCATCCGATACGGCATCGGTCATGAAGTCGCGGTACTCGCGGTCGAGCTTATCGTAGGGCTCGCCAGTGAGTTCCGCCAGCGTGCCGGCTGTCGCGTGCCCGCTATAAATGGACTCCAAATACGAAACAAGCGGCTCGCGATACTTGCCTTGCCTGGCGTGCATGAGAAAATCGGCAAATGCCGCGGCCTCGCCATATAGGGCAGCCAGTTGCGGCTCCTGCTGCAAGCGCGTCATGCCGAGATCGACCAGGTGGGCAATCGGCTGGTTGTAACTGCCGGTCCGCAATCTCTCGCGTGCCGCATCCATCCTGCCCGCGTGAGCCCCGCCCAAGGTCACCCAGCCGTCGCCGGCGTCGGTGAGCGACTCCATGTAGCAGGCAATACCTTCCACGATCCAAAAATTGTGGTCGCGGCCGGGCTCGGC